>NZ_JAVBIG010000001.1:0-413944 GCF_032821655.1 Corynebacterium sp. CTNIH16 | reverse complement strand
CGGCAAGCGGGCGGCGGGCAACATCGCGGAAGAATAGCTCTTCGCCCACGCCGTTGATAAAGAGCGTGGTCAGGGTAATAGGGACACTTCCGTGGCGCATATTGTCCAGCAGGTCGCTCGCCGGCTTCGCCAACAAGGGGGTAAGGCGAACGATAAGCCTGCCGAGGATGAAAAGGACAATGAGCGCTGTGCCAATGGCGGCGTTGCGGGCTAGCTCGCGCGGAGTGTGGCCAGAAAAGCAATGGCGGTTGCCCCACAGCAGCTGGGCGCCCAGCCAAATGGCGTCGGTAAAGAATGTGGTTAGGTAAAACTGTGCGGAGCCGACCGTAGCATTCACGGAACCTAAGAGCGCGGGGATAATGATGCGCTACAGCATGCGCCTGCGGGAAGTAGAGGGGTGGGGTGCGGTATGCGGGGCCTTTCGCAACAGAGGTACAGAGCCGGCGGGTGACCTACCAGAACCGCAAAAGCGTCTTTAGCGCGCTAGGCGATATCGGCACGGCTTATATACGGGGAGGCAACCCGTACAAGGTGAGATTCTTTTAAGGCCAGTGAGCTAGGTCAAGAAAATCTGCAGTCGGTTGAAGTCTGGCGTGGGTTCGTGCCGTTTCTGTAGTTCCCGCCGGCGGCACGGCGGGTGTGTTATACCACGAATTCGAGCGAGCTGGTCAGCGCTCAGCTACGTAAAGCTGCGAGTAACAGGGGCAAAGTCCCGAACTATACCGCGGCGCTGAAGATGCTGTGGCTGATGATCTGCAATACCGAAGACAATCGTGCTGTCCAGCGAGCGAAGAAAGCGAAATGCGACATCGAATGCAACGGCTTAATTGAAGGAGCGAAAGCCGTAGGAGGGAAACAAGCCATCAACTAACTAGCCGTGGTTTATCTCGACTGATTCGCAGATTACTTGTAAATCAAGCCCCGCACGCAAAGAATCGGACACTCTCATCTGATAGGCAGCTTTTCCTTGAACTCGATAGAATTTTTTCTAGGCATAGCGTCCAATCCTTCCTTAGCTGAAGTAAGAACTAAACCTAGGAAGCTTCATTTCTTTTTCGTCTCATTCCTCACCCCAGCAAACGCTGGTAGCGTTTTATTACATACCGCAACCAGCAGCCACGGGAGGTCTATTCTATGGACGGCGATATTATTGGGCTGCTCGTATACGCCGGGTTAGTGCTTGTCATGGTGTTCTACTGGACCTATTATATCCGGTACGTGCGGAGGAACCCCAGATCAGAAAAGTGGTACGACGAACTCGCCTGGGAAGGTGCAGTAAGTGATGGCGTGCTCTTTTATTATCCTTACTCCACGCTAGTTTTGGGTGTTGGCGGTATCGCAGGCTTGGCCGATGGTGCTAACCCTCCCGAATTTGTTGGCACGGTGCTGAAGGTTGCGCTCATGGCAGCTTTCGTCATCGGAGCCGTTGGATTTACAGGTGGGTTCGGGGTTCCGCTTCCGTGGCCTTTTGTTCCGCGTTGGGTCGTAGACATCCGCAAAGCAAAACGTGCTCGGAGGCGCGAGCGCAGACAGGCCAGAAAGAGGGAAGAGGAAGAATAGGGCTGGCTATTTTCGTGTGTCGGAGCCCGTTGAAAATCTTGGCCATCACGCTGGAGTAACTACAGTCCCGTAGCAAAGCAATCGGAGATGGTATGAGGCGTTTGGGGCCAAACTCTGCTTTGGTGATGTACATCAGTACGGAGATGGATCCGTAGATTAGGGCCGCTAGAGCAATAGTCGTGGTAGACAACGGGTTTGAGTATTCAGCTGTTGGAAAGCCCAATTCTCCTTTGGGTGGGGCTTTAATGGCGCACCGTGATGTAAAACAAGGCTTTGCGTGACATGGGTACGGGGCTCTAAGGAATAGAAGGGGATGCGGACGAAGTCTTAGATGCCGATGGGCACTATTTCACGGCAATGTTTCCCGGTTTGGTCAATGAGCCCACCGCCGCCATGGGTGAGATGATTCGGGTGCGCCAAGAGCATGGTGGTTCGGTGTTGTTGGCGGTGGAGGTGGAGCCGTCGCAGGTGTCGAATTATGGCGTCTTTGATGTTGAGGTTACCGACGATGATCGGTTGAAGAAGGTTGTGGGCATGGTGGAAAAGCCTGCGGTTGGGGATGCGCCGTCGAATTTGGTGGCCACGGGTCGCTATCTTTTGGATCGCGCGATTTCTAGCGCCCTCCGCCGTATCACTCCCGGCCAGGGCGGGGAGCTGCAGTTTGCCGGCGCCATCGATCTCCCCATCTCCGAGGTTCACCCCGTTCACGTCGTGGTCCATGAGGGCATCCGCCACGACCTCGGCAACCCAGCCGGTTTCATTCCCGCCAGCGTCGAGTTCGGCCTCCGCCACCGGAAGTATGGTCCAGTCCTGCTCGCTGACTTGGAGGTCCTGCTGGAGAAATATCGGGGTGATTTGGGGTAGGAGTTTTTGGGTAAGTGCCGACCACGAGGTGAAAGCGATTCAGATGAAAGCTCATCAGAGTGGGAAAATGAATAGGTTACCGAAGATATGAGCTCTAAATCACGTATATGTAAATAGGTGGGAGAGTCACTCCGAGCTATAGTTGAAGTGTCAATTAAATACACTCTCATCTCTTGGGGAAAATTATGGCCTCCGGTAAGAAAATTGTAGGCAGCATCGCTGCTCTTTTTGTCGCCTCTTCTCTTCTCAGTCAATGCTCCGACGCCGACGACACGAAGAGCACTGAAACTACTACAGTGCGAGAAACCGCAACGGTAACCACTACCGCTGCTGAAACCGTCCAAAGCTCGACGCTAAATCAAGCACCGGAATCTACTGCCCCAGTTGAGTTTGAGGAGCCAACGCTGGATCCGCAAGTAAGCCCTGCCGAAGCAGCAGAAGAAGTAGTAGATGTGAACGGGGATGCCGATTCGGATGCTGATGGTGGTGTGCATGGATTCGTTGCTCCTGCGCCAGTGATTCAACAGCAGTCAATCAATAATGGTGGTGGTGAATCGGCTGGTGGTGATGGTGGAGCAGCCAGCTATTACCCTAATTGTGCAGCCGCTCGCGCTGCAGGTGCGGCGCCGTTGTACTCCGGTCAACCAGGCTATAGCTCGAAATTGGATCGAGACGGTGACGGCGTCGCCTGCGAATAGAGGAACCTAAAGTTGAAAGGACGCCCGCCTGTGCAGGGTGTCCTTTTTCTTTAGAGGGAAAAGAAAACGATCGGACGAGCCTAGGCCAGAACCTGGAAAGTTTGAATCGTGCCTGGGGTTGACCGCAATTCGTGTACACGTAGTGGAGCTACCTAGTGGTTAGGCAGCTATTTCTTTTCTGCTGGTGGTTAGACCAATATCGAGACACTTTTAATGGCTGTGCCATACGTTTGATGCTCTAGTTCGCTTTCTCTCGCTGCATTAATTCGAACTTTTCTGTTCGCGTTGCTTCGCGGCGAAGAAGGCTGTCGCTTTTGCCAAAAACTCATTATCCATCTTGGCTTCAACCAGCTCACGGCGCAGATGAGCATTCTCAACGCGAAGATCAGCCTCACTCATCCCATCCGAGGATCCTCGGCGTTCGCGCTCATTTTTAACCACCGGCCTAAAAGGCCTGGTGCGACGCCTATCTCCTTAGCCACATGAGCGGTCGGGCGCTGTGACTCGATTACCAGGTTCGCGGCTTCACGCCGGTACTCCGGCGCGTACTTTTTGCGCTGTTGACTCACAATGAACATCCTCTCCTACGGACACAAGATCCGTACGAATAGGGTGTCTACTAAACGAGGGTAACCTCAAAACTGGAAGTACCGCGTGGTGAGCTTTGAGATTGCTGTTTATCGCGTGCATCGGAAGGCGGTCGCCCGTTTAGCGGGCCTGCAGTGATTAATCTTCCCTTTGCTTGCTGCGCGGCTGAGGGGGAGTGGGGTGGGCGTTGCCGGTGACGTCGTTAAGCTCTGCTAGATCGGTGAAGTCAGCCTGGGCGTCAGAAAAGCCTTCCTTGGGATCGATCTCGTCAAAGGTGCGGATGGTGCCATCGCGTTCATCTTTGAACATCGCCTTGCCATAGACCACCAGCACCATGACGATGCCGGCCGCAAAGCCCCACGCAGCGCCCTGCGTAGCGAGCACGCCTGCGGTCACTCCGGCTATGCCCAAGTCCTTTTGATTCTTGGATTCCATAATGCCCACGCGCACCGAGACAAACCCCTGGATAATCAGGGTCAACGCAAGACCTACGGGGAGGATGGGCTCCACAAAGGAGGTAATGGGCAGTAGGAAAAGACCGGTAATAGAACCCCAGCGGAAGGAACCTGCCCCGCCAAAAATAGACTGCATGGCGCGTTGGCCTTGCTTATAGCGCTCCACAATGACAACGTGCATTGCTGCCCAGAGCGGCCCACACATGGCAACGTCCGGGCCAAAGATGGACATGAGTATATTGCGGCCGCCAAAGAGTAGGTGAGCGCGCGAAGGGTTATAGACCACGGCTTCATCGGTGCGGACGTGATCCGCCTCTTTGAGCACGGCATTGGCCTGCAGGACATCGCCAAAGACCACGATATAGGCGGCAAGTACGGTGGGAATAGCGCTAAGGAACATATGCGCCGGGGGAAGGCCGACGCCAAAGACGGTGTAATGGCTCCACAATGAGACAAAATCCGGTTGGGAAAAGCCCCACTCGACGTCCGGCCACGGTGCCTCACCAGCTAGCGGCGCAATAAAAATGGCCACGAAAATGGCAGGCAGGATGCCAAGTGATGCTATAAACCGCCAACCAGCAGCTTTTTGGCGCAGCTGGGCAAAGCCGCGCGAGTACATTAAGAAGAAGGCCACTGCTACCGCGACGGTAATGGATACGGGGAAGGTGTGGAAGCGCCCGCCTTCCTCGAATACGGAAATGATGGCCGCAATGCCTGCACCAAGTACGATGCCCGAGCGCATACCCGAGGGGATTAAGCGCACTACCTTTGCTGCCCAGCCGGTAATTCCTAGCGTTAAAGAAAATACTCCGAGCAAGAGCTGGAAACTAATGAGTGCCCAAATGCGCTCCGTGCCTTCTGGGAAAGATTGCACATAGAGTGTCAGCAGTGGAATAGCAGGGGTGATCCAACCGGGTACGACAGGATCACCAAGTAGGTGGTGGGTCAGGTAGAGCAGGCCATTAAGTATTACCACTGCCAGGGCCACTTGATAGGGCATGCCTAGCGCCTCTGTCATCAGTGGGATGGCCCCGAGGTCCACTACACACATGAAAAGGCCCTGGCCAAAGTCTGGTAATTCCAAGCGGTAATGAATAAATGGTAGGCGGACCTCAAATGGTCCCGCTTTCCAGTGCGGAGAAGGAGTGCCGATTCCATCGGTGGCTTGAGACGTGGGCGAGGCGTGGCCTTGGGAAGTCTTCTTTTCTTCAGACATGGGGACGCTTCTTTCTGTAGTGGGCGAGCAGAGTCCACAAGCATGGGCAGCTACATGGCTAGGTAGAGATGCGCCCCGCGCCGGGAATGAACTGGCGCGGGGCGCGGGAGGAGTCAGGAACCAAGGGTCTAGTCAAATTCGATGATTTGGCGCAGTGCTAGCCCATCGCTGAGGTTATCCATTGCCGCATTGATATCTTCGAGCTTGATATGGGAGGAAATGAGACCCTCGGCGTTGAGCTTGCCTTCGCGCCACAGCTGTTCGTATTTGGGAATATCAGTTGCAGGCACGGAAGAACCGAGGTAGCAGCCGTGTAGTCGGCGGGCCTCGCTGGTCATCACCAGCGGATCGATTTTGGTTACAGAATCTGGAGCCGGCAGGCCGACGGTGACGGTCAAGCCACCAGGAGCGGTGATCTTATAGGCCGTCTCTAAAGCCTTGGGGTGGCCGGCTGCTTCAATCACGGCACTAAATCGTTTCCCGGAGGTTTCTGCTTCCTCCGCGGACATGGCAGAGGTAGCACCTAGTTCGAGGGCTTTTTCTAGCTTATCCGGCTGCATATCGATGCCCACGATTTCCTTGACGTCCAGTGCCGCAGCGGTAATCACAGCGGACATGCCTACTCCGCCAAGGCCCACTACGGCAATGGTGTCCTCCGGACCGGGCTTAACCTCGTTGAGTACCGCCCCGCCGCCGGTGAGGATGGCGCAACCAAAGATGGCAGCAATATCGGCCGGGACATCCTTGCCAATGGGTACTACGGAAAGTTCGGATACCACCGCGTGGGTGGCAAACCCGGAAACGCCCAGGTGGTGTTGGACTACCTCGCCGTTGCGGGTGAGGTGGCGGGTACCGCGGATAAGTGTGCCCTCGCCATTGGATTTGGACCCTACCTCACAAGGCATCTTGCCATTGGTTTTGCACCCCGCACACTCGCCGCAGCGTGGCAGGAAAGTCATGACCACGTGGTCGCCTTCACTGACAGAGGTGACATTAGGCCCAACTGCCTCAACCACGCCGGCGGATTCGTGGCCTAGCAGCATGGGCAGTGGGCGTGGACGGTTGTTGTTGACCACCGATAGATCGGAATGGCACAAGCCGGCGGCGGTGATTTTTACGAGGATTTCGCCCTCGCCAGGGGCGGTGAGCTCGAGATCGCTGATTGTCAGCGGCTGCGAGTCCGCATAAGGGCGTGGGGCATCAGAGCGTTCGAGAACGGCGCCTTTGATCTGCAGGGATTCAGTCATGATGGGTTACAGCTCCTTTTCTAGCTTTGGGGTTGTAGTTTCTTGGTGCGACTCGTGCGGGGGACGAGTAGGTGTGTGGTCACCGACGGTTGTTCGCCGCTTTTTCGGGCGGGGTTTGCCGGTAATGAGCGAGTGCAATTTACCGTCATGGATTTGTAAGTGCGGATCCTCAGCATCTACCTCGGTCATGATTTCCGCGATGAATTCAGATTCTGGGATCGATGAGTTTCGGGCGATGGAAACCAATTCGCGCATTTCTGCCTCAGATAGGGTTTCTTCGCCTTCGAAGCGCTTTTGTAGAAGCTCTCGGGCGCGGCGGCGCAGCTCGCTTTCGCTTTCTAGTTCCTTGCGGTTTTTGACCCAGGCATAGCCGATGATGCACATCATGGCGATGCCCATATAGCCCAAGATGGGATAGACCCAGCCGATGAGGTTGCCAAAGCCGATGAAGGACAGGACGAAGCCGATAAGCACCGAAATGCAATAGACCTTGTAGAAGTTCTGAGGTTTGCTGCGGGTCAAGCGCTTGGCAAAGGCATAGAACATGCCGATCGAGGTGTTGTAAATCATGCCGTAGATGGCTACGGCCATCGGGATACCCAACCACGGGTGAATTTGCGTGATCATCTCTAGGGTAGGCATTTCGGCCTCGGTGACCGGGCCGATGGAGATGTACAAGCCACCAACGAGTACGGCTAAGAGGAAGAGGAAGCACAGCCCGCCCATGATGCCGCCGTAGCCTACTTCTTTGGAATCAAGGAAATTGCCGCCGATGACGATGGTCATGGATACCGCCACAATGACGTTCAGGCCCATGTTATTTAGCGCTGAGATCCACCAATTGGGCAAAGTGGTGGGAATCTGTTGTGCCTGCTCGTTGAGGTGGCTCCAATCCGGGGAGGCGGTAAAGACCGTGTACAAAGTACCGATGGTCAATAGAGCGATAATCAGCGGGGTAATAGCGCCGATGGCGATGGTGACTTTATCAACGTCCAAAAGACCGGTGAGCAAGGTCAAAATCAACATGATGATCGCACCGATCCATACTGGCCAGCCCCACTGCTGGTTTAGGTTGGTACCCGCACCAGCAAACATGGCAAAGCCAATGCAGAACAGGCAGGTAAGCGTGCCGAAATCTAGCAGTTTGGACACGATGGGCGTGGAGACTGCTTCAAAGACTGAAGTGTGTTCTTTAGCGCGGTGATAAGAACCCATCTGCAAGATGGTGATGCCAGAGACCATCATGGCAATCGCGGTACAGACCGCACCGACTATGCCCCAATTGCCAAAGGCCACGAAGTACTGCAGCGCCTCGCGGCCAGAGGCAAAGGAGGCACCGGCAAGCACGCCGATGAAGGCCATCGCGATGCCAAATGAACGTTTAAACATGTCAGTGATTCCTTACTAGGAAAGTGATAGGGGCAAAGGAGAAGCGGCTTAGCTCGGGGATGAGCCGCGGGCGGTGCGGCGGAGGAAAGAAGCGACGTCGGCAAGCTCTTGCTCGCCGCGCTGGATAATGCCTGCGGAGGTAAAAAGCCCGTGGTGATAGCCCACCAGGTGCTTATAAGTCACATCCACGCCCGCTCGGGCGAGCTTGAGCGCGTATTCCCCGCCTTCATCCGCCAATGGATCGTTATCTACCGTGATAACCAGTGCTGGGGGCAGGTTTTCTGGAAGCTCGTGCAGCAGCGGTGATAGATCTTTCGCGGTGCGCTGGGATTCCTCGGTGATAAAAGTATTGATAAACCACCGCATGGTATCGGCCACTAGAGGAAAGCCGGCTTCTAGGCGCTGGTAGGAGGCACCGTTTTCGGTACGCTGTTGGGAACAATCCGTAATAGGGTAGAGCAACACTTGGCTGCTTAGCGGGGCAACGCCTTCCACGCCGCTAAACTCATTGGCCATCACGGCCGCCAATTGGCCACCAGCAGAATCGCCCACGACCGCAATCGAATCGACGATGAGCCCATGTTCTGCTGAAGAATCTGATACCCAGCGGTACGCAGCGCGGCAATCATCGATGGCGGCGGGGTACGGGTGCTCGGGTGCGAGGCGATAATCCACCGCAATGATAGGGAAACCGGTAAGCACTGCTAATCTGCGCGCCACTGAATCGTGCGTTTCCAGGTTGCCCATCAGCCACCCGCCGCCGTGCATAAAGAGGATGGCTGGGGTTGCATCCTGGCGCACTGCAGCTTCTCGCGGTTCATAGACGCGTACTTGGAAATCGTGCACGGGATAGTCAGTGCTCTCCGGCGGGGTGGTTTCGTGCAGGGGATTGGCGCCGGTGGAGTTGATATAGCTTTCGCGGACTTCCGGGATGGGGAAGTGGTGGAAAGACTGTGCTCCAGCATCACGGAAAGGAGCGAGCGCTTTCCACGCATCCTCGGCCACAGGGCGGCCGGAGTATTCATCGGATTGTGTGTACATAAAGCGTTCCTTTCTGGAAACGATTCGGCTCATAAGAGGGCGATGGCTGGTGGGGAACTACGCCACGCGGTAGTCATCTACTTGCAGCTCGCGGGTGAGGTCCTGGTACTCGGCCACGTTGCCAGACCAGTTATTGATGACCTTGCCGTCTTCGTTCTTGTACCAAGACGAACAATCTGCGGAGAAGGCGGAATCTTGCAGTTCAGCTTGGATGCGGTCATTAAACTCGCGCAGTACCTGCGGGTCCACGTCCAGCACCTTGTCGGGATTATCGCGCAGGAAATCTATCGCCTGGCTGATGTATTTATCCTGTTCTTCCAGCATCGCCACTACGGAGTGATGGTTCAGGTTGGTATTGGGACCGTAGAGCATAAAGAAGTTGGGGAAGCCATCGACAGACATCCCCAGGTAGGCCTCAGGCGAGTTACCCCAGCGCTCGCGCAGGTCTAGACCGCCACGGCCGATGACTTTGAGGTCGCCCTGGAATTCTTGGGAGTAGAAGCCGGTGGCATAGATGATGACATCAAACTCGTGCTCCACGCCGTCGGCAGTGCGGATGCCGTTTTCAGTAATCTCCGCAATGCCCTCGGTGATTAGGGAGACATTCTCTCGGTTGAAGGTGGGGTAGAAGTCATCCGAACGCAGAATGCGCTTGCAGCCAAAGGCGAAGGTAGGCGTTAGCTTTTCTACCAGTGCGGGATCATTTACTTGGGAGCGCAGGTGTTCCATCGCCTGCTCGACGCCTTCTGCAGCAGAGTCTGTGCCTGTGCGGGTGCGTTCGAATCCTGCCTCGCGGGTGTCGTGAATTTCTTTGCGGATAGCGCGGTAGGAATCCGGGTTCTCTTGGAATTCCTGCAGTTCTTCCTCACTAAAGATGATCTGGTTGCGCGGCAGAATGTAATTGGCTGAGCGCTGGAATACGGCTAGGTGACCGGCCACCTTAGCTACCTCGGGCACGAGCTGGACGGCAGAAGCGGCGTTGCCGATGGTCGCTACCTTCTTATTGCTCAAATCAGTGGAATGATCCCATTCAGCGGAATGGAACTGAACTCCCTTGAAGCGCTCTCGACCTGGGAAATTAGGAATCTTTGGCTTGGAAAGCTGGCCCCAAGCTCCCACAAAGACACGCCCGTAGAAGGTTTCACCGGTAGCGATTTCCACCTCCCACGCCTTCATATCCTCCAGCCACTCGGAGCGGGTGATGCGGTGGTTGAACTTGATGTGCTCGTAGAGGTTGAACTCTTTTGCCATGGCCTTGAGGTAGTCCAACATTTCGTCTTGGCCGGCAAACATGCGCGAGACACCGAGGTTGAGGAAGTATGAGTAGCAGTAGATAAGTGCTTGGGTATCGCAGGCGGCGCCCGGGTAGGTATTATCGCGCCATACCCCGCCTACTTCATCGGCAGCTTCCAGAATGAGGTAGTTTTCGGTTCCATCCTTGGTCAGCTGGGCTCCCATACCAATGCCGCCGTAGCCGGTGCCGAGGATGATGCAATCGTAAATGTGTGGGTTAGACATGAGGTGTACTCCTTCTTTGGTAGTGACAGTGGCTGCTTTAGCCGGTATCTAGGGGTTAGAGGTGAGCGGGGGATTGGTTCTTGCGGATTTCTGCGGCGAGGACCTGCAATCCATCACGCAGTGTTTCCTCGTTGATGACTAGGGGTGGAAGCAAGCGGATGACGTTGCCGTCGAGCCCGCAAGTAAGGACGAGCACCCCTTGAGCCTTACAGGCGGCGGCTACCTGGGCGGTAAGCTCAGCATCCGGACGCCCCTTTTCGTCTGCGAATTCAATGGCAATCATTGCTCCACGTCCGCGAACTTCCGCCACGTTTGGCAGCTCCAGCAGTGGTTCTAGCTCCTCGCGGAGGATGTTCTCAATCTCAAGCGCGCGAGCACCGAGGTTCTTTTCTTCCATCTCTTCGATGGCAGCAAGGGAGGCCGCGCAAGCCACCGGATTGCCGGCATAGGTGCCGCCCAAAGAACCTGGGCCGGGTGAGTCCATGATCTCTGCTCGTCCGGTTACAGCCGAAAGCGGCATGCCGCCGCCAACGCCCTTGGCGGTTGTAATCAGATCCGGTACAACCCCTTCTTTATCGCAGGCAAACCAGGAACCGGTACGGCACATTCCAGCTTGAATTTCATCGGCAACAAAGACGACGCCGTTCTCCTTGCACCACTTCTGTAGCCCGGGAAGGAATCCTTCCGCAGGTTCAACAAAGCCACCTTCGCCTTGAATGGGCTCGATGACTACTGCGGCGAGTTCTTCGGTGCCTACTGTTTGCTCGATGACGCGTTTGGTGCGCTCGATTGCTTGTTGGCCGTCTAGGCCATCGCGCAGGGGGTACGAGCCGGGCACACGGTAAATATCTGCAGCGAGAGTGCCGAATCCTGCCTTATAGGGTTTATTCTTCGCGGTCATGGTCATCGTCAGATTGGTGCGGCCGTGGAAGGCGGAATCAAAGACGACCACGCGGTTTTTACCGGTGTAGTTGCGGGCAATCTTTACCGCGTTTTCTATCGCTTCGGCACCCGTGGAAAAGAGTGCACTCTTCTTCTTATGCTCTCCAGGGGTGAGCTCATTGAGCTTGCGGGCGACGGCAACAAACCCTTCATAGGGCGCATTTAAAAAGCACGTATGAAGCAGATGCGATGCGGCCTCGGAGACAGCGGTGGTTACTCGTTCATTGGAGGCGCCTACCGTGGTCACGGCGATACCGGAAGCGAAATCTACAAAGCTATTTCCATCGACATCGACTAAAACGCCGCCATCGCCATCGACGATATAAGCCGGCAGGCCCGGCACTAGTCCGCGGGCGAGTTCAGCCTCTCGCTGCTGCTCCAATTCTTGGCTACGCGGCCCGGGGATAGCGGTACGCACGTTCCGCTGCTGCGGAAGCCGGTGGTTGAAATCTTGCATGTCACTCCTTCGGTACTTATTGAGAATGTGATGTGAATCATTGTGTACCGAACGATGTAATATGCGATATAGACAGTGTGGTGAATTGAGGAGAAAAACTTAGACAGTATGGATGTGGAGGGGCGGGCTATGGTTTCACTCAACGTAGTAGGCACCGATTCAGATGTACGCGGTGCAGCTGATCTCACTAGGCCAGACATCGATCTGTCCTTGTCGTGGCTATTGGCCCAAAAAGGACTAAACCTGGAAAAGGTTCACGATTCTGGGCGGAAATTCTCTGCTATTCACCCTTGTGAGCTCGTTGACCCGCGCGAATTCATCGGCGCAGGTTCCGTGGTCTTACTTACGGGTATTGCCTTCGCGCACACGCCACAAGAGCTTCCTCTTTATGTACGCAAGCTTGCCGAAGCCGGTGTAGCCGGCATTGGCTTCGGCCTAGGCATTGCTTTTGATGAGGTTCCTTCAGCCATGATCGACGCCGCCAAGGAAGCAGAGATATCCTTATTCATTGTCCCGCTGGAGACCCCCTTTATCTCTTTGCAGGCAGCGCTACACCGTGAAGTGATACGTCAGCGTGACCTAGCCCATGCGGAGCTTTTAGAACGGCAACAGTTACTCAATGAGGCCGCTGCCCAGGGATTGCCAGAACTGGTATCGCGCACGGCGCAAGCTCTGCAGGCCCATATGTGCCTCGTTGATCTGGATGGGCGAATCGCTGCCCAAGCTGGGATACCAGGGGCCGAGGAGTTAGATTTTCGCCCCATTGTGGAAGAAACGAGTAAAAGAAAATTTGGCATCGCCGCCCAGTATGGCTCATTCAATGTCATTGCCCAGCGGCTGCAGCCCCAAGGAGATCGCATCTATGGTCTGATTGCGGCTGCTCCACATCTTTTCAGCTCGCATGATCGCACCGCGCTCAAACATGCTGCTGGCTTGGCAGAGCTCATCATCACCCGCCCGCGGGAATTGCGCACGATGCAGCAGGAGCTCAATTCCCTTGCTATTGCTATCCAAATTGGGCTTTCGAAAGACCAAGACTCAATGCAGCGGATCTTTCACCACGTAGGCGATGCGGATGGACGGGTGCGGCCAGTACTGGTGAAATCAAAATCGTCTCAAGGGCACCACCGGTTTATGCGCAATCTAGATCAGCGACTTGCCAGCTACGGGCGCATGCTTTTTGCCCTGCCTATCGACGCCGCCACATCCTTTCTCATCTTCCGGGGTACCCGCAGTGTGAAAAATATCCGAGAGCTATTTCTAGGAATGCGCACCACCCAGCGCATCGCCGTGGGAGTTCCACTCTTGTGGTCTGATCTGAACGAAACTGTGGTGGAAGAACTACAACGCGTAGTCTTTGGGCTTCAGGCGGGAACGCTGGTCGGTCCCGAAGCCAAATCTCTGAATTGGCTTGGTGATGTTCAAGTACGCAGTGCTATTGACTACCGCGTAAAAGAGACTTGGGGAAGGCTGGAGGAAATTGATGCCGGCAACCGTACCGATTTCGCCTGTACTTTAGAGGCTTTCCTGCGCAATGGCGGCAATATTTCTCATACTGCCGAAGAACTGGAAACCCACCGCCATACTGTGCGGCGCCGCATGGAAGAAATCGCAGAGATCCTCGAGCTAGACCTCAAAGATCCGCTGGTAACTGCCGAACTCTTGATTCTAGGAAACGCCTCTGCAGCCTCTAAAAGCGACTAGGCCTGCTGGTTTAAATAGATAAATTACTCCTGTGCAACGCCAACTTTGACTTCGATGTTGCCGCGGGTGGCCTTGGAGTAAAGGCACGTCTGGTGGGTGGCGTCGGCAAGCTCAGGCCTTTCCACCCCTGTTTGGTGGACACCTGATGCCCGGCTCGGTCGGGTTGGATATCAGGTGTCTACCTAACAGGGGTCAGGTCCAAAGAGTAGTGAGGAAGCAACTGGTTACCACTCGTTCCGTAGGTCGAAAGGGCGAGTCTGTCGTGGGGTAGTCTGCTGGTAGAGACGGTGTCGGTGATTGTTGTCTCTCGGTTCCTAGCGCCATTAACTATTGCTATTCCGGTTCTCACTGCCATGTGGGAGGCTTCGGCGATATCTAACTCCGTGCTCACTACGGTAACCATTGCGGTAGCAGTAGTAGTGGTGCTTTACTGGGCCGCGTTCATTTCCCGAGAGGGCAAAGATCGGCATGTATTTGCAGCGCTTTCTTTGCCTCTCGTACGGTGCAGGCTTTGAGCGAAGCTAAGCTATCGGCGTATTAAGAATTGGTGGGATATAGGATGGACAGCTTTAATGGCTAGATGTTCTTGCCTTCTCCAAGAATAAATCAGTATATCCAGCATGGTGGTTTGGAAAAGATTTGGGAGTATTCCTCTTTTAAATACCGTGACCTAGAGGTGAGCATGGAGTAATACTGGGGTCACTTTGCGAATTAGGGGCCGTCTAAGAAACGAAACCCCTGTCGACATGAGGGGGTGAGCCTAGTGAGCACACCACATCGTTTAATTTCAAACTTAGCAGGGGCAAGGTTACTGTTCCCACAGATTCTTCAACGAGTGCTAACCTTTGAAATAAGCAGATACTGACTAGTGAAGGGCAAAGGAGGGATTAAATTGACACAGTCAACCGTTTCAAAACCTGACAATATTAATACTTCTGTAGCTCAGGTCCAGGATATGGATAAGGAAGACCGTCGCCGCTACGTCGAGTACTTGGGGCGTGAGATTGCCAATTGGTCCGCGGATCTAAACCGCCGTTTAGCTTGACCATTTATCCCAACGAAGAGGAAGTCCTAATCGTCGGGGAATTGGCTTGCGGGTCCCCTCCGCAAATTCGTGATTCCAATCAGTTTAAAGCAAATGTAAACCGACCGGCGACTACCGTTTTCGGAAGAGACGCGTTTCCAACCGCTTGGGATAAAGCTGCAGCACTTCTGCATTCTTTCTGCACCACGCAGAGTCTTTTCGATGGTAACAAGCGGACTGGCTGGGCGGTTTGCTGGTTGTTTCTCAGACTGAATTTGGCAGTAGGCCCCCTGCTCGGAAAAGTCGATGCAGATACCTCTGAGCAACTTGTGGAAAGAATAGTTAGTGAAAAAGTTGGCGTTCCTGAAATTGCAGATGCTTTGCGATCTATGGTGGCACCTTTTCTAGGGAACGCAGGTAAACTACCTCCAGGGTTTAGCGTAATTGAGATAACGGATGAAGGGGAAGACTACTTCGTTGGGGTTGGAAAGATTCCTGACGGAACGCGTTTTATCTACCTGTATCTCGCGGGAAGCCAGAGTACCCCGATTGAAATGGTGTTTACCCCCGACCAAGCACGCGAAGCAGCTGAAGAATTACTCCAGTATGCCGGCAACCCCTTAGAGAAAAAGAGAATAGAGTTTAAAGCTCGAGCAATTCAAGCGCAGTTAGATGTGCACGACTGGTCTAGGTATATCTAGGCATTTGAAGCGCTAGTACCAGAGCTTGGGGATGGGGATCGGGCTTCTAGATTTTACGGGTGTGAGGCTATCTGTGCTGGTTTGGTGCAAGAGGGACGTCGTCAAGCGCTCTGTTCGGGAGTTGTGGCGCAAACTTCGGGCCGATCTAGGGGTCTCGTGCTTAGAGCAGCCGAATGTTTGGCGACAGAATGCTGCAATTCCCAACATAGGTTGCCTGTGCCATATGAGAGGTGGAAACCTGCTCCAGATCGACCAGCAAGGCACCGGGCTTGTCCGCAAGGTCCTAGCGTTCAAGATGAAATGGGTCTGGCGTGAAACGAGATGTCGGAGATCGGAGAATGCGAGAATTCGGTGCTCCATTACGTGTATAGGAATTGTAGCCAACCCGAATTGAGAAGCGATGAAGGGTAGTAATTAAGGGGAGACCCGAAGCGGTTTTCCAGTTATAGGGCCGCTGTACCGAAAATGGGGCAATGTAGCTTGTATATACAATATTTTTCACGTGATGATTTAGCATTTAATTACATGGCCAATAAGAGTGTCGAGCTTTTTAATAGGCGGAAAAAGGGGGAGTGGTTACCGGAAATAAATGACCTAATTGAGTGTATTAATGCCTCCCGTTATCTGGACGATATTCTTCAATATTCCGGGGAACCTGATATTTCTACCGCTGACGTACAAAAGTTCAAGAAAGAAGCTGGGGCGCGTTTGGGAAGACTTTTCGCAGGAAAGTCTGTGCAGCAGGTAGGCGAACTATCGAAAGGAGTAGCGATTGAATATCGCCAAGACTATATTGACTGGATTTTTAAGTGTAGAAAGGACCTGTTTGACGAGGATGTTGCAAAGGTCTTGCATGTAGCCGGCTTTTCTCTTACAGAGCTTGTGGGTGCAAAATGTATGCGAAAACGTCAAGAGGAGGGGCTGGCCGAATTATATCGACAGAACCCTTACCCCGCGGCAGAGCTAATCATAGGTGCAATCTTCAATGTTGCCGAGCAGTGCTCTTTTATTCCGAAACCGTTAACCGATTCAGATATCGAAGAGATATTGGATGCGTATCTTGCATCTGGTCAGGAAAACCTGAGCTTCATTAAAGTTGTAGCTGAAGCTAGGAGGTCTGGATTGACGGCTACTTCTGGGGTGAGGGCCTTGTCGGCGAGGACGATGCAAAAATACCGTCGATTTTACCAGGACAGCTTGTCCGATGTGAAAGAAGCTGACCGCATCAGATTTAGCGTCGAAGTTCTCCTAGTGAACAATTTGGACGAGTTGATCTCTTGTCAGTTTAAGGAAGAAACCTGGGAGGAAATAATAAAAATTGATCGCGCTTACCTTTTATCGTCGATGTCTAACGAAGAAATATTAGACAACTTCATTTATTTATTTAGCTTTACTTCAGTCGACGGTATATTAACAGCGCCCTCGTATGTGTCGGAGTCTTCTGTGTTTGAGAGGGCTGCCGGGATGCGGTCAGTGGATTTCTATCTAGAAAATGCGGCCTTCAATTTCAAGGAAATTAGGTTACACTCTCTTGTTTCTTTCTATCATAGATTTCTCTTACGCCAGGGTGTTCGTTTGGAAGAGGTAGTCAAGTGGTTTTTTGAAATCTATTTGAAAGAAGAGTTTGGAATCCGCAACTTTCTGTTCTCGCCCCCGTCTGAAGATACTTCAATGCTCGAACGATGCAAGAGTTTGTTACCTGGGATTGAGAGCGTAGTCCAGCAGTATGCCTGCTGGACCGAAAGAGGAGAAGTGGATCATGAACTTATAGAGCTGAGTGGTAGAACCGTCGACTTCGGAGAGCTACCGTCCCGGGCGAAACGCAAGTACCTTGTCCCTAACACTTGTGATGAAAGGAGCCGTACCGTTTTGGATCTATTGTTCTCCGATCAGAGCATCCTCCTTTTACAGAAAGAATGTCGAGGTGCAACGGATTTTCCTAGTGCGGCATGGAATTCGGAGTTATCAGCTGAAGATTTCGGGCTGCAACCGCAGAAAACTGCCTTAAAGCTATTGGAAGAAGTTAATCTTATTTCGATGCATTCTGGCTCTGTGCAGGTCGTTGACTGGGTTGAGATGGAAATCCTGAGACGCGTTCATCAACACGGGGCCACTATGGTTACTGGAAGCCTGTTGGGGGAGCGAGCTGCATCTGATCGTCTCGTGGCTATAGGTCTCTTGAACTGGGAGGGGAAACTGTTGACGAAAGAAGAGAGCGAGTATTTTAATTATTGTTTAAATGATAAGTTTCGGAATGGCCTAGCAGTTAGAAATATCGTTTTGCACGGCGGCATGCGTATTGCTCGGTCCGAACGGGATCAATTCTTTTCTTACTTTTTAATTTTAAAGCTGTTAATTTTCTTGATTATTAAAATCAATGATGATCTTTGTTTTTATCGAGATTGTAGCCGGAGGTAGCGGAATTTTTCCGCCGTTTTAGGCTAGAGATTTGTGAATAATTGCTGGCTCATGGTCGGTTGCCATTTCTGGTTTGAATGAGGGGATTTGGTCGAGTTGTTCCCAACATCGACGAGTTCTATGCGGTCATTTTCAGGCGTACGCTGTCAGGTGCCATACAAGGATATTTAGCTTGCTCATAAACTAGGTCTTTAAGCTGTGTCCATGTGGCTGCATTGTATTGTAACGCTGCCCATGAAATACCGGAGTGTGACTTTTTAAGGTTCCCAGGGAGGACGCTGAAATGTAAGCGATTGAAGTGTCTCAGGTTTTGTTCCGTTTGAGTAGATGGGAAAATCTGGAACATGCCAAGAAAATTTGACCAGGATGCGAAGGACCGTGGAGCGTGTCAAGTTGTTTGTGTGTGGGGTTAGGTTTATAGGTATTTGTCGAAGCGGGCGGGAAAGGCCACGGCCATTTGGTTGATGGCTTGTTTCCAGCTGGAAACTCTGGCTCCTTCCATGAGTCTGCCGGCTGTCGCTGAGACTCGTTTGCCCTGTTTGGCTCGTTTCACGGCTCGTTTGTCTTCGATGTTGCAGATCATCAACCACAGCGTCTTTATCGCTGATTCATCGTTAGTGAACTGCACCCTACTGCGAGTAGCTTTACGCAGTTCATTGTTGAATGATTCAATTGAATTCGTCGTATAGATTACCTTCCTGGCTGCTCTGCTGGTGGGAACTGCAGAAACGGTACGAAACGCTGCCAAGCATCACACCAGACCTGGACTGAGCGTGGATACTTTTCTCCCAATTCAGAGGCTTCAAATTCGTCTAAGGCAGCCTTAGCTGTGGACTCGTCTGCGGCGGTGTAAATCTTTTTCAACGCCGCCGATACACCCCGTCGATCCCCGTAGGCTACCCACCAGTTCGCTGCGCGAATCAGGTGCACGATACAAGTTTGCACCATAGAGTTCGGCCAGGTTGCCTTTACTTCTTCCGGCAAGCCTTTGAACCCGTTACAGCAAACGATAAAGACGTCTTTAACCCCACGGTTGAAAAGATTGGCGCATACTTGCGCCCAGAATGAAGCGCCTTCTTCTTTGGCAATCCACAATCCCAAAATGTGTTTGATACCGTCAAGGTCCACACCGATTGCCATGTACGCGGACTTGTTGACTACTCGGCCGCCGTCGCGGACTTTAATACGCAACGCATCCAGGAAAATGACCGGGTAGAACTCATCTAGCTGGCGGTTTGCCAGACCATGACCTCATCGAGGACGGTGTCAGTAACCGCCGAAATCGACTCATGGGAAATATCAACACGCATCGCCGTTGCCATATGATGCTGGATATCCCTACTTGTCATCCCACCGGCCTACAAGCTGACGATCATGTCATCGACATCAGTCAAGCGCCTAGAACCTTTAGGGACCATAGTCGGCAAGAATGTTCCAGCCCGATCCCTCGGGATATCAACGGTGACTGGCCCGTAGTTAGAATCCACGGTCTTTGGATACGACCCGTTGCGGTGATTGTCTGTCCCAGCAGCAGCTTTAGCACTCCTGTCGCCAGACTCGTAGCCCAAATGGGCATCCATTTCAGCGTTGAGGCCTCTGGTAATCGAGGCCTGTAACATGCCGCGAACCAAGTCATTGGCATCCGTTGTAGACGTGCCTAGGTCATCAATCAGTTTCGCGATTTCAGGGTTAGCAAGAAGCTTCTTTTCAATCGCATCAATCTTGGCCTTATCAGCCGGATCTCGTCGTGCCACAGTAGTCATTCTGGTCCATCTCCTCATGCAGGTTAGGTACCCACACACAAACCATCAGACACTCTCGGCGGAACGAGACTAGGCTCCACCAAAGCTTAGGATACCGAACCCCGGTCGAGGTCGAAACCGAATTTTGGAAGCAGAACCCGCCACAGGAAATAATAGAAATCAAGGCAAATGCCTAGGAACAAAACTCGGGGCACTTATGTCCTAATGCATACAGTGATCACCGGAAAATAACGTCATTCTAATTGTCCATACAAGGCGGAGTGTGGTGAGGCATTAGCCCGTAAGCTTCACTGACCTCGGTTGGCATTTTTCTTTGTGAGATCCAAATCGATCAATCAGCGCGGTTAAAAGAAGACCGGAGGAACCCTAATTGTTAAAAATCGCCGATTTTATAAAATAGGCGCTCCAGCTGGCAGGCTAGTTGATGAAAACCCGCGGTTTTAAAAAATATGGTTTTGGCCTTGTTGCGGTGCCGAGGGGTCTCCGAGGCGCCGACAAAAGAGGTTGCGCAAAGCATAAAAATACCCACGCGGCGCGCATGGTAGCGCGGCGTGGGCTGGGGGAGGACTAGAAATTAGTCCTGCGCAACACCAACGTTGACCTCGATGTTGCCGCGGGTGGCCTTGGAGTAAGGGCACATCTGGTGGGCGGCGTCGGCAAGCTCCTGGGCTTTGTCATCCTCAACGCCTGGGATGGTGACCTCGAGGTCAACGCCGAGGTAGAAGCCCTCGTCGTTCTTGCCCAAGTTAACGCGGGCGCCGATGGAGGAATTCTCCACGTCAACACCCTTGTCCTTGGCCACTGCCTTCAGCGCGGAGTGGTAGCAAGCGGCGTAACCGGCAGCGAAAAGCTGCTCCGGGTTAGCGCCCTCACCGCTGCCGCCCATTTCCTTTGGGGCGGTCATGGTGAAATCCAGATCGGAATCCTTAACTACAGCGCGGCCGTCGCGGCCTGCTCCGGTGGAGAGTGCTTCGGTGGTGTAAACGGCGTCCATAATGACTCCTTTTCTATCGGGTCTTTGTACGTCCGCCGATTGTACGCAAGAACTCTAATCTTCGACGACGGTCACGATGGCCTCGATATTGCCGCGGGTGGCGTTGGAGTAGCGGCAGACTTGGTGGGCAGTGTGGGCAAGGTGCTGGGTAGGTGCTTAGTTCGTGGTGGCCACGCGCTTAGTCCACACGCTTCTATCTGCGGTTTCGAATGAGGCGCGCACCGTATTGTCGCCGGGCTTTTCGCAGGTGAGTACCCGCTGGTCGCTGCCCATGCGGCAATCCAGGTTATAGGATTGCTTGGTCACTGGGCTGCTGGCGGTGATATCGGCGTGGTATGTCGGCGTTACCGTGGGATCTTTCGATCGCATGGTGTAGCTAGCCTTCATCGCGGCATCAAAGACCGCGGCGGCGAATTCGCAGGAGGTGGCGTCGCCGGCGTCGATGGAATCGCCTGATGAAGATGTGCCGCAGTATCCGCCAATCTGGCCTACATGGATGTTGTGGTTTCCACCAGCCGGTGGGGCAGGCTGCTCCGGCTCTGCTACTTCGGTGACAGTCTCGGTACGGCGGGACTCCGTCTTCTCTTTAGCGCTGGTCTTCTTTTCTGCTTCATCAGCCGCGGAGTTGTTGTCCTGTGCGGTAGCGAAGGCTGGCTCTTCTGCTGGGGCGGAATCAGAGCTGGAGTCTGAACCGGAGCCGCAGGCGCTTAGCGCAAGACTGGTAGCGAGGAGGACGGACGCGAGAGGGAATAGGGAAGGGCGCTGCATAGGGATACTGTAGCGCCCTTCGGGGCGCGGCGCGCGGCTAGTGGTCTATGCGGGCGGGTGGAACTGGCGCACCTTCTGGCGGTAGCACCTTCGGATACTTCTTGGCTGTCCCAGAAGAAGGAGCCGCGCCGGTTGCACCGTTGGTTGCGGCGGCATCGGCATTGCTGGTGGGGGAAGGACGGTGGGGAGTGGGGTCCCAGTGGGCGTCGACAAGCTTGCGCTGGCATACCCAGCCCAGAGCCAAAATGGCCAGCGCGATAAGGGCAATAAAGATAAGCCCGAGCGCACCGCCGGCATTGGTGGACCAGCCCAGCAGCAGGCCGAGCCAGCCAAAGTCAGCGTCACCAAACGTGGTATTCGCGGAGCCGAAGGCACCAAGGACACCGAGGAGGAAGGCTGGCAGGAAGGTAATAATGAGGCCATTAACAAAGGCGCCTAATGCGGCACCGCGGCGACCACCGGTGGCATTGCCGTAAACGCCTGCTGCGCCGCCGGTAAAGAAGTGCGGCACCAAACCAGGCAGAATCAGCGCAATGCCAAAGGCTGGATTGAGCCAGGTGGAAAGGACAGCAAGGCCGACAAGTCCGCCGAGGAAGGAGGAAATGAACCCGATGAGCACTGCGTTTTGGGCATAAGGGAAGACGATGGGCGCATCCAGTGCGGGAATCGCACCGGGCACGACCTTGGCGGCGATGCCCTGGAATGCGGGTACGAGCTCGCCCAGGATAGTGCGGACACCAAAAAGGATGACGGCCACGGCTACGCCGAACTGGAGGCCTTGCGTGACGGACTGCATCAAGAAATTGCCCACGTTGCTAGCACCATCCGGGAAAGCGGTAAAGGCTTCTTCAGTGCCGGCGCGGGCAATGAAAAGCACGGCGAGGACCACGTACATCAGCGCCATGGACAGCGCGGTTGCCACCATAGAATCGCGCAGGAAGCGCAGGCCTTCCGGGAGCTTCAGGTCTTCAGTGGAGGGCGACATCTTTTTGCCTTTGCCGCCTACTAGCTTGCCCACACCACCGGCGGCCAAGTACCCAGCCGTGCCGAAATGCCCGATGGCGACGGAGTCATCGCCGGTAATGCGGCGGGTAAATGGGTGGGCGATAGCCGGGAGCGAGACCATGAGGATGCCGAGCAGAGCCGCGCCAAAGGCGATGACGACCCAGGACGAGTACCCGGCAGGTGCGAGCACCATCGTGAGAAGTGTGGCCATAAAAAGGACGTGGTGACCGGTGAGGAACACGTAACTCATGGGCGTGAAGCGGGCGAGGAGCAGCGAAACCACAAAGCCTAAGATCATGATCCAGGCGACTTGGCTGCCGAACTGGTCTTGTGCAATGCCTACGATTGCCTCATTGGTTGGCACCACGCCTTGCGCGCCAGTAGCGCCCGTAATCATGGCGCCGAGCGGCTCGAGCGAATCGGTGACAAGACCGGCGCCGGCACCGATGAGCAAGAAGCCGAGCGTGGCCTTGATAGCGCCGCCGATGGTTTTGCCGGTGCCGCGTCCCATCGCGGCCAAGCCGACCGCGGTGATGATGCCGATGAGGAATGCCGGTACGGAGAGAATCTCATTAACCAGGAAATTTGCTATAGCAAGAAGAAAATCCATGAGGATGCTCCTTAAATGTCATAGAGCTCGCGCAGAGCCCCATCGATTTCAGACATAGAGGTGAAGTCTTGGATGACGTACACAGGGACCCCGACATCACCCAGGGTTGCAGCGATTTCACCGGAGGTGAGAAGGAAATCCGCCTCGCTCGCCCGGCCCTTGGCGGAGATGGTGTCCGTGGCCTCTACATTCAGGTACGGTCCCCAGCCCCATTCGTCTAGGACCTGCTCGAGAGTGTTTTTGAGGAATAGCGACGTGCCCAGGCCATTGCCGCATACGGTGAGGATTTTTCCCTTGGATGCGACAGAATCTGCGGCCGTATGCTTTGCCTCTTGGGGCTCGGATGCTGCTTGTGGCTTGGCTGCTGGCTGCTTCTTGTTTTGCGTGGTTGCAGTGAGCACCGCGCGGAGTTCCCCTTCGGATTCCGCCCGATTGAGATCGGCGCGCTTGGTGGCAAGCAGCTTTGCCAGTTGTTTCATCGCCTGCAGATGCTCGGAGTCATTGCGCGCTGCGAAAGCTACGACCAGGTCGACGGGATCGTTGGAATCGTGGCCGAATTTCACCGGCTCATCTAGGCGTACCCAGGACAGGGAGGTTTCCTTCACCGCCTCCGAAGGCCGCGCGTGCGCAAAGGCGAATCCCGGCGCAACCACGATATAGGGGCCCGTCTCTTCCACGGAGTGGACCATCGCCTCGGTGTAGTCCGCGGTGATCGTGCCTGCTTCTTCCAGCAACGATCCCGCCATCCGGATGGCTTGCCTCCAGTTATCTGCGGCGCCGTGCAGCTCCACCGCACCGGGTACCAAAAGGGAATCTAGTGTCGCCATATGTATCTCCCATCACAGAAATGGTGACATCGGGGTGGATGTCACTGATGATTCTATGCTGCGGAGAAACCGGAGGTAAAAGCAGGGGTAACGTTTGCATAGACCTAGTTTCGAACCGCCTCGAGTTGAGTGGGATTAAGGCTGGGCAACCACTTCCACCTCGGAACTGGAGCTAGATAGAATGAGTGTCTTTCTCTTTTTTCCTAGGTGACTCCGGGCTGGAATCTTCGTCCTTTGGCGCGGGATCCATCGGGGTAGACTCCTCCAGTTTGTAGGTCTGCGAGCCCACTTCTTCCTCGCCGTATTTTTCCCTGGCTACCAGTTCTACTGGAGTGGTGAGGTCATCAAGCTCGAAGGCGGCGGAACTCTTGACCGTGCCGCCCTTTTTGATCTTGTCCAACATGTTGTCAGTATCGATGTATTCGCTAAAACCAGTTTTGAGCTCATTGACGGAGTTCTCGTCGTTATCCTGGATTGCGGTGAACATGGAGGAGAAATCCGCAGTGCGCAGCTCTTTGTCCGTCTTATTGGTCATCTCGTAGTCAAAGACGATGATGGGCTTATCGCCAATCCGGTTTCCAGGGGAGCCGGGATCGATAACGTGGTGTCCGGTGATCTTGACCGTAGCGGTGGGTAGCTCCAGAACGTTGTCTTTGAAAGAGCGGGTGGCATCGGTGTTTTGGAGCTCATTTTTGGTTTTGGGCTCGTCGCTAATTTTCTTTAACGCGACGTCTAGTGAGACATTGTCGGTATTGAATGTGAATTTGAGCTGATCGTCTTCGAGCTTGAAATCTAGGGTATCCGGCATCATGGCATCGGATACAGCGTCCACACCACCGGCGTCTTTTTTGGAGGCTACCGTTTCGCCCTTGGCGGCCTTGGCAGCGTCAAAGGTTCCAATCCACAGTGGTTCATCATTGTCGGAGCCGTAATCCCACTCCACGGTGATGACCTCTTCGGTCACGCTAGCGGTAAAGGTGGATTTGTGGTCATCTTCGCCTATTTTTTGTTCCCACGTGCCAATGACGTCCTTGGCTTCTTCGTTGGAGCTGGCGTTGGAGTCTTGGCTGTTAGAGGAGTTCTCGTCGGAGTTAATGGAGGAGGACTGGTCCGAGTCGGCTGAGCAGGCGGACAAGGTCAGGGCAGCGGCGATAAGGAAAGAGACTGTGATGTGGCGCATAATTTACATATACCGCATTCGACCTTCATACGCTCGGCAAATTGGTCTTTGGCCGCTCTTTGACTAATCTTTTCAGGGCAGAGAGTCGCCCTGTTGGGTGTGCAATCTGCGTGGGGCTATAGCTCAGTCGGTTAGAGCTACGGACTCATAATCCGTTGGTCGCGGGTTCGAGCCCCGCTGGCCCCACGGTGTAGGGGGGGGCAAGGAGGCGTCGGCAAGCAGTGCCGGCGCCTTTAGTGCTTATCTGCGCATATGGGTGTGCTGATTGCGCAAGCGCGGGCGGTGAAGTCTAATAACCATATGGTTGAAGTAGATCCGCTCATTGAATCTCTCTACCGCTGGTCTGATATCAGTGGTGTGCTGCTGATGGGAATTATCGGTGGCACTATGGCGCGCAAGCGCGGCTACGATATCATCGGCTTCTTCTTCATTGCGATGTTTTCTTCCCTGGGCGGCGGTATGGTGCGCGATGTACTCATTAACCGCGGCACCGTTGCGGCAATGAGCCAGCCCGAATACCTCTACTTGGCCTTTACCGGCGCGCTGATTGCTCGCTTTGTTTACTTCAAAGGAAAGACCTGGGATTATCTGCAGGCGCATGGCGACGCCGTCGTTTCCGGCCTGTGGGCCGCCACCGGCGCGGTAAAGGCCATTACCTACGGCCTGCCGCTTATTCCATGCATCATGATGGGCGTGTTTACCGCCACGGGCGGATCGATGATTCGTGACATCGTGATGGGGCGCGAGCCGAGCGTATTTGGTGATAACCAGCCGACGGTTATCCCGGCTGTTGCTTGCGCTGTCATCGTCTTGGTGGGCCACCACTTCGACATGATGGCGGTGGGCATGATCGTCGGGCCGCTAGTTTCTATCTTCTTGGCGCTGCTGGGCATCTGGGCCGGCTGGCGCGTGCCCGCCTACCAAGACTGGGCACCTATTAATGACACCGCCGCACAGGTTAAAGTGTTGGCCAAGAAAGCCGAGAATAAAAGCCGTGCAGTGGGCCGCCGCCTAGAGCCGCACCGCCTACGTTCTTGGCGCCACCGCCAAATGGAGGCCGCGCTGCAGCGCCGCATTGAAAAGGAAGTGCGCTCCGGCAAGCGCCGCAAGGAGGCCGCTGCGGAGGCCAGCGAGTTTATGGAGTCCTTCGAATCCGATGTGGATCAGCTCAGCGCAGTGGTAGCAGAAAGCGATGACACGGACTTCGGCGTGGACCTCACCGGTGATTCCTACAACGAGGAGGAACAGGCCTCCCACGAGGAATCCCAACGCCTCCTTGATGCCATTTTGGAAGATGACAAGCTTACTGATGAACTCATTGATCGCCTCATGAAACGCTATGACTCCCGCGACTAGGAGATAGGCTTAGCGCCCAACCGCACCGCAAAGCTGCGGGTCCGTGATATAGCCTTGCTCGCAGCCATATTGGGTCTGGATTTCTCCGGAGCTTTTATTCCGGTTGCCATTGGCATCGTTGCCGTAGCCGCACAGGTAGGCCGGGCACTCCGCACTCGGCCCATTGGGCGCTTGTACTGGCGGTTGAGCGTTTGATTCCTTGCATAACGCGGCAAACTCCACCCAGGTGCCGTCCGCGCATTGGTACTGTGCGGTGTTTTCCTGCTGCCGGTTTTCGGTAGCCGGTTGCACGGCTTCCTGATTTTCGGTTTGCGGTTCAGCGTGCTGCGCGGCCTCGGTGGTTGCTACTTCCGTGGTCGCTTCTTCTGTGGATGTTTCCTCGGTGCTGGATTCTGTAGAGCTCGTTTCAGAGGCCGTTTCCGTAACGGTTTCTTTCACCGTGGAAATGGTGGTGGCGGTCTCGTCGCTGCCGCCGCAACCGGTGGCAAAAAGAGCTAGGGCGAAGAAGGGAATAAGGAATGATTTCTTCATGCCCCACACAGTAGACAAACAAGGCAGACGATGCAGGAGTTTGTGCAGGGCATAGGGGAGTAGTGGCTGTGCTAGGGGGAGTGTTTGCTCGGTTGCTGGCAGCAAACTGGCACCCAGTTTTCAGGCGCGCGCCCTACTCTAGAGACATGAATCTGAAGTATTACTTCTACGAGCTGTGGAGCCTCTTCGTTGACCACGGCTTACCGCTTATCGCGCTGCTGCTGATCGGTATTTTGATACCGCGCATCGGTAGGCTGGCAATCCGCATTATGGAACGCCGCCTCGATGAAGAGGAAGAAGCCACCAAGGCCCGTCTGGCGCTTACCGGTGCGCTGGTCTACATCGTGCAGGCCATCGCGTACTTCCTCATCATTTGGGCCGCGCTGACCAATATCGGTGTTCCTGCAGTAGGCGCGGCGGTGCCGGCGACGATAGTTTCAGCCGCCGTCGGCTTTGGCGCCCAGTCCATCATCGCGGATTTTCTCTCTGGCTTTTTCATCCTGTCGGAAAAACAATTTGGTGTGGGCGATTACGTCAGCTTTGATGGCGTGACCGATGTGGAAGGCACCGTGGTGATGCTGACCTTGCGTACCACCAAGGTGCGCACTCCCACTGGCGAGCTCGTCACCGTGCCCAATAGCTCGGCCGGCGCGGTGACCAACTATTCCCAGGAATGGTCGCGCGCCGTGGTCAACTTTGACGTGCCGGTGCAAGAGGGCGAGACCCTGCCAGAAATTACCCGCCGCGTGCGCACCATTTCCGAGCAGGCGATTCGAGAGCCGTCCATCGCCGTAGACGTCAATGGCGAGCTGGAGGTGCTGCCGGCCACCCAGCTGGTTGCCCCGCAGGCCGCCGGCCAATCCTGGCACGTGACCTACCGCGTGCTGGTCACCGTTAACCCCGCCCGCCAGTGGGCGGTAGAACGCGCCATTCGCTCCGCGCTGCTCTCGGAGTTCTGGGACCACTACAACGTGGCCGATTTGGATGAACTGCAACGCCCGCTGCCGTCATCGCAGGGAATTACCGCGGCTCAGGAATCCGTCAAGGATGCTTCCACCGCAGGGGAGGGCTCCCACCCAGAGACGAAGGTGGAGTGCAGTGCCGACACCGAGGGCGCTGAGGTGGATGGCCCGGATAGCGATGGCCCTGGAAAACCCGCACTGCCTGATGCGGATGACCAAGAATCAGAGTCCTCCCAGGGCATCTGGCGTGGCGTGGAGACCAATAGCAAGTTTCAAAAGATCGCCACCTTCGGTGGCCGAGTCCGCGCATCCACCACGGGCCTTATCCTCGCGCTTCTTGTTGTCGGTGCTTTGATCCTGGCCTCGAGCAACCCGGACGATGCCGACGCTGGCTGGCTCTCGCCCGAGCATTGGCGCAATAGCGGCAAGGAAACCTCCTCCTCGCAGCCTGCCGAAGCCCCGTCAACCGAACCCACCCTGGAAACCACCGAATCCGGCACACAGAGCGAGCCGAGTGAGGAGGGCGCGGCTCCCTCTGAGGCCACCAGCCCACAAGGCACTAATGACGCTGGCACGACTGATACGCCTGCCGGCGACAGGCAGGGACCGGGCGCTACTGGTAATGGCTCCCCGGACCAGAGCGCAGCCACCGGTGCAGACAACGCGGGGACAGATTCTGGGAACGGGACCGGCGCCGGCACTGCGCCCGCTGCGGGAGGCGATGCTGGCGACGGTGCCCAAGTTTCGGGAACCGCCGGTAGTACGGGCACAGAGATTCTGGTTGAGCCGCGTTAATAGGCCGTGCCCTCTATCGCGACCACTGCTTCCTTTTGTGGTTGGCAAAGCCGGCATAAACGCTCATGTCATCGCCATTGACGTGCAGGAATGATTTTGTGTGGCAAAGATGAAATAGTGCGCATCGGCTGCGCGTTGCACTGGGCATGACTTCACTTTTCGAACCACTGGAACTCGGCCGATACACGTTAGGCAATCGCGTGACCATGGCGGCGCTGACCCGCCAGCGTGCAGGCGAGAGCGGTGTGCCTACCGAGCTGCACCGAAAGTACTATTCGCAGCGTGCCACGGCGGGTCTGGTGGTTACGGAGGGAACCTTCCCGGCATGGACCAACCGTGCGTTCCCAGGGCAGGCAGGCATTGCCACCGAGGAGCAGGCAGAGGGGTGGCGCGCTGTCGCGGACCGCGTTCACGGGGAAGGCGGCACCTTGTTTATGCAGATTATGCACGGTGGCCGCACCAGCCACCCGGACCTGATTGACGGTGCGAACCCGGATGCGCCGAGCGCCTTCGATTGGGGCGGAACCGTGCGCGGTTTTTCCGGCAAAATGGATGCGCCGGTTCCGCGCGAGCTGAAGAAGGAAGAGCTGCCGCGCATCGTGGAGGAATTCCGCCAGGGCGCACGCCGGGCTATTGACGCCGGCGTCGACGGCGTGGAAATCCACAACGCGAATGGCTACCTGCTGCATGAGTTTATGGCGCCGTCTGCCAATAAGCGCGAGGATGAATTCGGCGGCAGCCCGGAAAATCGCTGGCGCCTGCCAGAGATGGTCATCCGCGCCGTGGCGGAGGAAATCGGCGCCGACCGCGTGGGTGTGCGATTCTCCCCGGCACACAATGTGCAGGGTGTTATTGAAGACGATCAGGCCGATATGCTGGCCACCTACGGCGGTCTGCTCGATGTCCTGGCACCGCTGAACCTGGCTTATGTGTCCCTGCTACACAGCGAGCCGGAAAGCGAGCTTATCGCCACGCTGGCGCAAAAGGCTCGCGCAAATGGCGTGACCAAGGTGCTCATGAATGATGGTTTCCCCACGATTACCTCCAAGGAGGATGCCCAGCGCGAAATCGAGCTGGATTACGTGGACGCCGCAGTGGTGGGCCGCCAGCTCATCGCCAACCCGGACCTGGTGCGCCGCTGGCGCGAGGGCCTCGAGCTCAACGAGCCGGACCAGGATACGTTCTACCTGGGCGGCGAGCGCGGCTACATCGACTATGAGTATGCCGCGGACTAGGGAAGAATCCGCGGCACCAAAGGGGGCCCGAAAGGCGCGCGAGTGATAGGTAGTGAAATTCCCCAGAGAGGGTCTTTCACTGTGCCTATCGAAGGTGTACTACCCGTTCGTTAACACCTAGTACCTGTCATGTGACAGAACTTACAACTACTTGGTGTAGCCCTCACCCGGGCGCCAGGTCATGGTCACGGCCTCGCGCACCGGGGACTTGGCGGTGAGCAGATTATCCACACGCAACCAGTGCATTTCCGCCGAATCCGGGCGCACGGTGACATAGCTATAGCCGTGGTGGTCCAGATCCACGTGGCGGGTGTGCGGGTTAGCACCCATCAAGTAGCGCTCGGCCAGCTTGGAAAGCTCATTGCCCTCCGGCAGCTTCAGCTGCTCGTTCACATTTGGCGCAGACACAGAGGCGCAGACCATCTCGGCGCCGAAAATGCGGCCATCCTTGCTGATATTGTGCGCCCACTCGGAGTGGATATCGCCGGTGACAAAGAGGGTGTGGGAGTCGTGCTTAGAGAGGGCGTCGATAAGCAAGCGGCGCTCCGCCGAGTAGCCATCCCACTGGTCGCCGTTGACCGGAATGCCGGTGATATTAGAAGACAGCGAGGAAGAAACTGGCTTTGTCTTGTCATCTTGTTGCAGGGTAGCCAGGTTCATGGGGGAGAACATGACGGAATTGCCCAGCATATTCCACTTGGCAGAAGAGGTCTCAATCTTATTGAGCAGCCAGTTGTACTGCTCGGAGCCGAGCATCGTGCGGCCTTCGGCGGCCATCTTGCGCGGGCCAAAGCGCACCTGCTCATCGCGGTAGGTGCGCAGGTCCATCATGGTCAGCTCCACCAGGTCGCCGAAGGTCAGGCTGCGGTAGAGGTGGCCCTGCTCCGACGGGTTGGTCGCGCGCACCGGCATCCATTCGAAGTAGGCCTGCATGGCGGCCTTGCGGCGGTCCAAGAAGGCGCCCTCCTCGCCCTCGGTGTGGTTCTCCGCGCCCTCGCGCCAGTTATCGTTGGCCACCTCGTGGTCATCCCACACCACAACCCACGGCAGCGCACCGTGTGCGGCCTGCAAGTTCTCATCGGTGCGGTAGCGGCCGAAGCGAATCCGGTAATCCTCCAGCGAGATAATCTCGTGCGCAGGGTGGTGCAGGCGCACCGGGCCATAGCCGGCGTATTCGCGCTGCGGGTACTCGTAGATATAGTCACCCAAGAAGATCATGTAATCCAGCTGGTCCGCGCGGCCGCGCTGGGCAATATCGCCATAGGCATTGAAGAAGCCGGACTCCCAATTGGCGCAGCTAGCCACGCCAAAGGTCAGCTCATCCGGGGAGGCGCTCAGCGCCGGGGCGGTCTTGGTGCGACCAATGGGCGAGTATTTCTCCTGCGCCTTAAAGCGGTAGAAATACACGGTCTCCGGCTCCAAGCCGTGCGGGTCCACGTGCACGGTGTGGTCCTGGTTGGCGTCGGTGGTCACTTCGCCCCGCTTGACGACGTCCCCAAAGCCCTCATCCTTGGCAATTTCCCACTCCACCCGGGTGGCCTCGCCCAGCCCGGAGCCTGGCATGGCATCGGCCTCCGGGGTCACACGGGTCCACAGGATGACCGAATCCGGGATCGGGTCACCCGAGGCAACTCCGTGGAGGAAGGGTCGTTCGCCCAGCTTGGGCTCCACCATGTGCTGCTCCACGCGCGGGGAGAGGCTGCTTTGGGCATTGGCGGTATTCGCGGCGGTGGTGGACAGGGCGATGGCGGCACCGGCGGTGCCGGTGGTCTGCAGGAAGCGGCGGCGATTGACGTTTCCGCGCGCAAACTCGGGCTGATTCTGAGAATTATTAGGCATGACTTAAAGCTTTGTCATGTTTGTTGCCTATGCAAGCGATTCTTGGCCAATTCCATAAAGAGTTCTTTTTGTCTTAACTGGTGGTTTACTTGGGCGGCCGCCTGTGGGCCTGACGCGTCTGGCGGCTGGGCGGTTTCGAGGGGCTTTCGCCGGCTTCTGTGGCTTAGGTCCAGTCTGATCGGGCTGATTTGAGGCCTTTAGGGCTGAATTGAGGGGTCCGTTCGCTCAGATCGGCCCGATCACCTTGGACCTAAGGTGTGTGGGACCCAGTAGACCTAAGGTATGTGGGATTCGTGAACCCAAGGCGTACGCGGGCCCAGTAGGCCAAAGGAGTGACCGGTTCGAAAAGGCGCGCCCAAAGCGGTCCAGTCCTTCCGAATGCGGCTCAGTAGGCTAGAGGATATGAGTGAATTTAGCCAAATTAGCCAGTGGCCCGCGGATACGGTGGCCGGAGCCTTACTACACCAAGGTGAGGTGGCAGAAACAGTGGGGGATACTGCCCGCGAGTTTCCGGTGGCATCGGTGACCAAGCTGGTTGCGGCCTACGGTGTGATGCTGGCCGTGGAAGAAGGTGCCGTGGAGCTTGAGCAAGCGGCCGGTCCGGAGGGCTCCACTCTCGAGCACCTGCTTGCCCACGCCTCCGGAATTTCCTTTGACTCCCGGGAGCCGCAGAAGCCAGTGGGCGAGCGCCGCATCTATTCCTCGGCCGGTTATGAGTGGGCCGCGGATACCGTGGCCGAAGCTACAGGCATGGACTTTGCCGAGTACCTGCGCGAAGGCATATTGACCCCGCTGAGCATGAAGTCCACCCGGCTCGAAGGCTCGGCCGGCCATGGCCTGGTTTCCACAGTGGAGGACCTCGCGGCCTTTGCCGCGGAAGTTCAGGACCCACAACTCCTGCACCCCTCCACCGTGGCCGACATGCGCCGCGTTCACTTCAATGGATTGCGCGGCATTGTTCCGGGCTACGGCAGCTTCAAAGACTGCACCTGGGGCCTAGGTTTTGAAATCCGCGGCGATAAGGAACACTGGATGGGCTCCTTGCCTGCCGACGCCGTCGGTCACTTCGGCATGTCCGGCACCTACCTCTGGGTCGCCGGCGACTATGCCATGGTTGCGCTCACAAACCGCGACTTTGGCGAGTGGTGCAAGCCCCTCTGGCACGATACAAATACCGCCATCTGGAATTCTTTGTGATCTGCCAGCTGTGGCGGAGCGAGCGCCTTCCACTGGGGGAAGTGGCGCGGTGGAAGGCTCCCCCGTGGGGCGGGGAGGAGTCGGGGAATTTCGTGCGAAAGGGGGCCATCCTGCGCGGGAAACTGGCATGAGCGCGAGGGTGGCGGTTGCGCGTGAGCCTAGTTGCGCTTTCCGGTGCGTGAGCAGGGCTTCTGTCGCCTGCCGTCAAGGAGAGCGAGAATTTTCTCAACAAACTCCAAATTTCACATTTATAACACTGGTTTCACCTGCAACTTTAGCCTCAGTCTGTACCTAGGGTTGAGGTTTAGCGAATGGGGGTTGAAGTGAAAGTTGAGGGTTGTAGGGAGGGGTGTGACGCAGGAAAATTGTGGGCAGACGCATCAGACAGTTCGTTGGGGAAGACGAAGCTCGTCTTGCATCGCGCTGGGCCGGCAGGCCTCGTGCGGTGGTGATCTATGTCGAGGGAGAATCGGCTATGAATACGTGCGTTAACCCTGCGCCGGTTGAACAGCCGGCCTCCACCTCCACGTGGCCCTCCGTCAACGGTGGCGCCACCGTGGTCACCGGTGTGCTCAAGATTTCCGGGATGCCGCGCACGCTGCGCTCGGAGATTGAACACGCCATGGATCGGTGCATCCGTACCGAGTCGGAATTTATCATTCCGGGCGATGACCCACTGACCGCTCAGTGGTGTACCCGCTGGTTCCGGGATGGGTTTTCCGTAGCGGCGCTTGCCCAAGGCGGTAGCGCCTGCGCCAACGCAGGCAGCGGTATCGGCTGCCACCAGGTGCTTACCGGTACCCGCGAGGAGCTGGATGCGCTTGACTGCGTCGTGCGCTACCTCGCGCAGCGCCACGGTTTTACTGCTGCCGTGCGCCTGCCACAATAAGCGCACAAAGGGGCTGGCCAGCCTAAGCTGGGTCAGCCCCTTTGAGCTGCGGTGAGCATGCAGCGCGGCTTAGTTATCCTCTGCGAACGGATCTAGGATCTTTTCGGGCAGTTCGGCCACGGATTTCAGCACGGCAGAAGGGCGGTACGGGTAGCGGGAAATTTCTCGGTCATCGGAGATACCGGAGCGCACCAGGACCGTGCGCATGCCCGCTTCGAGACCTGCCTTGACATCCGTATCCATGCGGTCACCAATCATGACCGTGTGCTCCGAGTGAGCACCAATATGATTGAGCGCCGAGCGCATCATGACCGGATTGGGCTTGCCCACGTAATAAGGCTCGCGGTTGGTGGCGGCGGTAATTAGCGCGGCCACGGCGCCGGTGGCCGGCAGTACACCCTCAGGAGCCGGGCCGGTAACATCCGGGTTGGTGGCGATAAAACGAGCACCATTGCGGATGAGATTGATGGCGTTGGTGATGGCTTCAAAGGAATAAGTGCGGGTTTCACCAAGCACCACGAAGTCTGGATCATCGTTGGTAAGGATCCAGCCTGCCTCGTGCATGGCGGTGGTCAGGCCGGATTCTCCCACAACGTAGGCCTTGCTGGAGCTTACCTGGCTGGAAAGAAAGTTCGCGGTAGCGGTAGCGGAGGTCCAGATGCGCTCAGCGGGAATGTCCAAACCAGTATTGCGCAGGCGTGCAGATAGGTCCCGCGGGGTAGACATGGAGTTATTGGTCAGCACCATGTACTCGATGTCATTGTCTTTAAGTGCCTGGATAAATTTATCGGCGCCAGGGATCATCTCACCTTCTTTGATGAGCACGCCGTCCATGTCTGATAGATAAGAAATCATTGGTGATCCTCCACATACTCGGCGATATCGCCGATGGTTTCGCTGTTGAGCATCGTTTCCTCAGAAAAACGCACCTGGAAGGCTTCTTCCGCGCGCACGGTGAGCTCCACCAGATCGAGCGACTCTACCCCGATATCCTTCAGGCGGGTCTCGCGGTCCAAGTCTTCCTCGGTCCCGGTGACCTTGTGGATGAGTGCGATGAGCTGGCCGAGAGTATCTCGCTCCGGCTCCTTGTCCGGCGCACTCGCATTGAATTTTGCCTGCAATTGGGCACTGAGGTCGTTTGCCATGCCCACCAGTCTAGTATTGATCGCGTTATGGCATTGAGAAAACGTTCTTCCGTTGTGGCGCGTAGTTGGCTCAAGCGCCTGCGCCCCTCGCACCGCGCCGAGCTAGAAAAGCTCTATGGCGGATTGCATGATCCCTCTACCGAGCCGGGGCTTACCCACATCAGCGCATCCGGCACCGTGGACCACGATGGCCTAGACATCGCCTGGTATGAAGTAGGCCAGCAGGACGCCTCGGTGACGGTGGTCTTCATCCACGGCTATTGCCTGTCCTCAGAAGCCTATTATGACCAGGCCAATTACCTGCGTGGCCGCAATACCCGCGCACTCTTGGTGGACCTGCGCGGGCATGGGCAATCCTCCACGGTTGACCCAGAAGAGTGCACCGTTGACGCGGCTGCCGACGACGTCCTAGCCGTCATCCGCCAGCGCGCTCCCCACGGCAACTTGGTCATCGTGGGCCATTCCCTAGGCGGCATGGTTGCCTTGAATCTTATCCGCCGTGCGCCGACCGAGGTTTATGGGCGTATCAAGGGCGCGTTGCTGATTTCTACCTCTATGCGCCGCTTTGCGGCCAAGGGCGTGGCCCAGATTTTGCAGTCCAAGTCCCTGCACGCGCTCTACCGCTTGTGCCTGCGCTTGCCAGGTCGCGTCGATAGCGCCCGCTTTGAAGTTGCTCGCTTTATCGCCCCGCTTTTTGCCGTGACCTTGGCCGGCTTTCCCCAGATGGAGAAGCTGCAGTTTCACGTTGCCATGCTTCTCGATACCCCCTTGGCCTCCTATTCCGGTTTCTTCGACGATCTTCTGGAACATGACGAATACGGCGCCGCCGAAAGGCTAGCGAAGCTCCACGGAGAGGTAGTGGTGGGCACCGCCGATATTGTCACCCCGCGGTCGCAATCCGAAGTCCTGTGTGAGAATTGGCCTGCCGCGAGCCTGCAGACAGTGGAAGGCTCAGGACACATGGTGATTCTCGAAGATCCTGAGGCTATCTCCACGGCCCTCGGCCGCGTCCTCGACGCGATTTAAGCTGGCCAGCCCCACAGCACTTCTTAGTGCACGCAAAAGGCGCCGCGGCGGGAAGCCGGCGGCGCCTTACTTACAACGCAGTGGTGCGGGTCTAGCTCGCGCCACTGCGGGGGTTAGTCCTCGATGTGGGTGGTAGCGGTCGGGTCATCCAGCTTGAAGTCCTTGGCTGCTTTCTCCACTACGGAGCGCTCAATCTTGCCCTCGCGAGCCAGGCCGTCGAGTACGGCGACGACGATGGACTCGGCATCGATGTTGAAGTAGCGGCGTGCGCCTTCGCGAGTATCAGAGAAGCCGAAGCCATCCGCGCCCAAGGTGATGTAGGTACCTGGGACGTATGGGCGGATCTGCTCCTGCAGCTCGGTGGTGAAGTCAGAGACGCCAACGAACGGACCCTCGTAGCCCTTGAGCTGGGAGGTAGCAAATGCCTCGGTCGGCTCCTCGCCCTTGCGCAGGGCCTCCTTATTGCGGCGGGCACCGTCGCGGGCCAGCTCGTTCCAGGAGGTGACGGAGAAAATGGAGGCCTTGACATCGAAGTCGTCGGCAAGCAGCTGCTGCGCGCGCAGCGCCTCGTGCACGCCCACGCCGGAAGCCAAGATATTGGCAGCAATGGAGCCGCCCTCAGCGGTGTTGAAGTGGTAGATGCCCTTGTGCAGGCCTTCCACGTCCAGGTCCTCCGGCTCGGCCGGCTGGTGCACCGGCTCGTTGTAGACGGTGAGGTAGTACATGATGGCCTCATTGTCCTCGCCGTACATGCGCTCAATGCCGCGGGTGACCAAGTGGGCAACCTCGTAGCCAAAGGCCGGGTCATAGGAAACTACAGCCGGGTTGGTAGCGGCCAGGACAGGGGAGTGGCCGTCCATGTGCTGCAGGCCCTCACCGGTCAGGGTGGTGCGGCCGGCGGTAGCGCCGATAATGAAGCCGCGGCCCATCTGGTCACCAGCTGCCCAGAAGGCATCGCCGGTGCGCTGGAAGCCAAACATCGAGTAGAAGATGTACAGCGGAATCATGGCTTCGCCCTGGGTGGCGTAGGACGTAGCTGCCGCGGTGAAGGAGGCGGCGGCACCGGCCTCAGAAATGCCCTCGTGCATGATCTGGCCGTCGGTGGCCTCGCGGTAAGAAAGCATCAAGTCGTGGTCAACCGGCACGTAGTTCTGGCCGCGTGGGTTCCAGATCTTCATGGTGGGGAACCAGGAGTCCATACCAAAGGTGCGGGCCTCGTCCGGAATGATTGGCACAACGCGCTTGCCCAGCTCCTTGTTGCGCATGATCTCCTTAAAGGTGCGCACCAAGGCCATGGTGGTAGCTACTTCCTGCTTGCCAGAACCCTTGCGCACGGAGCGCAGTTTATCCAGTGCCGGCGCCTCAAGCGGGGTGAAGTCCTCACGGCGCTCCGGCAGGAAGCCACCGAGCTCTTTACGACGCTCCAGCATGTACTTGATCTCCGGGGAATCCTTGCCCGGGTGGTAGTACGGCGGCAGGTACGGATCCTTTTCCAGCTCCGCATCGGAGAATGGAATCTCCTGCTTATCGCGGAAGCGCTTCAGGTCATCCAGGGTCAGCTTCTTCATCTGGTGGGTAGCGTTGCGGCCCTCGAAGTTGTGGCCCAGACCGTAGCCCTTAATAGTGTGGGCCAGGATGACGGTTGGCTTGCCGGTGCCCTTGTTCTCCAGCGCGCGGGCGTAGGCGGCGTAGACCTTGCGGTAATCGTGGCCGCCGCGGCGCAGCGCCCAAATCTCATCATCGGACATGTCTTCTACCAGCTTGGCCGTGCGCTCATCGCGGCCGAAGAAGTGCTCGCGCACATAGGCTCCATCGTTCGCCTTGAAGGTCTGGTAGTCACCATCGGAGGTGGTGTTCATGACGTTGACCAGGGCACCCTCGGTGTCCTTTTCCAGCAGCTTATCCCAGCCGCGGCCCCAAATAACCTTGATGACCTCCCAGCCGGCGCCGCGGAAGAAGGACTCCAGCTCCTGGATGATCTGGGTATTGCCGCGGACCGGGCCGTCAAGGCGCTGCAGGTTGCAGTTGACCACGAAGGTGAGGTTATCCAGCTCGTAGAGGGATGCAATCTGCAGCAGGCCGCGGGATTCTGGCTCGTCCATCTCGCCATCGCCCAAGAAAGCCCATACGTGCTGCTTGGAGGTGTCCTTGATACCGCGGGTCTCCAGGTACTTATTAAAGCGTGCCTGGTAGATAGCGTTAATCGGGCCCAAGCCCATGGACACGGTGGGGAATTCCCAGAACCATGGCATCAGGCGCGGGTGCGGGTAGGAGGGCAGGCCCTCGCCCTCACCGCGGGAGACCTCTTGGCGGAAGCTGTCCAGATCCTTTTCAGTCAGGCGGCCTTCCATGTATGCGCGGGCGTACATGCCTGGGGAAGCGTGGCCCTGGAAAAAGACCTGGTCGCCGCCCGAAGGATCTTCCTTGCCCTTGAAGAAGTGGTTCAGGCCGACCTCATACAGCGGGGCAGCGCCTGCGTAGGTGGAGATGTGTCCGCCCACGCCAATGCCTGGGCGCTGTGCGCGGTGCACCATGATGGCTGCGTTCCAGCGGATCCAGCGGCGGTAGCGCTTTTCCAGCTCCTCATCACCTGGGAACTCCGGCTCCATGGTGGTGGGGATGGTGTTGACGAAGTCCGTAGACGTCAGCGATGGCATCTCAACGCGCTTCGCAGTGGCGCGCTCGAGCAGGCGCAGCATTAAGTAGCGTGCGCGCTCCGGATCGGAGTGGTCCAGCAGACCATCGAGGGAGTCCATCCACTCGCGGGTCTCTTCTGGATCATTATCGTGAAGATACGATGCAACGCCGTCGCGGATGAGGGGGAAGTTGGAGTCGCCCTGGTGGGCGTCCTTCTCGGCCATTTAAACCTCCTATTTAAGGGTCTGCACAGTTTGCTTACTAGGATACGCGCTCACAGATCCACAGTCGTTGTGAAGTCCGACTTAAGGGTACGTGCGGTACGTTACATCGCTATAACCAGTATCTTTGCAAAGTTCGGTGGGGTAAAAGAGGGTAGTTTGCTAACTCTGTGGATTCGGTTGCGGCAGCGGTAGGGCCTGCAAAATGGGGGAATTGTGGCCCTTAGGCGGGTAAAAGGGTCCGGCGGGCGTTAAAATACTTCTATTAAGCCGCGATTTACCCGCAGGATGTGGGCGATACGCGGACCAGACATTCACTAAATTAGGAAGGAAATGCATAGTGGCTGACGCTGCAGTCAAGCTCGGAATCAAGGAAGGGCAAATCGCCCTGGAGCTTGGTTGGGACGAGGATTGCGATACCGCGATCTCTGAATCGATCGAGGCCGTGCTCGGCGATGACTTCTTGGAAGAAGAAAATGACGAGCTGTGCGATGTAGTTCTTCTTTGGTGGCGCGAAGAAGATGGCGACCTTGTGGATGGACTGGTGGACGCGAGCCGCCCGCTGGCCGATAACGGCGCAGTCTGGCTGCTCACCCCGGGTGCCGGCAAGCCGGGAACCGTTGAGCCTGGGCTCATCTCCGAGTCCGCTCAGCTGGCAGGTCTAGTGCAGACCAAGGCGGAGCGCCTAGGCGAGTGGCAAGGCTCGTGCTTGGTGCAGCGCGGCTACACCAAGAAGTAGGGCTTTACCTGCCGATTTGTGTTGCTTTAGCAACCTGCGCTACTGTTTCTTACAGCGCAAGAGCGCATGCGGCTTTAGCTCAGCTGGAAGAGCAATTGGTTTACACCCAATAGGTCGGGGGTTCGATCCCCTCAGGCCGCACAAGACAGGCCGTCTCTCGGATTCGTTTCTGGGAGGCGGTCATTTTTGCGTTGGTGGGCTTAGCCGGCTGGCAGGGTTGAGGGGGGCAAGGCCTCGAGAGCCAACTTGTGGCCACGTTATGCCCCAAGAGGAGAGGGCATAACGCATTAACGTGGCTGTTTCGTGGGGACTATGCGGATGCTCAAGCCACTGCCTAGGCAGAGAGGGGTTAGTAGCGCTCGCGGCGGCGCTTGTTCAACTTGGCGTAGTGATCCGGCTTGGAGTCGCCGTAGCGTGAGCGATTGCGGCGGCTGGCGGCATGCGAGGAGGACGCGGCGGGTACGGCTGTGGCGGTATCGGTGGCGTCGTCAGTGGCCGCGCGGGCGTCGTGCCGGGAGGTTGCAGGGGACGGGGTTTCTACGGGTGCGGAGCCGGCAGTGGAGGCATCGGCGTCGAGGGCGGCGAGGGCCTCTTCCTCCTCGCGCAGGCGGCGGCGCTCACGGATTTCGGACCATACGAAGTAGCCCAAGCCCAGCGGGGCCATGATGCCGAAGGCAATCCACTGGTAGCCGTAGGAGAGGTGGTTGCCGCGGTCGAGCTGCGGGATCGGCATGGGGTTGAGCACGCCGGGCTGGTCGGCGGAGAGTTGGATGTAGTCGTGGGCCAAGGGGGCGTCGATAAGCGAGGCAATCTGCTCCGTATGGATGGAGTAGACCTGCTGGTAGCCCTCCTGCTTAATGGGGGCGGACTGGTGCTCGGCCTCGTCGGCGCGGATCATGCCGGTCAAAGTCGTTTCGCCAGAAGGGGCAGGGGGAATATCTGGCACAGCGTTGGCCTCGCCGGCCTTGACCCAGCCGCGGTTAACCAGGATGGTCAGGCCGGAATCGGTGCGGAAGGGAACCAGAGATTGGTAGGACGGACCGGAATCGACCGGGCGCAGGCGCAGCAGCACCTCATCCTGCGGCAGGTACTGGCCGTGCAGGGTGGCACGGGACCACTCATCGTCCTTGATGGCGCCGTTGCCATCCACGAGGTCTTCCACCGGCTGGGGGTCAGCCTCATAGGCGCGGGTGATGAGCTCGTTGCGTTCCACAATGTCATCGTCCTTGCCCAGCTGCCACGGGGCAAGGACGGTAAAAGCAAGGTAGGAAAATGCCACGACGAAAAGTAGCAGTAGAACCCAACCCGGCTTAAGGAACGTCTTTAGCATGGGGCCTAGTTTAGTCGCGGTTAGCGCGAATCCAATCCAGCAGGCCAGGCACGGCGGCCTCGATATTCTTGCGCGTGGTTTCAAAATCCCCTGCGGAACCGTAATAGGGGTCTGCCACGTCCGCGTCCTCCGGGGAGCTGGGGTCGAAGCTGCGCATCAGGCGAATCTTGTCGGGGCTGATGCCGTGCTCAATGAGGGCCGCGCAGTGGCCCTTGTCCATAGCAATGAAGAGATCAGCGTCCATGTGCTCGGTGCCTAGCTTGACCGCGCGGTGGGAACCGCCATCGTGGCCGCCGCGGCGCAGTTCGGCAACTGCGCGTTCGTCCGCGCCCTGGCCTACATGCCAGCCGCCCAGACCGCAGGAATCCACGGTGGCGACGAGGTCTAGCATGTCCTTTTCCATTTCATCGCGCACGATGATTTCTGCCATGGGGGAGCGGCAGATATTTCCGGTGCAGACAAAAACGAGGTAAAGGCCGGAGCGGGTATCGGTCTCGGTCATGCGGAAAACCCCTTCGCGCGAATAGTACTGTGGTGCGGAAGATAGGATATAGCAGTAGCAACTATTCCATGAAACGAGCATAAAGGAGCACCTCCATGTCCGCTGTGAGCGTGGGCGATGTCCGCCGCGTACTCGATGAGGCCTACCCGCCGCACCTGGCGGAAAAGTGGGATGCCGTGGGGCTTATCTGCGGGGATCCGGCCGCGGAGGTAAAGCGGGTGGCTTTCGCTTTGGACTGCACCCAAGCGGTGGCCGAGCGCGCAGTGGAGCTCGGCGCGGACATGCTCGTGGTTCACCACCCGTTGCTGCTGCGCGGGGTGGAGTCCGTGGCGGCCGATACCCCCAAGGGCAAGGTAGTGCACACGTTGGTCAGCAATGGCGTTGCGCTCTTTGCGGCCCACACCAACGCGGATAAGGCGCGGCCGGGCGTAAACGACAAGCTCGCGGAGCTGGTAGGCATCAACCCCGGCCGGCCCATCGTGCCGGAGCCCCAGGGTGTGGATAAGTGGGGCGTGCACGTGCCGGTCGCCGCGGCCGAGGAGGTAAAGCAGGCGCTTTTCGACGCCGGCGCGGGCCACATCGGCGCCTACTCTCACTGCTCCTTCGATATCGCGGGCACGGGCCAATTCCAGCCGGAGGAGGGAGCTGACCCGACCGAAGGCGAGATCGGCGCGCTGCACCGCGGCGAGGAACTCCGTGTCGAGTTCGTCGCCCCAGCCGCACTTCGCTCCTCTTTGCTGCAGGCTCTGCACACCGCCCACCCTTATGAGGTGCCGGCCTATGACATCACGGAAACCGCTGGTCACCAGGACCTAAATAAGGCATTAGGCCTCGGCCGGGTGGGAGAGCTGCCGCAGGAGATGACCCTGCGCGAGTTCACCCAGCAGGTGGCTAATGCCCTGCCGGAGACCGCCTGGGGCATCCGCGCCGCCGGCGATCCGGATCAGAAGGTGCGCACCGTGGCCGTGTCTTCCGGTTCGGGAGATTCTTTCCTCTCCGCGGCCGCGAAGCTAGGCGTGGACGTGTACGTTACCTCGGATCTGCGCCACCACCCGGTGGATGAGCACCTGCGCGCCGGCGGGCCCGCCGTCATCGATACCGCCCACTGGGCCAGCGAATTTCCGTGGACGGCCCAGGCGCGCGATATCGTAGAGAATGCTTTAGAACTGGATACGGAAATTATCAGCCTGCGCACCGACCCGTGGACTATCTCTGCGCACCCAAAGGAGTCATAAGTGAAACTATCGCAAGAACTACAGCCGGTACTGCTGGAGCTGGCCAACCTGGAACGCTCGCAGGGCCATGGCGCAAAGAAGGAAATTCCGGAACAAGCCGAGTATGACAAGGCCAAGGAGGAGCACAAGCGCCTGCTGGATGCCTCCGGTTCTGCGCAGATGGCCGTCGATGACATGGAGACCGAAATCCTGCGCATCCAGGCCGATGAGCGCAAGCTGCGCCAGCGCGAGCGCGATGATAAGCGCCAGCTCGGCGCCGCAGTGGACCCAGAAAACCGCAAGGATCTGGAGCACGACCTCTACGCTGCCAAGTCCCGCATCGCAGATCTCATGAGCGAGCTGCAGGAGGCGCATAACGAGGTGCACGCGCTGCGTTCCAATCTGGATGTCCACGGCGCGCGCGTTTCCGATTCCGAGCGCAAGCTGGAAAAGCTGCGCCGTGCGGCCGAGGCGGCTAAGGAAGCGGCCGCCAATCAAGAAGATCCAGCCGTGCGCATCGGCGAGCTGCGCGATCAACTGCCCGCCGGAGTGCTTAGTGAGTACGATACCCAGCGCGAGGAAAATGGCGTAGGCGCTGCCCAGTTCAAGGCCAACCGCGCCTGCGGCGGCTGCTTCATCGTCTTGCCGCCGGCCGAGCAAAACGCTGTGCGCAATGCCCCGGCCGATGAGCTGCCGCAGTGCGGCGATTGCGGCTCCTACCTGGTGCGCCTGGTCTAATGAAGGTCATCATTTACGCCGATGGCGGCTCCCGCGGCAACCCCGGAGTAGCCGGTTCTGGCACCGTTATCTATGACAGCAGCGGTCAGCGCATCCTGCGCGAAATTGTCTACGTGGTAGGAACCAAGTCCACCAATAACGTTGCTGAGTACAACGGCCTGCTGCGCGGCCTTGAAGCCGCCACTGAGCTGGGCGCTACCGAGGTGGAATTCCACATGGATTCCAAGCTGGTGGTGGAACAGATCAACGGCCGCTGGAAGATCAAGCACCCTGATATGCAGAAGCTGGCCCTGCGCGCCCGCGAATACATCAACGGCTTTTCTTCTTTCAGCCTGGACTGGGTACCGCGCGCCAAAAACAAGGTGGCAGACGCCCTGTCTAATGATGCCATGGATGCCGCGGCCGCCGGGCACCCAGAAGGCATTGTTGCTGGCGAAGAAGACTCCGAGTCAGCCCCAGCCGCAGAGCAGGACACCACCGCGCCGCACCCCACCGATTGGCTGGGGGATCGCGGACCTACCACTCGCTTTATCTTGCTTCGCCACGGGCAGACGGAGATGTCGGCCGCCAAGCAGTACTCCGGCCGCGCCAATCCGGGCCTTACGGAGCTCGGACAAAAGCAGGCGCTTGCTGCTGCCCAAGCGCTTGCCGGCACCGACTTTGATGCCATCGTCTGCTCGCCCCTGCGTCGCTGCCAGGAAACTGCAGCGGCCGTAGCCAATGGCCGCGATATCGCGGTAGAAACCGTCGAAGGCCTCATCGAGGTGGACTTCGGTGCGTGGGAAGGCAAGACCGCAGCCGAGGCCCACCAGCGCGATCCGGAACTCCACGAGGAATGGCTGCACCATGCGAGCGTCGCCTGTCCGGACGGCGAATCGCTGCAAGCGGTCAACCGCCGCGTGCGCACCACCCGCAAGGAGCTACAAGAGCGCTTCGCAGGCAAGACTGTGTTGGTGGTTAGCCACGTCAACCCAATTAAGTCCTTCATCCGCCAGGCGCTCGATGCCGGCCCCGCCACCTTTGGTCATCTCTTCCTCGACCTGGCGGCCATTTCGCGGGTGGAGTTCTGGGAAGGCGGCTCTATGGTGCACGGATTTAACGATGTGGGCCACCTGGCAGGCCTGCGCTAGAATAAGGAACGCGAATGAGCCGGCCGGGTGATCGCGTCGCTTCAAACGGGCAGCCACGTGCTGTCGCGTGGGCGCCGAGGAAAGTCCGGACTCCACAGAGCACGGTGGTTGCTAACGGCAACCCGGGGAAACCCGCGGGCAAGTGCAACAGAAAGTAGACCGCCTTGTGCCTCCATTTGGTTTCGGCCAAATTGGAGCCACAAGGTAAGGGTGAAACGGTGCGTTAAGAGCGCACCAGCACCGTCAGTGATGGCGGTGGCTGGGTAAACCCCACCGGGAGCAAGGCATCACGGCCCCGCCACGTTGCGGGGCCCGATCAGGCGTTTTAAGGCTGCTCGCTCGAGCCTGAAGGTAGCTGCTGGAACCAACTGGCAACGGTTGGTCTAGATGGATGTTCACCGCGCGGTGCTTCCCAGGGAGTGCCGCGATTAGACAGAATCCGGCTTATAGGCCGACTCATTCGCCCTACTACGTTTATGGTGGTGGGCATGAAGCTCTATGCCGCCCCGCTTGATTTCCGCGCCATTGCCGCAGAATTTTCGGTAGCCACCGATTTTCCGGCCGAGGTCACCGACCAGGCCGTCCGCGCGCAGGACCGATACGCCGACTCGCGCCGCGACGCCCGCGAAATTCCCTTCGTGACCCTGGATCCCGCCGGCTCCATGGACTTGGATCAGGCGGTTTACATCGAAGAACGCGAAGGCGGATACCGCGTCTACTATGCCATCGCGGACGTTGCTGCTTTCATTGAGCCCGGCAGCGAGCTGGAGCGCGAATCCTTCCGCCGCGGCCAGACCATCTATCTTCCCGATGAACCCGCGCGCCTGCACCCGCCCGAGCTTTCTGAGGACCGAGCCTCGCTGCTGCCTGGCACCGATAAGCCGGCCGTGTTGTGGACCTTTGACTTGGATGGCAACGGCGAGGTGGACTCCTTCCACGTCGAGCGCGCGCTGATTTACTCCCAGGCCCGCCTGGATTATGAAGGCGCGCATGCGGACCTCGCGGCCGGCAGCCTGCACTCGTCCATTGCATTATTGCCGGAGGTCGGACGATTGCGCCAGGAATCCTCCCTGCGCCGTGCGGCCATTTCCTTGCGCCTGCCCTCCCAGCGGGTGGTGGAAAATGCTGACGGCACCTTTGAGCTTATTATCGAACCGCGCTATGAGGTCATGGACTTTAACTCGGAGATCTCCCTGCTCGCCGGCATGTGCGCTGGGCGCCTCATGCAGGAAGCTGGCGTGGGCTTCTTGCGCACCCTGCCCGCGGCCGAGCCGGAGCATGAGCGCCAATTTCGCGCCGAGGCCCAAGCCCTAGGCTTTGCGCTTGGCGACGCCCCCATTCCCCAATTCCTCCTCACCGTCGACGCCGATTCCCCGCGGGGTATGGCTGTTATGCGTGAGGCCCAAAGCCTCCTGCGCGGGGCCGATTATGCGTGGTTAGGAGAACAGGAGGCGCAGGTACATGCCGGTATTGGTGGCTACTATGCCCACGTCACCGCGCCGCTGCGGCGCTTGTCCGATAGGTTCGCCACTGAGGTCTGCCTAGCCCTATGCGGCGACTACGAGGTTCCCAGCTGGGTGGGGGAGCGCGCCACGGACATCATTGGCGCAATGCGCTCTACTTCGCAGCTTGCCTCCCAGGTGGATAAGGCCTGCCTTAACCTCACTGAGGCCACCGTGCTGCGCCCTTGGCTCGGCACCAATTTCCCGGCCACCGTTGTCAGCGGCGATCCGAAGCGGGACAAAGCTCGGATTTTTGTTCCGGAGCCACCCGTCTTCGCTCAATCTGTAGGCGCGCCAGAAACCGGCAGCGAAACCACCGTCTCGCTGGTGACAGCGGATACCAATTCGCGCGAGGTGCTCTTTGCGTGGCCTGCTGATTAGCCGGAGAGGCTACTAGCTTTCGCCGCGCGCGGCCTCGCCTGGCTGCAACTCGACTACGAGCAGGCCGTCTTCCGCCAAGTCGGCCGCAAAGTTGTGCGCGCTTTTCGCCGGAACGTAGGCAATGACCGCATTTGAAGTCCCCGCGTGTGCCGAACGACCCGCTACGGCGCCGCGGACCGTGACCAGCTCGGCGAGTTTTTCCGCCGAATCCAAGCCGTAGATATTGGCTAGGGAGGACTGTGACTGCAAAACGATGGGGAAGAGCTCCGCGCCGCGGTGCGAGCGCAGGAAGCGGGTGAACTTTTCTACGCGCTCAGTTTCTTCCTCATAAAAGGCCATCCACTCCGTGGCGGCGCTGATACTCGGGCGGCCCTCCTCGCCGTAGACCTTGTGGACGGCTTTGAGCCAATCAAGGACGCGCTGTTGGGCGTCTGGAAGCAAGCGCAGTGAATCGGTGCCAAAGGAATGGCAGGCATCATCAATAAAGCGCTGCCGCTGACGGATATCGGCGATAGCCTTTTCCTCCTGCGCGGAAAAATCTTCCGGCACCGCCACTGCGAAGGCAGCTATCTCGCGGCCTACAAGGTGCGGGGCGTGGGTGACAGAACCATCGGCGTAATCCATGATGCATACGCCCTCACCCGTGCTGCGCAGGGCTGCGCTGTGGCGGGCACGCAAAGGCGGCCGTGCACCAAAGGTAGTAACGGCCTGGGTGCATACATCCGCCACCCGGGCCCTTAGCGGCGCATCCAGGTCCGCATCGGCCCCCATGAGGGCCAGCGCTACCGCGACATCCGCGGCGGCATCTGCACCCAAACCCGCACCTTCCGGAATATCGGAGGCGATGGTGATATCCGCGCCGGCTGTCTCACGAGAGAGCAACTGGCGGTTAATCATCGTGTGGACGATGCCACCCACGCGAGCGGCCAGGCCTCCCTCCGGTGCCGGTGGAATGAGTGGCTGCCCCTCTGCATCCGTGGTGGGTTGTTGCGCTGTTGCCAGCTCTGCGAGCGCTTGCAGGCTAATCGAGTCATGAGCAGTCTCGCCCTGAGATGGGTGGAAATGTACGGCCACCACGCCGTCGGTGCGCGGGCTTACTGCAGCAGCGGTGCGTAGCTTGTCCACGCACATGGCAACAATGCCGCCGAAGTGGTCAATGTGTTCACCAATGAGGGACCACGTTGCCGGCGCGCTGGCGGTATGCGTTGGAGCGCTGCCCGTGAACTCGGTATGTGCTTGGGCGGCGCGCTCGGCTACAGGCTCTGCAGGCGTTGACCACAGTGGCATGGGTGCTAAAGCTCCTTTTCCAGGTTCTGGGACCAGTAGTCTTCGTTGCCCCACACACGCGGTGGTGCGTTTAAAGCAACGAACGCCCGCCACCTATGTGCGCGGTGGCGGGGAATACGACATCGATTCGTATAAAAGAATTGCGCTGCCCCACATTCTAGCGGGCATCGGTGAGACAGCGTAGGTAGTGTGGGCACAAGCCATATCAGCGGCAGCACTTAGCCGGTGCCGCTGATGCAACGACTGAGAGGATAGTTTCATGAGCGATGCAGACCAGAAGTGGTTCTTTGATCCCGCCACTAAGAAAGTCAGCCAAGGCAAGACCTCTGGCTGGGAAAATCGGATGGGCCCGTATGACACCCGCGAAGAGGCAGAAAACGCCATCGAAATCGCCCAGGCCCGCAACGATGCGGCAGATGCCGCAGACAAAGAGGATGACTGGAAGTAAATAACCTCCAGCCATCTTTTTCAACGCCGTGTTTCCCAGTAACTGTCTGGGAAGTGCGGCTACTTTAGTTTCTTACGCAGCGGCTTAAACGCCGCCTTGATGTCCTTGAAAGACTCGGCGTAATCATCTAGCGCCTTTAGCCCGATGGTGCGCTCGCGCTGATAGAGCAGACCGTAGCCAAAGGTATTTTCCCCACGACGGCGAGCGGACTCTGCCAGATCGAGCAGCTTATCGCGCGAAGTCACCGAATCCTGGAAGTCACCGAGCACCGACTGCATCTGCTTGCAGGCCTTGTAGAGGCGCTTGGTCTTGAGGTTGGTGGCAGAACCAGCTGCTTCAGCTGCATAGCGGAGCTTCTTTGCTGCCTTGCGCATATCGTGGAAATAATCCTCGCGCTCGTGCAGGGACAATTCCTGGTTATCCCAGTTCTCCACGGCCTTCTTATGGCGCTTAACCAGCTTTTTATAGGCCTTTTCAAGGTGCTGCGCCATCACGGTATCCATGTCGGCGGACTTGTCCTTGGACTTCTTTTTCTCCGGCTTGTGCTCGGACTTTTCCGCAGCAGGCGCGCTGTCCTCGCTGGATTCGGTAGGGGTAGTGGCGTCCTCTTCCGCAGAGGACTGTTCCTCCGTCTCCTCCGCCTCGCTTGTTGCCGGAACGGACTCCTGCTGCTTATCGGCCGTTGGCGGGTCTGCGAGCAGGCGGTCAAGGGACTCTAGCAGTTCGAGGTAACGTTCGGAATCAAGGGCAGCGATAACGCGACGGTGCGCACGGCGGTAGGCGGTGCCCATATCTTGTGCAATGTGCTCGCGGGTGGAATCGTCCAAGGTGTCAGAATCTTCGGATTCCAACAGCTTCTGCCAGCGCTCTTCCACAACTTCCGCATCGCGAGCAACGCCCAAGATGCCGGCGAGCTCCTTGAGCTCGGCTTCAATTTTTTCGATTTCTGGGCCGACCACAATGCCGTGGAAGGTCTGAAGGTGGCTGCGCAGTTCGCGGGTAGCTACACGCATCTGATGCACCGAATCCCACTCATCGCGGCGCACACGTGGATCATAATCAACCAGCTTGTCGCGGTTAGCTTGCAGCGCGGTGATCACGGCGGCGGCAGGGGAGTCCGAGTCCACGTCCGGCGTTACCAAGGCCGGGGGAAGCGGGGCGTTGGCATAAGAATCACCCAAGGCCGATTTCAGCTTGGATGGGGAAGAAGATACGCGAGCGCCGGCACCGATGAGAAGAGAGGTAGCACGGCGAATGAACTGCGTTCCTTCCTCGGTACCAGGTAGCTCACCCGCGAGCTCTACTTCCCACTCGCGCCACGACTGCTGCTGGCCACCAGGAAGGAAGGAAAAGGCGGTGACGTGGTCATCGCAGAATTCTGCTACCGGCTTATTCTCGGTATCGGCTAGGACCATCTCGGTACGCTTGTTGTCTACCTGAGCAATTGGGGCGAGCTCATTGTGGCGGACAATTGAGCGGACCTGGTGGAGAAGCTCCTCAGGTACTTCGTAGCGGCCATCTACAGGTTCTCCCAGATCGGCGTGGATTTCAGTGCGGCCAGCCTCGCTAGGAATCTTGATATGCCAACCATCATCATTGCCACCGGTGCGGCGGCGGAGGGTGATCTTTGCGTGGGTGAGGCGGAGGTCTTCAGTGTCGTAGTAGATGGCGGATAGTGCGTGGTGGCGCGTGTCCGCGACGTGGTCAACTCCCTCAAGGCGGGTCAGTTCAGGGAGCTGAGTGGACTCGGCTACGGAGAATTTCGCTTCAACTTCGAGAAAAGACTGTGTAGACATTCACGTACCTTCTACTTTCTAGACCTAATCAATCTCATCGGTGATCTTACCTGTAATGACCTCGTTGTGGCGCCATTATTCGCCCCCGTTCGCTAGCAGGGAACGGGGGCGAAGATGTGTATTGAACAGGGGAAATTACCGTGTAATTTCTGGGACTGAACCGAGCCCTGAGGCGTCTCCTCCTAAGTGAGATTTATCGGCAGCGGCAATGCCATCGTTGATGCCGTGCAGACTGTTCATTGATAGTGACATCTCTGTGAGATTGGGGAAGAGACGGTTGCGGGTATCGATGGCGTGATCGGTGCGTGCTTGCAATGCGGGAAGGGTTTGGGTGGCTACAGCCTCTGCATGGTGTGAGCAATACTGAGACTCACGCAGGTTTTCAGCAATTCCGTCCTCATTGGCTTGGGTGAGCAATTCACCGATGCGGGCTGCATAAGACAGACGGAAGCTGCGGCGATAAGCGGCAGTGGAATTGGTAGCGCGGGCGATTTCCGCTCCATCGCCGTTACGCATAAACCAGTCGCATTGGCGGTTGAGGGAGGCAAAAAGGTCGGCGCAATGGGCGGCATCGGCAGGAGCGCCAATCACACAGGCTAGACCTTTGTCATGGATGAGGAGCGTGGTGCATCCATTGGCATCGGAGATGGTGCTGAGCAGGGAAGCCTGGTGCTTGATGTAGGGCGGGTGTATGTGCACGCGATGAGAAATGAGATCGGGGAGCTCGGATGTAAGCAGAGCCTCGATACGATACTTCTGTTGCAGGGACTGCGCTTTAGAAATAAGAACCTCGGCCTCATCTTCAAAACTGGTGGACTCAGCCTTGCGTAGAAGGGCTAGGACCTTTGCACGAATTTTGCGTTGTTTATCGCTAAGGCCGTCTTCTCGCAAGGATTCGCCAGAGGCCAAAAGTTCAGTATCGCGTAACCTAGGCAGATGAATTAGCTCTTTAATAATGGCGCGCAGCTTATCGCGCGGAATGAAATTTTCTTCCGGCGGTGCCATTTGTAGCCAAGCCTTGCGTAAGGCAGGGGAGGTAATCCGTGCCGGCACATGAGGGCTAGCACGGTAGATAATGGGATAGGCGTGTGGGCCTAAGACATGCTCTAAATCCGCCGGTGCCCAACCGTGTTGCGCGGCGGTGATGAGGCGTTCGATTACGTGAGCAGAAAGGTCATTGCAGTGTGAGGTCATAAAACTTAGTCCTTTAACAGGTGTACGTGTGTTCGCTTGCTTCCTCAGCAAAGCATGCGCACCAATTGGCACGTGAAGGAAAAGCCCCCGCTAGATACCCCCTAGATACTCTTGCGACCTGCGCTTTTCTCCCTGGAAAAACTGTCGCATGAACTGTACATCCCTCGGAGGTAAGCCGGTAAGGTCTAAGGCATGAATAGCCAACACGAATTTGTCCTACGAACCGTTGAGGAACGCGATATCCGCTTTATCCGCCTGTGGTTTACGGATATTTTGGGCGCCCTCAAATCCGTGGTTATGAGCCCGTCCGAGCTGGAATCGGCCTTTGAAGAAGGTGTTGGCTTCGATGGTTCTTCCGTGGAAGGGTTCTCCCGTATCTCTGAGTCCGACACCATTGCGCTGCCAGATCCTTCCACCTTCCAGATTCTGCCCTTTGATATGGATGAGCCGGACCTGCAATCGGCCCGCATGTTTTGCGATATCGCCCAGCCGGACGGTCAGCCCTCCATGGTGGACCCGCGTCATATCCTGCGCCGCCAGGTCACTGAGGCCGCCAACGATGGATTTACCTGCATGGCCTCGCCAGAAATCGAGTTCTATCTTTTCGAGCGCGGCCGCGAACTTACAGACTTGGTGCCCACGGACAACGGCGGTTACTTTGATCAAGCAACGCACGATACCGCCCCGCTTTTCCGCAGGAAGGCAATGTTAGCGCTGGAATCGCTGGGAATTGCCACGGAGTTTAGCCACCACGAAACCGCGCCGGGCCAGCAAGAAATTGATCTGCGCCATGCGGACGTGCTCACCATGGCCGATAACATCATGACCTTCCGGCACGTGATCAAGCAGGTGGCCACAAATTCCAAGGTACGCGCCACCTTCATGCCTAAGCCCTTCGAACATTTGCCGGGCTCTGGCATGCACACCCACTTGAGCCTTTTTGAAGGCCAAACCAATGCTTTCCACGATCCGGATGATGAATTCTCTTTGTCCCAGACCGGCCGCCAGTTCATCGCCGGTATCTTGGAGCACTCCACGGAGATGTCCGCGATTGTGAACCAGTGGACCAATTCTTATAAGCGCCTGATGTTCGGCAACGAGGCGCCGGGCGCAGCCACCTGGGGAGTATCGAATCGCTCCGCGTTGGTCCGCGTTCCCACCTACCGGCTTACCAAGGAAGAATCGCGCCGGGTAGAAATCCGCTCCATTGATGCCTCGATGAACCCCTACCTGGGGTATGCGGTGCTACTAGCAGCAGGCCTGCGAGGCATCCGCGAGGGCTACGAGCTCGATGATCCGGCCGAGGACGATGTCCACCAGCTCACCCGTCGCGAGCGCCGGGCAATGGGCTATAAGGATCTACCCACCAGCTTGGATCAGGCCTTGCGAGAATTTGAAAAATCCGAGTTCATGGCAGAAGTCTTGGGCGAGCACGTCTTTGAGTTCTTCCTGCGCTCCAAGTGGGATGAGTGGCACCACTATCAGAGCCAAATCACCACCTTTGAGCTGCGCAATAACCTGAATTTCTAGGAGAATAATGCGTCCTGCTGCTGTGCCTTCACCGGCCACACTAGGTCTTACCCGCCCGCATGCTGCGCAAGATATTGAGCAGCTGGGGTGGAAGAATCCGGAATCAGCGGATCTGTTGTGGACCCTCGCTGCCGTGGGTGCCCCAGACCTGGCACTCAATAATCTGATCCGCATCTATGAACAAGCCCCAGAGCTCGATGATGCCGTGCGGTCCAATGAAACTTTGCGCGTGCGCCTCTTCGCACTCCTGGGGGCGTCCACCGCCTTTGGCGATCATCTCGCGGCGCACCCTGAACTGTGGCGAGAATTAGAAAAACCCCTTCCGCAGCCCGAAGAGATGCTACAAAGCTTGCTTGGCGCCGTCGATGCACAGCCTGCGGATTTTGCTCACGACGTGGACCGGCCCGATCCGGCGTGCGAGGACTTGAGCGCGGCGGGCACCTACCGCGCCGGCGAGGGGGAGCATAAGCAGGCGCTGCGCACGACCTACCGCACTTTGATGATGCGCATTGCCGCCTGCGATGTGGCGGGTACCTTCCATTCCCGCAAGGGCCAGACCAGGCTGCAGCCGGAGGTAGGATTCCGCCAGATTACGGCGCTGACCACCGCGCTTGCCGACGCCGCCTTAACCGCCTCCCTTGCCTGCGCCGTGCGCACCATCTACGGCGATGAACCCTTGGATGCACAGCTGGCAGTCATGGCGATGGGCAAGTGTGGCGCAGGCGAGCTGAACTATATCTCCGATGTGGACGTCATCTTCGTCGGCAGCGAGGCAACCCCTAGGGCCACGCGGCTAGCGGCGGAGTTTAATCGCATTGGAACCACCACCTTTTTCGAGGTGGATGCGAACCTGCGCCCCGAGGGAAAGTCGGGCGCATTGGTGCGCACTTTGGAATCCCACGTGACCTACTACAAGCGTTGGGCGGAGACGTGGGAATTCCAGGCGCTCCTTAAAGCGCGCGCTATGACGGGCTACCTCCCGCTAGGCCAGGACTATTTGGACCAGATCCGCCCGATGGTGTGGACGGCGTCGCAACGCGAATCCTTCGTGGAGGATGTACAGGCCATGCGCCGCCGCGTGCTGGCCAATGTTCCTGATGACCTTAAACATCGCGAGCTGAAGCTAGGCGTGGGCGGTCTGCGCGATATCGAATTTGCTGTCCAGCTCTTGCAATTGGTGCACGGGCGCTCCGATGAGACGCTGCGCGCACTTTCCACGGTGGAGGCGCTGGAGGCGCTGATTTCAGCGGGGTACGTCGGCCGAGAGGATGGCACCCAGCTCATTGAAGCCTATGAGTTCCTGCGCTTGCTTGAGCACCGCCTGCAATTGGAGCGCTTTCGCCGCACGCACACGCTGCCGGAAAAGGACGACGAAGAGGGGATGAAGTGGCTGGCGCGCATCGCCGGCTTTTATCCGCAGGGCACCAAGTCGGCGGCCGAGCGCATGCTGTCGCACCTGCGCCGGATCCGCCTGCGGATCTCCGAGCTGCACTCGCGCCTGTTTTACCGGCCGCTGCTCAATTCCGTGGTCACCATGTCCGCCGATGAGCTCAAGCTTTCACCGGAGGCCGCCAAGCTGCAGCTGGCCGCGTTGGGCTATAACCACCCCGACCGCGCATTCGAGCACCTGACCTCCTTGGCGGCAGGAACCTCGCGCAAGGCACGCATCCAGGCGATTTTGCTGCCAACCTTGATGGAATGGCTGGCTGATACCGCAGACCCCGATATGGGCCTGTTGAACTATCGCAAGCTCTCGGAGGCCGCGAACGATAGGTCGTGGTTCTTGCGCATGCTGCGCGATGAAGGAATTGTGGGCCAGCGGCTCATGCACATTCTAGGTACCTCGCCGTTTACCTCTGATCTGATTATTAGCGCCCCAGATTCGGTCAAGCAGCTTTCCGACGGCGCCACTGGCCCCAAATTGCTAGAAACCAAGCCCGAACAGGTTTCCAAGGCGCTGGTCAATTCCAGCAAGCGCCACGCCGACCCGGATAAAGCGGTGGCGGTGGCGCGCTCGTTGCGCCGAGTGGAGCTGGCCCGCATCGCCAGTGCGGATTTGCTGGGCTTCATGCCGGTCAAGCAGGTGTGTCACGAGCTATCCACAATTTGGGATGCCGTTCTTGAGGCTGCACTTCGCGCCGAGGTGCGCGCGTGGCGCCTGGCCAACGAGGACGCAGAGCCACCAGCGCGCATTGCCGTTATTGGCATGGGTCGCTTGGGAGGCATGGAGCTGGGATTTGGCTCAGATGCGGATGTGCTCGTCGTAGCAGAACCTAGCGAACCGGCCGATGACTCTGGTGCGGAAGGGGAGGCCGTGAAGTGGGCCATCGGGATCGTCGATAAGCTTCGGCGCCGCCTGTCTAAGCCTTCGGGCGATCCACCACTGGACGTCGACCTGGGCCTGCGCCCAGAGGGCCGCTCCGGTGCGGTGGCACGCACCATCTCCTCCTATGAGCGTTACTACCGCGAGTGGGGCGAGTCTTGGGAGCTGCAGGCTTTGTTGCGCGCGGCCTTCGTGGCTGGCGATAGGGCAGTAGGCGAGCGTTTTATGTCCATGGTCGATAGCTTCCGCTACCCAGAAGGCGGCGCGAGCGCCTCGACCATTCGCGATATCCGGCGCATGAAGGCGCGCGTGGACAATGAGCGCCTCCCGCGCGGCGCGGACCGCAATACTCATACCAAGCTGGGGCGCGGTGCGCTCTCAGATATTGAATGGACCGTACAGCTCCTGACCATGATGCATGCCCACGAGTATGCCGAACTGCACGATCCGTCCACACTGCGCGTGCTCGACGCCTTGGAGGAAAACGCAATCCTCTCTGCCGAGCAGGCCTCGGACCTGCGCGAAGCCTGGCTTATGGCTACCGACGCCCGCAACGCCCTGGTGCTTGTCCGCGGCAAGCGCGTGGACCAGTTGCCCGGGCCCGGCCCGCAGCTGGCCCAGGTAGCCGGTGCCGCCGGCTGGCCGCCGGAGGAGAACCAAGAGTTTCTAGAGAGCTATCTGAAACTTACCCGCCATGCCCGAAAGGTTGTGGATGAGGTCTTTTGGGGCGAGGAGGAATCCTTCGAGCATTCGTAGAGTTGGCCTTGAAAGTCCTCGAAGTGCGCATTGTGGCCTTACTTTTTGCACTTTCGGGCTCTAAAGTGGGAGGAGAATAAGAAAGGACTAGCTAGTTATGTCTTTCAAATTGCAACTCGATGTGGGCACCGCCACGGTGGGCGAGTTATCCGCGCTGCTTTCCGCAGCGCGTGCCGCGGGCGTGCGCGACGGCGACGCCCTCCACCTTGATGGCACCACCTTGACCATCGAGGTCTCCACGCCGCGGGAGGAAAAGCCAGTGCCGCCGCGCCAGGAACCATCGCCCGATAGCTCCCGTCAGGCGCCTCGCTCGTGGGGGCGAGCCGACCGCATAGGGGAGGCCACCATCCGCTCCATCATTGATGCCCTCAATGATCGCGGCGAGAACCCCCGCGGCAATGACTACGGTTCCTTCGGCGGTGGCGCTGGTTACCATGGCTAAAATCAGCGGAGTGCATCGACATAAGCTCATCTACCTGTGGACCTTTGTAGCCGTGGCCGTCATCGTGGCCATTGCTGTCGGGGTGTGGGCCACCAATCGCGATAAGCCGCCTAAGGGGACGAGGACGGTGGGCGAGGCCGTGGCTGGTGGCGTGGTTCAGGAAGACATGCCCGCACAGGTTAATGGTGCTATCAAAGGCGATGATTCCACCGACGCCAACCGCGTGACCTCCCTAGCTAAGGCGCTGGGCATTCCGCTCAATTCCGTCCCGCGCGATATTACCCAGACGGAAAACGGCAAGTCCGATGTGCGCGTCTACCTTGAGCGTGAGCTCAGCAGCGCGGTGGAGGCCGGAGACATCAGCGAATCCGATGAAGAGGCAGTCCTCGTAGCTTTTGAACGGGGACTTGTGATGCCGGCCAGCGATGGCATCGTGGCTGAAAGTTACCCGGCAAACTAGCCCTTTATTTCCTCGCGAACTGGGGGCAAAAATTCAGGCAACCCGCAGCCGAGCGGCATGGCCTTGGCAGCGATTCTCCCTAAGCTAAAACATCACAAATCGGTAACGGGCAAGGTGCTCGGTGCCGAAGCTTCTGGAGGAGACTATGACTTTCAAGACCACGCTGTCGACCGCGGTGGGAGTGCTTGCCGCTATCGCCATCCCTATCACCGGCGGGATAGGGGTGGCCTATGCCGTTAATACCGTGCCGGCCGATACCATCGCCCAATCGGTTCCGTCCGGCGACTTGGGGGACCACCTGAAAGACTTTGGTGCGGCGGCAGCGCAGGAAGACGCGCTGCACGTACTCGATGAACTGAATTAACCTAGGGCCCATGCTGGTTGATGCCCTAAGCCTGAAATTCAAGCCTGATGACTACCGCGCCGAGCTGCCTGTCTTTGACTATTTGGAGGATTTAGGCAGCTTCAAGCTGCGGAGTCCAGTAACTGTTTTCGTAGGTGAAAACGGCATTGGCAAATCGAGCTTGCTCGCGGGCCTAGCTAGTGACTTGGCTTGTTCTCCCTCGGGCGGCCGCATGGGTGACCCAGATGAAATCGTTCCTCGCAGCCCCATCCGCTGCGATACTGAGGAAGTAATCCACCGCGCCTATTTCCTGCGCGCCGAAAAGCACGAGTACTTGATTGAGCGTGGGGATTCAGCGGCCGAACGGGGCGGACGTTCGACTCTTTCTCAGAACGTGGATTTGTCCCGCCGATCGCACGGGCAATCCGTCTTTGACCTGCTCTATGAGCACATCAATGGCCAAGGCGTCTACATCCTTGATGAGCCAGAATCTGGGCTGTCCGTTATCCGGCAACTGGCCCTCGTAGGGGAAATTGCCCAAGCAGTTGACCGCGGCGCACAGGTCATTATTGCCACGCACTCACCGATTCTTCTGGCCTGCCCTGGTGCGGACATTGTGGAGCTCAACGATACTGGCTTTGAACGCATCGCCTTCGACGAAGCGGAAGCCGTGGCGGCGACCCGGGAGCTTTTGGCGGACCCTGAGGGAACCATTCGCTTTATCCTCAACCCGGAGTAATCAACCGACGGTTTCTAGGAAACCTCCACGATGGTGACAGAAGGCCCGTCTTCGCCCGCGCGTCGGCGAAGGAAGTGGGTGATGACCACACCAATCATGCCTACTACCCAGACGGCTAGCACCGCAGCCGCGGCGGCAGTGAAATCCGGCATAGAATAATTGGGGGCGTCGGAGGAGTGGTCCAACACCATGCCGAAAAGCTGCGCGCCCAACATGCCAGAGGTAAAACCGCCCATATTTCCCAAGCCCGTAGCTGTGGCCACCACAGAGCGGTCCATGCGCTCACGCACGATATCGAAGCCGTAGTTAGCCGTCGGTGTGCACAGCGCGGTAATAAAGGACACCACCAAGATTGCCGGCAGCCCGCTGTCAGTTCCAAAAGCAAAGAATACGAGCCAAGTCAGCACGTGAACAGCCACAAATCCGAGGCTAAGCCACGGTCGAACATGCTGCGCGCGAGATGAAATTTTGCCGTGCAGGGGGCCGACGAAGACCAAGAATACCGCCAGCAAGGTAAGTACCAGGCTGGACTTGGCCTTGGACATCTCCATGCCCTGGGTCATCATGGGCATACCCCAGAGCATGACAAAGACGATGAGCGGGAGCATGCCGATGTAGTGGATGAAGTAAGCCTGCCAGGCCACCGGGGAGCGGAATACCGTTTTCAAGCGGGCCGGGATGCTGGTGGCCTGCGAGTTGGGTGGTTCCTTCTCCGTGGGAATAATCCCCAACTTCTCTGGTGAGTCTGCCACCGCCACGATAGCGGCGATGGCTACCAAGATTCCTACCGCGCCAAGGGTAACGAAGGCGGCGGTCCATCCAGCCGCGCCCAATAGCCACAAGAAAGGAACGGCAGAGATGAACTGGCCCATTTGTCCTAGCGATGACGTCACCTGAGTGAACATGGGGGTGCGGTGCAGTGGGAACCAATAGGGCAGGATGCGCATCACGGAGAGAAATGCCGTGGCATCGCCCGCGCCGATGAGCACGCGCGCGGCAATGGCTACGCCATAGCTGGTGGTAAAACCCAGGACGACCTGGCCAATGCCCATAATGACGGCGCCGACCACGAGGAGTAAGCGCGGACCGAACTTATCGATCAAGATGCCGGTGGGAATTTGGGCTAGGGCATATACACCTAGCTGCACGGAGGTAAAAACCGCGATGCGGCCGGCATCGACATCGAAGCGCTCAATGGCATCTAAACCGGCCACACCAAAAGAGGTACGGCCGGTAATCGCTACGAGGTAGACCGCCATGGCGGCCACCCAAATGCTTAAAGCCTGAGTGGTAATGACTTCTCTAGGATTCGGCTGCGACATGGCTGATACCTTACGCCTTAACTACTAAGATTCTTTTGTGTGAAGTATATTTCGACCCGCGATACCGCTCGTCAGCCCGCATCTTTTACGGATATTCTCCTTGGCGGGCTTGCCCCCGATGGAGGTTTGTATCTGCCAGAGAGCTACCCACAACTGGATCCCGCCACTTTAAATTCATGGCGCACGTTGCTTGCGGATAAGGGCTACGCGGCACTCGCGGCCGAGGTACTTAAGCTTTTCATTGACGATATTCCGGCGCAAGACATCGAGGACATCGCCGCGCGCGCCTACACCAGCCCCAAGTTCGCCGATCCTGAGATTGTGCCCGTAACGGAGCTAGGGGAGGGCCTTTTCATCGGACACCTTTCTGAAGGGCCCACCGCCGCTTTTAAAGATATGGCCATGCAGCTTTTGGGTGAGCTATTTGAATATGAGCTTGCTCGCCGCGGCGAGACCCTCAATATTTTGGGCGCCACCTCAGGCGATACAGGGTCCTCTGCAGAGTATGCGATGCGCGGGCGCCACGGCATTCGCGTCTTTATGCTCACCCCAGCCGGCCGGATGACGGCCTTCCAGCAGGCACAGATGTTTGGGCTGGATGACCCGAATATCTTCAACATCGCCCTCGATGGCGTATTCGATGATTGCCAGGATGTGGTCAAGGCGGTATCGGGAGATGCTGATTTTAAGGCTGCATACCGCATTGGCGCGGTCAATTCCATTAACTGGGCACGGTTGATGGCCCAGGTGGTCTACTACATTTCCTGCTGGCTCAAGGTCACCGAAAATGCCGATCAGAAGGTTTCCTTTAGCGTTCCTACCGGTAACTTTGGCGATATTTGTGCCGGCCACATCGCTCGCCAGATGGGTCTTCCCATTGATCGTCTTATCGTGGCTACCAATGAGAATGATGTGCTGGATGAGTTCTTCCGTACCGGAAACTACCGGCCGCGACCAGCCGCAGAGACCATGGCTACCTCTTCGCCGTCCATGGATATCTCGCGCGCCTCGAATTTTGAGCGCTTTGCGTTCGACTTGCTCGGCCGCGATGCAGCCGAGACCGCGGATCTTTTCGGCACCAAGGTGAAAGAGGGCGGTTTTAGCCTCGACCACGACAAGATTGCCGCTGCCCGCGAGGACTATGGTTTCCTGTCTGGTTCCTCCAGCCATGCCGATCGCCTAGCCACCATCAAGGATGTGCACGAGCGCTTTGATTACCTGGCGGATCCGCACACGGCCGACGGCATCAAGGTGGCTCGCGGCGCACAGCGCGAGGGCGTAAAAACGCCCATCGTGTGTCTGGAGACCGCGCTGCCGGTGAAGTTTGCCGAGACCATCACGGAGGCCATCGGCTCTGCCCCTGAGCCGCCCGAGCGCTTTGCCGGCGTCCTCGATACTGAGCGGCACGTCAAGGACTTGCTTAATGATGCCGCGGCGGTCAAGGATTACATCACCACGTCGATTCAGAAAACGGAGGTTTAGACCATGGCCCTAGAAAATTTTGCCGGCCCGGAACACTACACCGAGTTTGATCCGGAAAAGTTCATCCGCGATCTCAAAGCCCAGGCGGAGATGGATGCGGAAGAAAATAATAAGGACAACGCCGGGGATGCGGACGCGGAGAGCAACTAGCGTCTTTGTAGCGTGCACAGCCGCGTTCCTTGCGGCCTGCAGCCCGGTACGGGGTGGGGAAGAACCAAGTTTCTCCGCCCTGTCTTATAAAAACCTCATTCCCAATGAGTCCTATTCCCCGGCCACGGCGCCGCTCGCGCCGGGCACCGCCTTGGACCTCTCCGGCGATGAACCGCGGCCGGGCGCCTATTTCAACTACCAGTCGTGTACCGCGGCATGGTCATTTACGCTTGCCGACGCCCGCACGATCGCCGTCACCGCTTCCCATTGCGGCAAACCCGGCGATAAGGTCTGGGCCGGAACCGCCGACGGCAACTTTAGCTACCCCGCCGAACCTATCGGCGAGGTCATCTACTCTGATTTCTATTCCGAAGACAGCCACGACCTCGATGTTGCCTTTATCGAGATCACCGGCAGCGCTGAGTATTATGTCCCCGGGGCGGTAGACAATAGCGTCGCCACCTCCCTGGCTCACCTGCCACATCAGGTGTGCAAGCTTGGCCGCGTGACCGATGAGACGTGCGGCACGCTTTCCCATGATGCAGAGATGGCGCAGCTGAACTCGGAGGGACTCCAGCGGGATTCGCTCGCCGCTAGGGCGCGCGTATGCAGTACCAATGGTGACTCCGGTGGTCCGGTGTACGGCGAAGTAGAAGGAAAGCAAACCATCGTGGGTGTGGTCTCGGGAACGACGCAACGCCTCGAAGAAGGCCACACCTGCCAAACCACGCCGACGGACATGGAGCTGTCTTTCACGTTGGCCACCGATATTCAGCTTCTAGCTAAAGAGGTCTTGGGACCCGTGGTCTAAGTGCGCCGCACTGGTCTACGCTAGGTGGCATGCCGACTCCAGATTTTATTATTCAGCTGCGCGAAAAGATTGGCCACGAGCAGATCTTCGTGCCGGCCTGCAGCGCCATCATCATCCGTGATGTTCCGGCAGACGCCGCGCTTTGGGAAGTCCCCTCCGTGCTCCTAGTAAAGCGTTCCGATAACGGTACATGGACCCCGGTGGAAGGAATCTGCGAGCCAGGCGAGGAGATCACCACCACCGCGCTGCGAGAAGTCAAAGAGGAAGTGGGGCTCGACGCCAAGGTGGAAGCCCTTTTGGGCGTGGGGCAGTCCGGACCAGTGACCTACCCCAACGGTGATGAGTGCACCTTTATGGGAACGGCGCTGCGCGTATCAGTAGCGGATGGCGCAGAGCCGGTCATCAGCGATGAAGAAAATACCGAGGCTGGGTGGTTCTCCGTGGCGAAGCTTCCCGAAAGCGTTTCGCGCCGCCACCGCCTCATGATTGCCGACGCCGTAGCGCAGATGAAACATCCCCGCGGTTTTGCCCCGCGCATGGGCTGGATGAAGCGCAGCGAGCAACCGGGACTGTAGGGCTAGTCTTCTGCGGCGTCGGCAAGCAGCCCGCCCAATTGCTGTGGGGTCTCGGCAGCGATGAGCTCTTGTACAATGCCAGCGCGCGCATCGGCAATGTTGTCGTTGTCGCCGCAGGAAATCACGGTATCGCTGGTAGTGACCAAGAGCTTGCCGCGCCGGGCTAGGTCATAAAAGAGCGGGCAGTCTTGCACGCCCCAGCGCCAGGCAGTGGCGTAGAAGTCCCGCGCGCCTGAGCCAAGCCACGACGTCTCCAAGAGCAGGTGGCCGCGGCGCAGGAATATGCCGTCTCGCTGCAGGCCGGCGAGTACGTCTCTCACCGCAGCCAGGTTGGCGCGATCCCAAGCGATGAAGGTGATAGGGGAGCTATTATGCATCAGCGGCGCCGGCGACGATTGCCATCTGCGCGGCCACCGGAATAGGCGCGCACGGAATTCTCGCCGCCCTCGGGGCCCAAGTCATCTATGCCCCAGGAATCTTCCGCATAGATTGCGTATTCCCTGCTCCAGTGCTCGCGCCGCGGTCGCGCTTCACGCGTGCGGCGGCGTGTGCGGCGCTTGCCTCGTTCAAAGCTAACGTCTCGCATAGTGGCTGCGCCTCCTTACTACCTTTCTGGACCCGTCTTAATGAGTGGTTCTTCAGGGCCGGTTTCCTTCTTTCCCTCCCACACCCAGCTGAGGAAGCGGGTGGAGCACAGCATCCAGTGGGCGGTGAGGAGGACGGGAATGGTGAGCGCAATGGCGTCGATAAGCTCGGAGCCATTGACCAATGCTAGCTGGTGGCCGCCCATGCTTACGGTTCCTGGCGGGAATGTGCAGGACCACCACGCCGGGGAGTACGGAACCCACCGTGCCACATTGGGATAGAACGTAAACATCGCGTAGATGGACAGCGGAATGGCGATAATAAGCGCCGTAACGCCGTAATAGATGGACACCGGGCCGGGGAAGAGAATCTGCATTGCCGTCGTGGACTGGCCCACTACACCTAGCGGGACCCATGCGGTGGCTGATTTCGCGCCGGTGAAATCCACCTTGCCGTGCCATGCGGCCCAGTACACGCGAGCGAAGGTGGGCACCGCCGTCACCAGGGACATGAAGAAAAATACCGTACCCATCACGTGGTAGAGCGGGCCGTAGTCATTAGCTAGCCAACCGGAAACGGAAGCTGAAATCATAGGGCCGACCAGCGGCAGGCCCCAGGTGAACTTCGGTTCGCCATCAAAGCGCGTGAGCTGGATAGCCCACGTGATAACCGTAACCGGGCCACCGATCCAAAAGCCCACTAGACGGAATGTAGGGATATCCGTCAAACCGGAAAGCGCGGCACCGAGCGCCAAGATTCCGATGAAAAACATCGACCACTCCGCCATAGTGGTGCGCTCAAAGCTAGGGTGGCGGTAGCGCAAGAAGCCCGCGGTGAGAACGACAAAGATGACGCACGCGATGGCGGCAAAAATGCCGGCCAGGATCATCATGCCTTCTTCCACGAGCAGGCGCGAAACGATGGAGGTGCCCATGAGGCTGCCTCCCCACGCGGGGCCAGGGGCTGGGAGTTGGCGGAATCTATCTGTCACACCCACATGTTAATTTCTTTCGGTCGGATTATCAGAATTTTGCTGTCGTTTTTGCTGGTGAGAACTCTCGCTAAGCGTGCCTATAGGGGCGGGGGTCAATCCCACGTGAATGTGTGTCTGGGGTCGCACTATGAAAGTGTTCGGGAGCCAAGCAGGCGATTTTTGGGTACCGCGGGTGGATTGGTCAAAGTTACAGGAAAGACCAATGAGGTGATAAACGCCGCTTTGAGTGCTAGTATCTAAGCGGTAAGCCAGAGTTGAGCGTAAGCAAGAATACTCAGGGCAACAACTCCGAAAGCCTGCGCTTGGCGTGGGCTTTTGTGCTATCGGGAGAATTGGGTGCTGCTAGCATATATCGATGAAATCGGACAGACTGGGGCATTTGTCCATCCTCGGCATAAGAGATTCTCCGACAGCCCCGCATTCGGGTATGGCGGGTTTCTGATACCCGAAGATAAAGCTCGGGATTTTGGTGCATATTTTGCTCATTCGAAGCAACAGTTGTGCAAGCATGAAATTCCGAAAGGAACTGATCCCAACCAATGGGAAAAGAAGGGATCAGATTTACTCTATGCATTGGTGTATGAGGAGCGACGGCAAAATCTGCGAGTACTCGGTTCATTAATTTCGAAGCTGAGGAATCTCGGAGGTCAACTCTTCTACTACGCGGAGGAAAAGCCACTGGGTACTCCCAAGGAAACGAACTGCGGACCAGATGAGTTTAAGGGGAGAGAAGAGTCTGCGATGCGCGAGTCTCTGAACCGGCTTGCGCGTGCGGCAGATGCGAACGATGAATCTGTACTTGTCTTGATGGACCAAATCAATGAAAAGTCGCGAAAGCAGCGTCTGCCAGCAATGTATGCACATATTCTCGGCCGTGCTTCATGGCATGAAGAGATGCGTAGAATTGTGGAGCCGCCGATGCATATCGATAGCCAGCTATCCGCAAATATTCAGTTTGCCGATTGGGTCTGCGCCATGATTAAACGCGCAATCGAATACCAGCTGGTGGAAGACTCGAGATACGCATGGATTGCCGAGGCTCGCGAACTACAAGCAGCATTCGGGGCTTTTACTCACGAATCAAAACTCCATTTATGGCAGCGCAGTATCGACGACCTTCATCACTCTGAGGTTTTAAATAGAGAGCGCCGAGTCATAGCACGGCCAGGTTCGTTGCTTCAAAAAGAGGAAAATCAAAGGATGCTTGAGCGGGTACGTATGGCTAGTCAGAAGAACGCCTAATCCGCTCGCATATTGAGCAATAGAGGCCAACAGCTGGTCTCGAATGAAACGATCGAGGTTGGTACTTTCTCGCGGCCAGCGCAGAGAATTAAGTAACTGCGAGGTTTAGCTGCTTCACAGAATGGGGGAGGCGATGAATACTTAGCGCTATTCAAATGGCCAAGTTCGTGGGCATCTTTCAGGTTGTAGCGCTGGTTGGTCTTCTCTCTATCCCGCGAAGATCCCGCAGTTTGCTTTGGCACCGACATAGTAGGAAATATTAAAGTCCCGTGGCCTGCGGTGATAAGGAAGCCACAGACCACGGGACCAAGACCTAAAAATCAGCAGTCGTAGTACATCTCAAACTCCTGCGGGGTAGGACGCAGGCGAACCGGGTTAATCTCGTTCTCGTACTTGTAGTTGATGTAGGTCTCGATGAGATCCTCGGTGAAGACATCGCCTTCGGTGAGGAAGTCCATGTCCTCCTGCAGGGCCTTGAGGGAAGCCTCGAGGGAGGTCGGTGCCTGTGGGATGGACTCAGCCTCTGCTGGCGGCAGCTCGTAGAGGTCCTTATCAACTGGAGCGTGCGGCTCAATGCGGTTCTTTACGCCGTCGATGCCGGCCATCATCATGGCGGCAAAGCCCAAGTACGGGTTGCCGGATGGATCCGGTGCGCGGAACTCGATGCGCTTGGCCTTCGGGTTGGAACCGGTAATCGGGATACGGATTGCGGCCGAGCGGTTGCGCTGGGAGTACACCAGGTTAATCGGGGCCTCGAAGCCCGGCACCAGGCGGTGGTAGGAGTTCAGCGTCGGGTTGGTGAACGCGAGAACTGCACCAGCGTGGTGGAGGACACCGCCGATGTAGTAGCGGGCGATATCGGAAAGGCCTGCGTAGCCAGCCTCGTCGTGGAAGAGAGGCTTGCCGTCCTTCCACAGGGACATGTGGGCGTGCATGCCAGAACCATTATCGCCGGCCAGCGGCTTGGGCATGAAAGTTGCGGTCTTGCCCCACTGTGCCGCAGTCTGCTTAATCACGTATTTGAAAGTCTGGATGTCATCGCCCGCGTGCAACATGGAGTTGAAGCGGTAGTTGATCTCATTCTGGCCGGCGCCGACCTCGTGGTGGAAGCGCTCGATTTGGAAGCCAACCTTTTGCAGGTTCTCTACCATGGCATCGCGCACCTCACCGTGCTTGTCATACGGCGCGGTGGGGAAGTAGCCGCCCTTCATGCGCGTCTTGTAGCCGGTGTTCGGGGTGCCGTCGAAGTTGGTTTCCTTATCGCGGTTCCACCAACCCTCATCGGAGTCCACCTCATAGAAACCGTGGTGGGCATCGGTGGCATAACGCACGGAGTCAAAGAGGTAGAACTCGGCCTCAGCGCCAAAGTTGCAAGTATCGGCAATGCCGGTGGACTGCAGGTACTCTTCCGCCTTGCGCGCGATGTTGCGCGGGTCGCGGGAGAAAGGCTCAAAGGTAAATGGGTCGTGGACGAAGAACTTGATATTCAGGGTCTTGGCCGTGCGGAACGGATCGATATGCGCGGTGGCTGGATCCGGCAGCAGGGTCATATCGGACTCATCGATGGTGGTGAATCCGCGGATTGAGGAGCCGTCGAAGGCAAGGCCATTTTCGGCATCTTCTACGGTGAACTCATCTGCTGGGATGGAAAAGTGGTGCTCGGTGCCTGGGACGTCCGTAAAGCGGATATCGACGAACTTTACGTCCTCGTCCTTAATGAATTGGACGATGTCCTGCACTGTCTCGAAAGACACGTTTGTCTCCTCGTTGTTGACCGGTGAATTGTCTCTCTATAGCCTACTAGGTTCTCACCGTGGGCATCGCGATTCCCCTCGTTTCACATCTCACTTTGTGCCCGCTAGATTGGTGAGCATGGCAGATAAGCGTACGTGGCTCGACGGGCCGAATATTCCGGGCGAATACGATGACATGGAAGGCCCCGGCCGCTGGCCGGGCGAAAAGCTCGGCCTTCCGGAGTCTGGGCCGGGGTCACTGGCCCCCGTTGGCCGCCGCGCCGGCGCCGTGGCCATTGACTGGATCGTGTGCATGCTCATTGCCAACCTGATCCACATGTTCACCACGGAACTTGGGGGCGTGGCTTTCTTGGGCTACGCCCTGTGGGTCATCATGGGCATCGTGTGTGGTTGGCTCTTTGCTCGCACCCCCGGCATGCTGCTGTTGGGTATGGGCGTGGCGCGACTCGATGTCCCCGGTGCCCGCGTGGGCCTTTGGCGCGCGGCGCTGCGCACAGTGCTCACAGGTGTGCTGTTCCCAGCGGCCATGGTTGATGCGGATGGACGCGGAATGCATGACCGCGCCACCGGTACCATCGTTATTCGCTCCTAAACAGCCTGCTTTCAAAGGCATAAGAAAATCCCTGCTACGCCGTAGACGGTGTAGCAGGGATTAGCTTTAGCGCTTATTTATTCTTCTTGCGCTGCTGGGCGCGGCGCATGCGGCGGTTCATGCCCGCCATGTTCTGCGCCTGGTGGGGCATCGGGCCCTTGGGCATACCCGGGGTGGTACCCGGCATGGAGTCCATGGCCTCGATGCGGCGGATGTTGTCGTAGGTTTCGTTCTTATTGAAGTTGCGTGGCAGCTTCATGACCTTATTGCGCAGCTTGGATACGGGAACCTCGTCCTCGCCGTTGCCCACGAAGATTTCGTAGATGGGAACGCCGCCGGCGATCTTGTCTACACGCTTCTTCAGCTGGTTCAAGGTGGGGCGGACACGGTTCTTATTGCCCTCGCACACGAAGATGACGCCGGCGTTGCCGATGACGCGGTGGATAAGATCCTGCTGGCGGGTAGCGGCCACACCGGTCTTTACGGACCACACGATACCCACCGTATTGCGCAGCTGCTGCTCCAGCGCCCAGCCGGCAGCGCCCGGTTGGTCCTCCACGCGCTTGTACATATCGCGCTCAAGGCGGCGGGTAAAGAGGAACATGGCGAGCAGCGCGCCGATGCCCAAGCCGAGGATGAGCATGAACCATTGGCCGCCAAAAAGCCGGCCAATGAGGAAGAAGAGCAAGCCCATGCCCAGGAAGGCACCCAGCATGATAGGGATAAGCGCTTTATCCTGCTTGCGCTGCATATTGAATGCTTGCCACATCTGGGACCAGGTTTGCTTACGCTGCTGGCGCTTGGCCGCGCGTTCTTGCTTCTTTGCAGCCTTTAGTGCTGCCTTGTCATCTTTCGCCATGGCTCCTACTTTAAAGGTCAACGGGCATAAATGTTAAAACGGCCCACGCGAAAACGCAGGCCGTTGTGAAAACGTTCGGTTTAGCGGATGGTGGCCGCCGCTGAATTCGCATTAGCCGGGGTCTTGGCCATGCGGGTGGTCACAGGAGTCTCTTCCGATGGGCCGTACTTCTCCAGCAGAGTGGAGGCCTCTTGGGCGGTGGCACCCTGGGAGGTCTCGGCAAGATGCTTGAGGTTTTCTGGAAGCTCGAAGCCGCGCTTTTCCATGGCCTGCACGTAGAGGCGGCCGGCGCGGTAGGACGAGCGCACCAGCGGGCCGGACATGACGCCGCCGAAGCCGAGCTCCTTGGCCAGTTTGGAGTGGGCGACGAATTCCTCTGGCCGCACCCAGCGCTCAATCGGGTGGAAGCGCGGGCCGGGGCGCAGGTACTGGGTGATGGTGATGATATCGCAGCCAGCAGAGCGCAGGTCACGCAATGCTTCCTCGACCTCATCCTCGGTCTCGCCCATGCCCAAAATCAGGTTGGACTTGGTAATCAGGCCATAGTCGTGGGCCTGGCGGATAACGTCCAAGGAGCGCTCGTAGCGGAAGGCCGGGCGGATGCGCTTAAAGATGCGCGGCACGGTTTCCAAGTTGTGGGCGAAGACCTCTGGCTTGGCTTCAAAGACCTCTTCCAAAAGGTCCGGCTTGCCGGAGAAATCCGGGGTGAGGTTTTCCACGCCGGTATGCGGGTTAAGCTCGTGAATCTTGCGCACCACCTCGGCATAGAGCCAAGCGCCCTCATCCGGGAGATCGTCGCGGGTAACGCCGGTAATGGTGGTGTAGTTAAGATCCATTTCCCGGATATTTTCGGCCACGCGGCGCGGCTCGTCGCGGTCTAATTCTTCCGGCTTTCCGGTGGCAATATCGCAGAAGTCGCAGCGGCGGGTGCACTTATCGCCACCGATAAGGAACGTAGCCTCGCGGGATTCCCAGCACTCGTGAATATTCGGGCAGCCTGCCTCTTGGCACACGGTGTGCAGGGAGGCGCCGGCCACACGGGATTTCATGTCCTCGTAGCCCGGGCCAGTGCGGACCTGGTTGCGGATCCAGCGTGGCTTTTGTTCGATGGGTGACTCCGCATTCTTCTTTTCAATGCGGAGCATCTTGCGTCCTTCAGGCTTTATAGTCACAAAAACTCACTTTATCGGTTGACGGTGGTGATGGCTAATAGCTCTTCTAGGTATAAGTCGCCGGGGTCACATCCTATTCCGCGCCAGCCCCGAACGAGGGCTAGTGCCGCGCTTGCCGACGCCTCTCCCGTGCCCTTTCATTCGCCAGCTTCGTGGGATCCGGGGCTGAGCCGAAGGTGTGGTCGGCAACGATGAGACGACCCGAGAGGGCGTCGTCCAGCGCTTCCAACAGCGGCTGCGTGGCGTCCTCGAGGCTGACCTGGTGGCCCAGTTCTAGGGACAGGGTGGTGACGTCGGCGTCGTCGATGCCACAGGCCACAATGTGGTCGTAATAGTCCAGCGTATTGCAGCAATTGAGCGCCAAGCCGTGCATGGTCACCCCGCGGGTAATGCGGATGCCGAGCGCGGCAATCTTGCGGTCGCGTTTCGGCGCGGATGGATCCTTGGCCTGCGTGGTGGAGGGGACCCAAACACCTGAGCGGCCGTCGATGCGCCCAGCGGTGGTCACTCCCATCTGTCGCACGGTCTGGATGGTGGCTTCCTCTAAGCGGCGGACATAGTCGACGACGTCGACAGGCTCGGCCAGTTTGATAATGGGGTAGATGACCAGCTGGCCCTCGCCATGCCAGGTGATGCGCCCGCCGCGGTCCACGGTGATAACGGGCAGGCCATTATCCGGCATATCCTCTGGCTGGGTGCGCTTGCCGGCGGTATAGACGTTCGGGTGCTCGACTACAAGCACCACGTCGCCTTGCTCGCCCTTGGCGCGGGCAGCTGCTATCTCGGCCTGGTAATCCCACGCCTCTTGGTAGTCCATCCGGCCCAAGAAACGGACCTCTAGTGGCTTATCGGAGGCGCGGATGGAGCGCTCGGCGGGGAAGAAAGGATCGCGTGGTGCAGTCATAGCCTCAAAGTTTCCTCTGGTGCGGTGGGCAAAGCAAAGCGGGAGGATGCGCATGGCACACCCTCCCGCATGGGGCCGAATTAGTCCAGGCCGTTAGCGGATGCGTAGGCGCCGGCATCCATGAGCTCGCCGGCCTCATCTACCTCGACCTCGAAGAGCCAGCCCTCACCAAACGGGTCGTTGTTGATGACCGCGTAGTCATCGTGCACGGCCTCGTTAACGGCCTTGACGGTGCCGGTGACAGGGGAGTAGAGGTCAGAGACGGACTTGGTGGACTCGACCTCGCCGCAGGACTCGCTGGCGGTGACGGTATCGCCTACCTCCGGTAGCTCGGCGAAGACAACCTCGCCCAGGCGATCGGCAGCGACGGAGGTAATGCCGATGCGCACGGTAGCGCCTGCGACGGCGTCAGCGGTGGCGTTGACCCACTCGTGGTCTTCGGAGTAGGAGAAATCTTGTGGAAGGGTAGCCATGGTGATGTAGTCCTTTCGGGCTGGTTGAGAAGATGTTTACTTGTCGCGCTTGTAGAACGGCAACGCGGTTACTTCAAAAGGATAGCGCTTGCCGCGAATATCTACCTCGACTTCGGCGCTAGGCTCGAGTTCGGCGCTGGTTTCCAGCAGCGCGATAGCCACTGGGTGCCCCAGGGTGGGGGAAGGCTGGCCGGAGGTGACGGTTCCGACCTTCTTGTCTCCCACGAATACTTCGGCTCCGGCGCGCGCGGCGCGGCGCTGCGTGGAGGTGAGGCCGGTGATCGCCACCTGTGGGCCTTCGGCGGCGCGCTGGCGGATGACCTCGGCGCCGACGAAATCGGCCTCCTTCTTGGCAAAGGCACGCGCCATGCCCGCCTCTACCGGGGTGATATCGCGAGAGAGCTCGTTGCCATAGAGCGGCATGCCGGCCTCGAGGCGCAGGGAATCGCGGGCGGCAAGGCCGCACGGCTTGAGGTCGTATTCCGCGCCGGCCTTGAGCAGTTCTTCCCACAGCTGCGGGGCATCGGAGTTATACACGATGAGCTCGAAGCCATCCTCACCGGTGTAGCCGGTGCGCGCGATAATGGCGAAGGTGCGCGCTACCTTGCCCATGGTGGCAGCGTAGTAGCCGAGGTTATATACCTCGTCCTGCTTATTGTCTTCTACTAGCGGCACGAGGATTTCTGCGGCCTTAGGGCCCTGGACGGCGATCATGGCGACGTCGCGGGACTCGTTCTTCAGGGAAACATCGAATCCCTCAGCGCGCTTATTGAGTTCGTCCCACACGGTATCGGCATTGCCGGCATTCGGCACGACGAGGAATTTGTCCTCTTCAAAGCGGTAGGTAATCAGGTCATCGATGATGCCGCCGTCTTCAGCGGCAATCATGGAGTACTTGGCCTTGCCCACCTTGAGTGGCTCAAAGTTGGAGATAAAGGCATAAGACAAGAACTTGTCGGCGTCGGTGCCGTTGACCCAGATCTCGCCCATGTGGGACAGATCAAAGAGGCCAGCGGTGCTGCGCACCGCGCGGTGCTCATCCAGCTCGTTCTGGTACTTCAAGGGCATGTTCCACGGGCCGAAGGCCGTGAAAGTGGCGCCGAGCTTCTCGTGCTCGGCATGAAGCGGGGAGGTAAGTAGTTCGGTCATGGTTACTCCTCAGAATCGTCGATGTCGAAAGCTTCTGGTGGTGGGCAGCTGCATACTAGGTTGCGGTCGCCGTAGGCCTCGTCGATGCGGCGCACCGGCGGGAAGTACTTGTAGCTGTGACGCAGGGATTTCACGGGCCACGCGGCCTTTTCGCGGCTGAAGGCGAACTCCCACGTATCGGAGCCGATGGACTCCGCGGTAAATGGTGCGTGGTGAATAACGGAGCCCTCGTAGGAAACCTCGCCGTCGATGATCTCTTGAATCTCGGCGCGAATGGTGCGCATTGCCTCGATGAAGCGGTCCAGTTCGCCCAAGTCTTCAGACTCGGTGGGCTCGACCATGAGGGTTCCGGCCACCGGGAAGGCAAGGGTAGGGGCGTGGAAACCAAAGTCCACGAGGCGCTTGGCTACGTCGGCGGCGGTGACCCCGGAGGCGTCAGTAAGCGCGCGCAGATCCAGGATGCACTCGTGTGCCACCAAGCCAGCGTTGCCGGTGTAAAGCACAGGGAAGGAATCTTCCAAGGACTTGGCCAGGTAATTCGCGCCCAAAATGGCGTGGGCGGAGGCTTGTGCCAGTCCTTGCGCACCGGTCATGGTGAGGTACGCCCAGGAAATCGGCAGCACACCCGCCGAGCCGTACTTGGTATTGGTAATCGGCACGCCCTGGCCTACTGGGGTAGCGGCGGTGGCATCCAGCTGCGGATCCGCGGCGTTGGTGGGCAGGAAGGGGATGAGGTGCTCGGCCACTGCGACCGGACCCACGCCTGGGCCGCCACCGCCATGCGGAATGGTAAAGGTCTTGTGCAGGTTGAGGTGGGACACATCGCCGCCGAACTGGCCTGGGCGGGCCCAGCCGGTCAGCGCGTTCATATTCGCACCGTCGATATAGACTTGTCCGCCCACCGCGTGGACCTTATCGCATACGTCGCGGACCTCCGGATCGAAGACACCGTGGGTGGACGGGTAGGTCACCATGATGCCGGCAATGTGGTTGCTGTGCTTGGCAATCTTGTCATCCAAATCCGCCAGGTCAATAGAGCCGTCCTCGGCGGTCTTCACCACTACAACGCGCAGGTTAGCCAGCGTTGCCGAGGCCGCATTGGTACCGTGCGCGGAGGCTGGGATGAGCACTACATCGCGCTCGTTATCGCCATTGGCTACGTGGTAGCGGCGGATGGCCAAAAGACCCGCCAGCTCGCCCTGGGAGCCGGCATTGGGCTGGATGGAGACCTTGGCGTAGCCGGTGACCTCGGCCAGCCACCCCTCAATCTCTTCTACCAGTGCGCGCCAACCGGCGGTCGTTTCCTCTGGCGCGTAGGGGTGGATGCCTGCAAACTCCGGCCAGGAGATGGGTTCCATGGCGGCGGTGGGGTTGAGCTTCATGGTGCAGGAGCCCAGCGGGATCATGGTGCGGTCGAGCGCCAAGTCCTTATCGGCTAGCTTTCGCAGGTAGCGCAGCATCTGGGTCTCGGAGTGGATGTGGTTGAAGATCTCGTGTTGGAGCGGCTCCTCGCCACGCTGCAGCTTGTCCGGCAGGGCAAAGTCGGCCTCAGTAGCATCGGCACCGAAGGCTTGGGCGAGCTTGGCGACGTCCCCCTTGGTCGCCGACTCACCAAAGGACACCGATACCTTATCCTCGCCGATGGTACGCACGAGGTAGCCCTCTTCTTGGAGGTCAGCCTTGATGGTGGCGGCGTCTATGCCGGAAACAGTAACGGTATCGAAGAAGTCCTCGGAGACTAGTTGCTGTCCCGCATCCTTGACGGACTGTGCAAAGGAGGAAGCGAGCGCGTGGACGCGCTGGGCAATGGCCTTGAGACCTTGCGGGCCGTGGTATACGGCGTACATGGAGGCGACGTTGGCCAGTAGCGCCTGCGCAGTACAGATATTGGAAGTAGCGCGTTCGCGGCGAATGTGCTGCTCGCGGGTCTGTAGTGCCAGGCGGTAAGCAGGGCGACCATCCGCGTCCTTGGACACGCCCACGATGCGGCCAGGCATCTGGCGCTTGAGCTTTTCCGTGACCGCCATGTAGGCAGCGTGCGGGCCGCCGAAGAAGAGCGGAACGCCAAAGCGCTGGGAAGAGCCGAGCACAATATCGGCGCCCAGCGAGCCAGGTGCCTCCAACAGGAGCAAAGAAAGTGGGTCGGTGGCCACGGTAGCCAGTGCGCCGCGGGTGTGTAGCTCCTCGATGATGGTGGAGGGGTCAAAGATATCGCCCTCGGTGCCGGTGTAGGCGATTACTGCGCCGATGAGATCCTCGCCCACGAGGCCTTCGCGCAGGTCCACGATTTCTACCTCGAGGTCAATCGCGCGGGCGCGCTCCGCGGCGACGGTAAGCACCTGCGGGTGCAGGCGAGAATCCAGCACCACGCGGCGCCCCTTCTTGACCGCGCGGGACATAAGCCCCACGGCTTCCGCGGTGGCGGAGGCCTCATCCAGCAAGGATGCATTCGCGATGGGCAGACCGGTCAGGGACTCAATCATGGTCTGGAAGTTCAACAGCGCTTCAAGACGACCCTGGGAGATCTCTGGCTGATACGGGGTATAGGCGGTGTACCATCCCGCATCTTCCAATAAACCGCGGCGGATGACCGCGGGGGTGAGGGTGTCAGAAAAGCCTTGTCCATAGAAGGACTTCAGCACGGTGTTCTGGTTGGCGTACTCCCGCAATGTAGCCTGCGCCTCATCTTCCGAGAGTGCCTCAGGAAGCTGAGGCAGTTCTGCGGCGCGGATCTTTGACGGAATGGCGGCATCGACCAGCGCGTCCACGCTGTCGTAGCCTACCTTCGCAAGCATGGTGGCCTGCTCCGCAGAATCCGGCCCTAGGTGGCGGGAGATGAATTCCATGTCAGTGAGACTCCTTAATAGGGGGACAGTGGCTGTAACCGCCCCAATTATATGTTTAACAATGGGTGAACCGATCCCCCTTTGGAAACTTTTATGCAGCGCGTCACTGTATAGGGCGGCGCCTAGTGCGCTCACCATGGGCTTAGGGGCAGAGCTCCCTCTACACCTCGAATAAAAAGGGATGGATTAGTCCGGTGATTTTGGATCCGTCACCCCCACTTGGCACCCCAGGCATAGCTAAAGCCTCTTAGCTCCGCAGTGGGGCTAAGAGGCTTTAAGCGGCGATAGAACCTTTAGACTTCGAGGTCTGCCTGGAAGTCTGCGGTCTGCAGGCGATCCTTGATGGTGGTGATGAAGCGGCCTGCGTCCGCACCGTCAACTACCTGGTGATCGTAGGTGAATGGCAGGTAGCACATCTGGCGGATGGCGATGGCGTCCTGACCGTTCTCGTTGACAACGACCGGGCGCTTTTCAATAGCCGCGGTGCCCAGGATGCCGGCCTGTGGCGGAACCAAGATCGGGGTATCGAGCATGGCACCCTCGGAACCGATGTTGGTCACGGTGAAGGTAGCACCGGTGAGATCGTTCGGCTTCAACTTGTTATTGCGGGCCTTATCGGCCAGCTCTGCAATCTGCTGAGCGATCTGCGGCAGGGTCATATCCTGTGCCTTGTGGATAACCGGGGTGAGCAGGCCCTTCGGGGTGTCAACAGCGATAGCGATGTTGACGTCCGCGTGGTAGGTCATCTCCTTGGTCTCTGGGTTATAAGACGCATTGACGTTCGGGTGGGAGACCAGAGCCTCGGCGGTAGCCTTCACGATGAATGGCAGGAAGGACAGGTTGGCACCGTGCTTGTCGATGAACGCCTGCTTGTTCTTCTTGCGCATATCCCAGATAGCAGTCATGTCGACTTCCTGGACGTGGGTCAGCTGCGCGGAAATCTGCAGCGCCTCCACCATCTTGGCGGCGGTGATTTCGCGGATGCGGTTGACCTTCTGGGTGGTGCCGATGAGTTCCTGCTTGGCCGGATCCACGGACTTGGTGGACCAACGAGCGCGAGGGGAGTTATCGGACTGTGTGCCAGACTTGGCAGGTGCATCGCCCTCGCCAGCAGCGGCGAGCACGTCCTGCTTGCGGATGCGGCCGCCCACGCCGGTGCCCTCAACGGTATTGAGGTCTACGCCGTGCTTTTCAGCCAGCTTGCGTACCAGTGGGGTGACATAAGGAACGTTGTCGCCATTGTTGACCTTGGCAGAGGTGTTCAGGGAGGAATCCTGCGTGGACTCCTTCTTTTCCTCAGCCTTCGGTTCTGGCTTCTTGTCTTCCTTTGGCTCTTCCTTCTTTTCTTCCTGTGGCTCTGGCTTGGCCTCGGAGGAGGATGCGGTGGCGTTTTCGTCGCCGATGCGGGCGATGACTTCGCCGACCTCGATGGTGTCGTCCTCGTCGGCGAGGATTTCTACCAGGGTGCCTGCTACTGGGGAAGGGATTTCAGTGTCGACCTTGTCGGTGGAGACCTCGAGCAAAGGCTCGTCTACCTCGACGGTGTCGCCGACGGACTTGAGCCACTGGGTGATGGTGCCTTCGGTGACGGACTCGCCGAGTTCTGGCATTTCCACGTCGGCTGCGTCGCCGGAGCCGCCGTTGGAGGAGTCAGCCTTCGGTTCTTCCTTAGCTTCTTCTGCTTCTTCCTCGCCCTTGTCAGCGGAGGAGTCGTTGGATGCGGAGCCTGCCTCATCCTCGTCACCGATGATGGCGATGACCTCGCCAACCTCGATGGTGTCATCCTCGTCAGCCTTAATTTCAATAATGGTGCCGGCTACGGGGGAAGGGATTTCAGTGTCGACCTTGTCGGTGGAGACCTCGAGCAAAGGCTCGTCTACCTCGACGGTGTCGCCGACGGACTTGAGCCACTGCGTGATGGTGCCTTCGGTTACGGATTCGCCCAGCTCGGGCATCTCAACGGAGTTCGCCATGAGTTATAAGACTCCTCGAAAGTTGGTAGTGTTCTATCGCTACCCGACAATCTTACAGCGTGTTGCTCCCCCTCGTGCAGATGTGGGGTTAGTAACTACCCTCCTTCCGGGTAAGCTAAGGAATTATGTTCAACCCCTTCCGCCGCAATAAGTCCAGATCGTCGCTGCGACCACCCCGCGGACCGGGGGAGACCATCCGTCCAGAAGACGCGCAGGATCTGCAACAATGGGCCGCTGGAAAGGTATACGTCGAGGCCTTTGTAGAACCGGAAACAGTAGTCAATGAGATGTCCGTTGTTGTGGTTGATGAAAACGGCGAGTTCATTCGCCGCCGCATCGGTGGGCCCAAAGGCATCGATGCGGTGGCCAAACTATTGAGCTGCGATATTTATGATGTAGAAGAAACCGGCTATCCGCAGCGCATGCGTGAACGCATGGAGCGAAACCGCATTCTGCGCAAGAGAGAAGAGCAAAGAAAACGCCGCGCCCGGTTCGAGCGCGGCGAGAACCCCGATACGGGAACTGAATTAAGCTAGATCGCTCTCTTCGCGTAGATAGACCTGAGACCCATTGCGGCGGAATTCGGCGGACTTTTCCTGCATGCCCTCCTCTGGTGCCGAGCCGTGGGCGGCCGCACGGACCTGTTCGCCCAGCGTCGGCATGCCTAGCTCGGCCATCTGCCCGCCAAACATATCCCGAATGTCTTGGCTGATGCGCATAGAGCAGAACTTCGGCCCACACATGGAACAAAAGTGGGCAGTCTTGGCTGGCTCGGCGGGCAAGGTTTCGTCATGGTAAGCCTGCGCGGTTTCCGGATCGAGGGAAAGCGCAAATTGGTCATTCCAGCGGAATTCAAAGCGGGCCTTACTCATGGCATCGTCCCAGGCTCGGGCGCCTGGATGCCCCTTGGCGACGTCCGCGGAATGCGCCGCAATTTTATAGGTAATGACACCAGTCTTTACGTCGTCTCGGTTGGGCAGGCCTAGGTGCTCTTTCGGAGTGACATAGCACAACATGGCCGTACCGCCCATTGCGATATGGGCAGCACCGATGGCGGAAGTAATGTGGTCATAGCCGGGAGCGATATCGGTAACTAGCGGGCCGAGAGTATAAAAGGGCGCGTCAGAGGCCCAATCCTGCTCGAGCTCGTTGTTTTCTTGAATCATGTTGAGCGGCACGTGCCCGGGGCCTTCCACCATGACTTGGACGTCATGCTCCCAGGCGCGGCGGGTAAGCTCGCCGATGGTTTTGAGCTCGGCAAATTGGGCGGCGTCGTTGGCATCGGCAAGGCTGCCGGGGCGTAGGCCGTCACCAAGCGAAAATGCAACATCGTACTGAGCGAAGATCTCGCACAGCTCATCAAAGTGTTCATAGAGGAAAGACTCCTTGTGGTGAGCAAGGCACCATCCCGCCATGATGGAACCGCCGCGGCTGACGATACCGGTCACGCGATTGCTTGCCAGCGGTACATAGGCCAAGAGAACACCGGCGTGAATAGTCATATAGTCCACGCCCTGTTCGCACTGCTCGATGACGGTATCGCGGAAGATCTCCCACGTAAGGTCCTCTGCTACGCCATTAACCTTTTCCAATGCCTGGTAAATGGGGACGGTGCCGATAGGGACCGGGGAGTTGCGCAAGATCCATTCGCGGGTGGTGTGGATATCGTCACCCGTAGATAGATCCATGACGGTATCCGCTCCCCATTGGGTAGCCCAGCGCAATTTGGATACTTCTTCCTCGATCGAGGAGGTGACCGCAGAGTTGCCAATATTGGCGTTGATCTTGGTGAGGAATTTTCGCCCAATGATCATGGGCTCAGACTCGGGGTGGTTGACATTATTAGGGATAATGGCGCGGCCGCGAGCGACCTCAGCGCGAACGAATTCCGGATCGCAGTGCTCGCGCAGTGCTACGAATTCCATTTCGCGTGTGATGATTCCTTGGCGGGCGTAGTGCATTTGGGTTACGCGGCGCCCAGGCTGAGCCTTTAGCGGCGGGCGCTTAGAGCCCTTCCACTCTTGGGAAGACGCTCCGCGGCGCTGGGCGGCACGTCCATCGTCCGCCAGATCGCGGCCGCGGCCGGTGTATTCTTCGGTATCTCCGCGCTCGCTAATCCACTCGCTGCGCAGGGCTGGAAGTCCCTCTTCTGGTGCGCATTCTGGCCCACGCGTGCGATAGACGCGGAAGGGTTCATTGGGGCCTTGTGGGGAATCCTCCAGTTGGATTTCGGTCTCTGGGACCTCTAAGCCGTGGTGGTGAATGGGGGAATAGGAGTGTTTAGGGTGGTTTTCTGGGGCAGCCGTCATGGCAAGCGCTCCTCTCTTCCTTCGTAGGTATTAACCAAACAGGTTCGAACGGTCTATGCGCAGCTTTAGCGCACTCTCAGCCCGTGCTCGGGCACCCGTGGGGACGCAAATCACCCTATAATAAACGCCTAGCGCCGCGCAGGGCTTTTGCAATATCAGCGGGCAATCACTCGGCCGAGGGAGGCGGCAGGAGCGTTGGCGGTAGATTTCAACAGGAAACTTTCAGGTACTTGACACCAGTGTCCAATATCGATGGCCCATACTTAAATCATGCGTTTGAGAGAGCGCATGCGAGAGAGATAGAGAGAACCCCTCCCATTTCCAGAGGGCGGCTGCTTTAGCCGATAGATGGAAACACTTTGTAGAGAGACGCCAGCGGCCCTCGGACCACATTCGGTTCGAGGGCCGCTGGCGTTGTCGACATTCCTACGGCACGGGGCTAGCAGATGGTGGCTCCCGCTGCGGCGAGTTCTTCCAAAGCGGCCTCGCCACGGGCATCATCGACTGGGGAGCAATACCCACGCAGTACGCGGACAGTAAAGCCTTCCTTAAGGGCGTCGGCGGCCGTGGCGTGAACGCAGTGATCGGTGGCAATGCCTACGATATCCACTGCGTCTATGCGGTGCTCGCGCAACCAGTCAGCGAGCAAGGTACCGTTCGCAGCGCCCTCGAACCCAGAATAGGCGGCGGTGTATTCGCCCTTGCGGAAGTAGGCTTGCGCCGGCCCGATGGCCTCATGCATAGCTGCGCCGTGGGACTCGGCTACGCAGTGCACCGGCCACGAATCGACAAAATCCGGGTCCTTAGAAAAATGAGAACCCGGATCGATGTGCCAATCCTGCGTGGCTACGACGGTTTCGTAATCCTGTTGCAGGGAAGCGATTTTTACAGCGACCTCATTGCCCCGCTCGGTGCCTAAGGCCCCGCCGGGGCAGAAGTCATGTTGCACGTCAACGATGATTAAAGCAGGCTTCATACTTCTGGGATTCTAAACGCACTAAGCCTGCTGTGGTGCTACTTTAATTCAGCAATCTCGCGCAGAGCGGCAACCACTGTGCGGGTGGGCACGCCGGTGCCCATCTTCGGGGTGTAGCCATAAGCGCCCGTGGTGTTGAAGGAAGGGCCAGCCACATCGATATGGGCCCATTCGATTCCCTCGCCCACGAAGTGCTGGAGGTACGTTGCAGCATATTCCATGCCGCCTTCACGCTTGGCGTTGATATTGCGGATATCGGCGCTGGCGGACTTCACGGATTCCTCGTGTTCTTCTAGCAAAGGCATGGCCCATGCCTTTTCGCCCACCTCGCGGCCAATCTCGGCCATGCGATCGCGGAATTCTTCCGAGCCCATCACGCCGGCGGTGCGCTCACCCAGGGCGACCATCTGGGCGCCGGTCAAGGTCGCGGTTTCGATGAGGAAATCGGGGTTGTCCTCGCTGGCGCGCGCGATGGCGTCGGCAAGCACGAGGCGGCCCTCCGCGTCAGTGTTGAGAACCTCGGAGGTAATGCCGCCGTAATGGGTGATGACATCGCCCGGGCGGGTAGCATCGCTGCCCGGCATGTTTTCCGCCAGCGGCAGGGTAGCGGTGATGCCCACCTTCAGGTTCAGCTTTGCCGCAGCGATGATGGAAGCGGCCATTGCAGCGGAACCGCCCATGTCAGAAATCATGTCCCACATCTTGGCGCCCGGCTTGAGCGAAATTCCGCCGGTGTCAAAGGTAATGCCCTTGCCCACCAAAGCGACGTGGCGCTTGGCCTTCTTCGGCTTCCAGCTCAAGCGGACCAAGCGCGGCGGGCGGGCGGATCCACGGCCGACGGCCATGATGCCACCAAAGCCCTGCTTTTCCAGCGCTTTTTCATCCAAGACCTCCACCTCAAGGCCGGCTTCTGCCGCTTGGGCAGACAGGAACGCGGCGTAGGTTTCTGGGTAGAGCAGGTTGGAAGGGGTATTGACTAGGTCGCGGGCGATGAGGACGGACTCGGCGGTAATCTTGGCGCTGTCGAACTCCTGTTGAGCGGACTTCTCCGCCACCACGGTGTAGGTGGTGGTCTCCGCTGCTGACTCGGAGCGCAGGCCAGAATACTTATAGCCGCCGAGGATAAGGCCTTCCACCACCGGGCTGATTCCAAAATCGCCCAGGGAGGTGGCTACGGTCCCCACCTTGGTGATAGAGCGGGAGGCTTGGCCGGCAGCGCGGCGCAGCGTCTCATCGTCTACTTCTTCCGCATCGCCCAAGCCAACGGCGATGATGGATGCTACACCCGCCTTGGCTGGGGCCGGCACGCGCGTGACCTCACCGGCCTTGCCAGCGGCCCCTACGGCCACCAGTGCTTCATAAGTGGAGCGCAGCGCCGCGCCTCCAAGCAGATCGGTGCCTGGCAGTTCTAGGCCGCCTTCGCCCTCGAAAGCGGCGATAAGTAGAGCTTCCGCCTTCTTAGGAACCTTCTTTCCCAGCTTTACCTGGGGAAAGTGGCCGCGTGCTGGTAGATCGGACTGTGCCATTGTCTCCTCCTTTGTGGAAAGGCTTATCAATCTTCCCACCACTGTACCGCGCGGCGATGAACTTATTCCTGCCTTGCTATAGATAAAGGGGTAGATTGTGGGCATGCTTGATTACACGATTACTCGTTCTGATAGCCCTACGTCCGCGGAAGACTTGAGTGATATCCTCGCCAATCCCGGCTTTGGCAAGCACTTTACAGACCACATGGTCACCATTGACTGGACTGAAGAAAAAGGGTGGCACGATGCTCAGGTGCGCCTGTATGGTCCGATGAGCATGGACCCGGCCAGCAATGTATTCCATTATGGCCAGGCGATCTTTGAGGGTATCAAGGCCTACCGTCAGCCGGATGGTTCTATCGCTACCTTCCGTCCGGACCACAATGCGCAGCGCTTAATCAACTCCGCTGAGCGCCTGGCTATGCCCGAGCTTCCCCAGGAGGAGTTTATCGAGTCCCTGCGCCAATTGGTAGAGGTGGATCAGGACTGGGTACCGGAAACCGGTGGGGAAGCGGCGCTGTACCTGCGCCCCTTTATGATTTCCACCGAAGTCTCCTTGGGCGTTCACCCGGCCAATTCTTACCGCTATGTGCTCATTGCCTCCCCAGCGGGCTCCTACTTCAGCGGCGGGATCAAGCCGGTGTCGGTGTGGCTGTCCACTGACTACGTGCGCGCAGCCCCTGGCGGCACCGGCGCGGCCAAGTTTGCGGGCAACTACGCAGGCTCACTCTTGGCGCAGGCCCAGGCAGATGAAAAGGGCTGTGACCAGGTGGTCTGGTTGGACGCCATCGAGCGCCGTTACATCGAGGAGATGGGCGGAATGAACCTGATGTTTGTGTATGGCTCTGGTGATAGCGCGGAGATTGTTACACCAGAACTATCGGGCTCCTTGCTGCCCGGCATTACCCGCGAATCCCTATTGCAGGTAGCGCAGGATTTGGGCTACAAGGTCACCGAGCGACGCATCACTACCGAAGAGTGGCAGCGCGATGCCGAATCCGGCGCGATGTCAGAGGCCTTTGCTTGTGGCACTGCCGCGGTTATTACACCGGTAGGTCACGTAATGGGAGATTCTGCGGATTTCCAGGTCAATGGCAATGAAGCGGGTGAGATCACCATGGCCCTGCGCGAGCGCCTCACCGGAATCCAGCGCGGTGCAGTGGAGGATACCCACGGTTGGCTCCATACCCTAGTGAAGTAGGCCCCGCTTAGGCGTCCGCGGCGATCTCGACTCCGGTGAGCAGCATTGGCAGCGCCGCGAGGGCGCCGAGCGCAGGTTGTGGCTCCATTCCCAGCTCAAGCAGGGGGTGGAGCCCTAGCTTTTCCAGTGCCAACTTATGTGCAGGGGCAATGGACAGCGTGGTGGCGAAGAGCCATTCTTTCACACCGGGATTATCGCGCTCGGCAAGGAGCGCGGCGGTGGCGGTCAAGGGGGCATCGATAAGCAGGGGCGTACGGCGCTCCGCGGCTCGGGCAATGAACCCCACCGTAGCTGCTAGCACCGTGGACTGGCACGATTCAACCAGCTCCATGCCCTCGAGGTTGCGGGCGCGGAACATGGCGTCCCGGATAGCGCAGACCTCGCGCTTCCAGTCTTCCACGCTGCGCTGCTTGCCGACGATCACTACCGGTTCCGTCTGCGTCATCGTTGCCATTACCACGGCCGGTACTCGGGCGAGTTCTTCGCCGCCGGGAATGAGTAGGTCAGCCCCGGCATCAATTTCCGCATCCGCTGTTGCGGCTCCAAGGTTGTAGGCCTGGGAATAATCCGTCACGGTGACTACATTCAGTCCGGCCTCGGCGCGACGCGCAGCGGTCTCAGCGGCCGAAAGCGAGGTCTCTTGATCCGCGAAAATTACGGCGCGCACGCGCTGCGGCTCATGGGCCGGTGCCGCGCCTTGGCAAGCAGCCAGCCATTGCGCGGCGTCGGTCAGGCGCCCCCAAGGGGCGAGCTGCGCGTCCTGTGCGGTATGTGCCTTCTTATCGGGCTGCGGAATGGCCATGAGTAGTCCCCCTAAACGTCAGCACCGAGCTCCACGCGGGGGCGCGGGATGCGCCACTTGCGCGGCTGGCTGGCGCGAGAATACGCATAAAAACCAAGGCTAAAGCCGGCTTCGGTGGTGCCGGGGAACTTGGCGCGCACGGCATTATTGCAGCGGCGGGCCAAAATGACGCCCTCGATGGCGAAGATGATGAGGATAACCATCGCTACCGCGTTGATGATTGTTGCAATGCTGGGTACCGCGTAGGTCAAGAACATGATCACGATGAGCACCAAGGCCATCGGCATGACCCAGTTGCTCAGGCTGCGGCGGGCATCCACCCAATCGCGCACATAGGCGCGCTCGGCACCCTGGTCGCGGGCGGGTAGGAAGCGGGGATCGCCTTCTGCCATGCGGGCCTGCTGCTCGCGATTTGCCTGCTGGCGCTCTTGGCGCTCCTTTTTCTTATATTCCTTCCACTCGTCCTTGCTCATGGACTTCTTCATGTCCTTGCGGTGCTGGTAGCGCTGTGCTTCGGACATGCCATGGGGATCGCGCTTTACGCCGCGCGCGATCTCTTGCTCTGCGCGCTTTGGCGTAGGGCGACCCTTCGGTGGGGTATAGCCCTTGCGCTGGGGCTCTTTCTGAACTTCTGCCTGAGCTTTGTCCTGTACAGGAGCAGGCTCAGTGGAGGTCTTGTCATCTTTTTGCCACGGGAGTTTCACGTTCCTCACACTACAAGGTTTAGGTGTCAATAGGGGAATAGGCCCGGCCCAGATGGTGTTGTAGATATGGGCTACCTTTTCCCACCTGAACTAACCGGGTAGGGTAGTGGCAACGAATCCAATACTTATTGAGGAGAAGTGATGACCGCTCCAGCTTCCGCAACCGGCGTCATTCTGACTGAAGCAGCAGCCGCGAAGGCAAAGGCGCTGCTTGATCAGGAAGGCCGCGACGATCTCTCCCTGCGCATTGCCGTCCAGCCTGGTGGCTGCGCTGGCCTGCGCTACCAGCTCTACTTTGATGACCGCACCTTGGATGGTGACAAGGTTGACCAGGTAGGCGGCGTAAACCTCGTTGTGGACAAGATGTCCGTTCCCTACCTGACCGGTGCCAAGATTGACTTCGCTGACACCATCGAGTCCCAGGGTTTCACCATTGATAACCCGAATGCCACCGGCTCTTGCGCTTGTGGCGATTCCTTCAACTAAATAGACGGACAGAAAAGAGGGTGGGTGCCACTGGCACCCACCCTCTTTTTGTGTGTGGAAGGCTCTTAGAGCTTGACTGGGTATTCGCGCTGCTCGATCTGCGGATCGATGCGCCTTTCCACAAAGATGCCGTGCCAGATCATAAAGGACAGCACGGTCCACAAGCGGCGGGAGTGATCGGAAACGCCATCTCGGTGCTCCTTGAGCATCTCGAGAACTTCCTTCTTATTGAAGATGTCCTCGGTCTGGGATTCATTGATGGTGTCCTGGGCCCAGCCATAAAGCTCATCGCCGGCCAGCCAGTGGCGCATCGGTACTGGGAAACCCAGCTTCTTGCGGTGCAGAACATGCGCCGGGACGATCTGCTCCATGGCCTTGCGCAGGGCGTATTTGGTGGTGCCGTGCGAGATCTTCAGGTCATAAGGGATGGACTCGGCAATCTTGAAGACTTCCTTGTCCAAGAATGGCACGCGCAGCTCCAGCGAGTTGGCCATATTGATCTTATCGGCCTTGACCAAGATGTCACCGCGCATCCAAGTGAATAGATCCAGGTGCTGCATGCGGGCAACCGGATCAAAATCCTCGGATTGGGCGTAGATGGGAGCGGTAACCTCGCGGTGGTCCCATTCGCGCTTTGCCCACGGGATAACGCGCTGCATCTGCTCAAAGTTAAAGGAACGAGCGTTGCCGTAGTAGCGCTCTTCCATCGTCATCGAGCCGCGATTAAGCAGCGACTTGCCCTTCATGCCCTCGGGCAGAACCTGGGAGAGCTTGCCCAGACCGCGGCGCAGTGGGGACGGGATCTTTTCAAATGGGGCAAGGGACAGTGGTTCCTTGTAGATGGTGTAGCCGCCAAAGAGCTCGTCTGCGCCCTCACCGGAAAGAACTACCTTGACGTGTTTGCGGGCCTCCTGCGCCACAAAGTACAGCGGGACCAGCGAGGGATCAGCCACCGGATTGTCCAGGTACCACATGATCTTCGGGATGGACGCGGCGTATTCTTCAGGGGAAACAATCTTGACGATGTGCTCTACACCAATAGCTTCCGCGGACTCTGCCGCGACATCGACCTCAGAATAGCCCTCGCGCTCGAAGCCGGTGGTAAAGGTCAGTAGATCTGGGTTGTGGCGCTTGGCCAGGGTGGCAATAGCGGTGGAGTCAATGCCGCCAGATAGGAAGGAACCCACGGTGACGTCGGCACGCATGTGCTTAGCGACGGAATCTTCCAGCGCCTCTGCAATGCGGTTAAATAGTTGCTGCTCTTCGCCTTGCTTAACCTGTTGCACAGGGAAACGGGGCTTGAAGTAGCGCTCAGAAACGACATCTTCGCCCGGGCGAAGAGTGACAGTGCAGCCGGATTCAACGCGGCGAATATTCGCGTGGAGGGATTCTGGCTCCGGCACGTACTGCAGGTCGACGTAGTGCTCAATGGCGCGCCGGTCAAGGTTGAGCTCTAGACCAATCTCGTCTGCCATTTCAAGGATGCACTTCATCTCGGAAGCGAAGACGGTTCCTGCTGGGGTGGTGGCGTAATACAGTGGTTTGATGCCAAATTGGTCACGAGCAGCAAACATCGTCTTGGTGCGGGTATCCCAGATGACGATGCCAAACATGCCGCGCAGGTGGTTGACTACGTCCTTGCCCCAGTGGTGGTAGCCCACCACGATAGGCTCGCCATCACCCTCGGTGTGGAAGGTGTAGCCGAGGCCTTTGAGCTCCTCGCGTAGCTCTACGTAGTTGTAGATTTCGCCGTTAAACGTCATGGCGTAGCGGTCGGGCTGGTCCTCCGGACCCCAGCGGAGGGGCTGGTGGGAATGCTCCAGGTCGATAATGGACAGACGATTGAAGCCGAACGCGGCATCGCCGTCATGCCACGTGCCGGCCGCATCTGGGCCGCGGTGGCGCATGCAGGGCAGGGAACGTTCCAGCGCGTCAACGTACTTATCTACGTTGCCTGTGGCGGCGAGCATGCCAAGAAGTCCGCACATGTAAAGATTGCTCCTTATATATAAGCGTCTATTGCTAGTCACCCACTTTACGGCTAGAGAGCGTGAAACCAGAACACGCCACGGCTTAAGGAAACCTGCCGACTGCCTTGGAATTAGCTTCCCCGATAGGGGTGCGAACTTTCGGATGATGGTTCCACGGTAATCCTGTGAATTGGCACACACGGAGTCTATGGCTACTGGGGGTGCGGTTGGAACATTATGCAGGTGGGGCGGTAACCTACCAGAAGGAGAATATGAAATGAGCGCACTAGGTGCCCTTTTGTGCCTTTAAACAGGCTGGGAATCTGGCAATTATCCTCTATTCTGATTGGGTAAGAGTGCTCTGTGAGTATTCGAGAAGTTTTGTGTGGACAGAAAGGCAGAACACACGTGGGACAGCGTAATAAGCGCACCTTTGCCCGTAAGGCGGGCGTAGCTGGCGCACTTGCCCTGGGTGGACTCGCTCTGGCAGGTTGTGACGTTCAGGCGCCAACTGCTGTAGAGAACCTCCTGGGATTCGGTTGGCCGAAGGGCATTACCCCTGAGGCAGAGGCCATGTACAACTTCTGGATTTGGGTCTGGGTTGCCGCATGGATCGTTGGTTTTATTATGTGGGGCCTGTTCCTCACTGCAATCTTCCGCTGGAGTGCGAAGAAGGCAAAGAAGGACGGCAAGGGCGAGTTCCCGCGCCAGATTCAGTACAACGTTCCGCTGGAGATGGTTCTGACCATCGTCCCGATCCTTATCATCATGGGCCTGTTCTTCTTCACTGTTCAGACTCAGCAGAAGGTTACCGCCTTGGATAAGGATCCGAAGGTTGTCGTCGACGTCACCGCGTTCCAGTGGAACTGGAAGTTCGGTTACGCCGAGAACCATGTCAATGGTGAGAACTACGACGGTGCCGATAAGGAGCGTCAGGCTGAGGCAGAGAAGACCGCTCACGACCCTGAAGGTGTGGACAACCCGAACCCAATCCACGGCAAGTCCATGGGCGATCTTTCCTACCTGAACTACAATAAGATTGAGACCGTCGGTACCACCGAAGAGGTTCCGGTTCTGGTTCTTCCTTCCGATACCGCGATTGAGTTCCGTCTCGCTTCGGGCGACGTGTCCCACGCATTCTGGGTACCGGAGTTCTTGTTCAAGCGCGACGTCTACGCACACCCCGAGGCAAACGCTCAGGAGCGTAGCTTCCAGGTAGAAAAGATTGAGAAGCAGGGCGCATTCGTTGGCCGTTGTGCTGAGATGTGCGGTACCTACCACTCGATGATGAACTTTGAAATCCGCGTTGTCTCTCCGGAGGACTTCAACACCTACCTGAAGTTCCGCGAGGACAACCCAGAAGCCACCAACGCGGAAGCTCTGGAAGAAATCGGCCAGGACCCATATGCGGTAACCACCCACCCGTTCTCCGGTGAGCGTGATACCGCTAAGGGCGACAACTACGTGAACACCGCGGCATAAGAGATAAGGACACAACACAATGCGTGCAACATCGAAAGTCTTTTACTCAATCGCGACGTACCTTCTTGTCTCGCTGATTGTTTACATCTTCGGCGTCACCTTCGTTAAGGACGACGGCTACCTCTACGGTGCCGAGTGGGTCGGCATCGTGGGGATGTTCCTCGCCTTCCTGCTGTGCATGATGCTGGGTGCTTACCTTCACTTCACTGATGACCGCAGTGACGTGCTGCCAGAAGATTGGGAAGAAGCGGAAACCGAAGATTCTGCCGGTATCTTGGGCTTCTTCTCCCCAAGCTCCATTTGGCCGCTGGCCATGGCCGGTGCAATCGGCATCCTTGGCTTGGGTGTCATCTTCCTTTACTTCTGGCTGATTGCCCTCGGCGCTGTTTGCCTCATCGCGGCCTGCACCGGCCTGTCCCTGCAGTACGGCCTGCCGAAGGAAAAGCACTAATTCCTCGATATAAAGGAATCCCTGCCTAAAACTTCTCCGCCCTCCTAGTCATCATGGCTAGGAGGGCTTTGGCGATCCAGCGTCGTTCGCGCCGTCAGAAAGTTCCCGAAAGTTCCAAAAAGATTTACCGGTGGGGGAGGGGTCACTGACTATTCCGCATGTACGCGATAGCGTTTCTTCTGCATTCTGCCACGTAGGAGCAGATTTTTGCGGGGGTCGTTCGAAAGTTGTAAAGCTGGGTGTTTAGGGGGTTCGTGGAATGTGATTTATCTCTCCAAGTAACGGGGACTGGCGCACGGATTGGTGTATCGATAAGTGGGGACGTCGGGCGTCTGGGACACTTCGGAAATTCAGGGCGGGGGCCGACGTGTGGCGTCACCTGCGTCAATGGGGCGTCGTAAAGCAGGGCGAAAAGTTCCCCATTGGAAAAATAAAGTTTGTCACGTAGTCGCGCTGAACGTTTACTGGATAAAGCATCAAAAACGAATAGAGATAGCGGGGGGAATCGAGGTGACTTCGGCGCTCGGAACAGCCATAATAGCCACTGTGACGAGCGTAGTTTCTAACCAAGGTATGACAGCACCACGTGCTGCCTCACTGAACCGACCCAATATGGTCAGTGTGGGCACCATCGTGTTCCTGTCTCAGGAATTGATGTTCTTTGCCGGACTGTTCGCGATGTGGTTTACCTCGCGAGCAAACGGTCAGGAAGGCGATTGGGCGGAGCACACCGCTCATATCAACCTGCCCATGGGTTTCCTCATTACGGCAGTGCTGATTTCTTCTTCTGTGACCTCGCAGTTCGGTGTGTTTGCCGCAGAAAGGGGTGACGTTTACAAGCTTCGACTCTGGTACACCGTGACGCTAGTACTGGGCGTTGTGTTCCTGGGCATCATGGCGTTCGAGTGGACCGAGTTGATTCACGCAGGTGTGACTATCCAGGCCAGCGTCTTTGGCTCGGTGTTCTACATCATCACCGGCTTCCACGCTGCGCACGTGACCGCGGGATTGATTTCTTTTGCGATCATTCTCGCGCGCGTTGCTAAGTCCAAGTTCACGCCGGCACAGGCGACCGCAGCAATGGCAGTGTCCTACTACTGGCACTTCGTTGACGTCGTGTGGATCGGCGTTTTCACCGTTATTTACTTGGTCCAGTAGCACTGGCCAAGATCCCCAAACAGTCCTCCCGTGTTCGAGTTATCTAAAGGAAAATGATGGATAACAATTCGCAGTCCGTGGCAGTGGAGCAGACCACTGCGGCGGCTAAGAAGACCCGCCGTCGCCGCAAGGCGAAGCGCACCCTTGCCGGTGGCTTCGCTTTGGCGATTGGCCTGTCCGGTGCGGGCGTCCTGGCTTCTGCCTTGACCCCGGACGCACAGGTTGCCACGGCGGAAAAAGATGACCAAGCCCTCGTCCAAGAGGGTAAGGACATCTATGACACCGCTTGTATCACCTGCCACGGTGCCAATCTGCAGGGCATCGAAGGTCGCGGTCCGTCCCTCGTTGGTATCGGTGCTGGTTCCGTGTACTTCCAGGTGCACTCCGGCCGTATGCCGATGATGTCTAACGACGCACAGGCAGAGCGCAAGGCTCCCCGCTACACCGAGCAGCAGACTCTGGCCTTGGCTGCATATGTTGCAGCCAACGGTGGCGGCGCTGACATTGTCTACAACGACGACGGAAGCGTTGCCCAGGAATCGCTGCGTGGTGCTAACTACAATGGCGAAATCCAGGCAGAAGACGTAGCGAAGGGCTCCGAGCTCTTCCGTATGAACTGTGCCTCCTGCCACAACTTCACCGGCCAAGGCGGCGCGCTGTCCTCCGGTAAGTTCGCTCCGGAGCTCGCTCCGGCAAGCGAGCAGGAAATCTACCAGGCAATGCTGACCGGCCCGCAGAACATGCCTAAGTTCTCTGACCGCCAGCTGACCGCAGATGAGAAGAAGGACATCATTGCTTACCTCAAGTCTGCAAAGGAAACTCCTTCCCCAGCAGGTTGGGACCTTGGTGGTCTCGGCCCAGTAGCGGAAGGCCTGGCAATGTGGATTATCGGCATTAGCGCCCTGTGCGCTGCCGCTATGTGGATTGGATCGCGCTCATGAGCAATGTGAAGAACAATTACACTAACGCTGAGCTCGACAAGATGAGCAACGATGAACTCGCTGCTCTTGGTACCGAGCTCGACGACGTCACCGTTGCGTTCCGCAAGGAGCGATTCCCAGTCGAAGGTGACCCGGCTGAAAAGCGTGCTGGACGTAACGTTGCTATCTGGTTGTTCCTGTCCGTCATCGGCGGCCTCGGGTTCCTCGGCGTTTATCTGTTCTGGCCGTGGCAGTACAAGCAGCTGGGGGAGGAGGGCCACATTTGGCACACTCTTTACACCCCTCTGCTGGGTATTACTGCAGCCCTCGCAATTTGCGGCTTGGGCATCGCCATCGTTCAGTACGTTAAGAAGATTCTCCCAGAGGAGATTTCCGTTCAGCGTCGCCACGACGGTCCCTCCGAAGAGGTTGACCGCCGTACCCTGACCGCCCTTCTGAACGATTCTTGGAAGACCTCGACTCTGGGTCGCCGCAAGACCGTTCAGGGTCTGTTGGGCGGCGCCGGCGTTCTGTTCGGCCTTACCGTGATTGCTCCGCTCGGCGGCGCAATTAAGAACCCTTGGAAGGTTCGCCACAACATGAACTACGCCGGCGACGGCACCCTGTGGACTTCCGGGTGGACCCTGCACGACGAAGGCGTCAAGCTCTACTTGGCCCGCGACACCGGTACTATCGCCGAGAAGCACTCCGGTGAAACCGGTGAGCACTACAGCACCAAGGGCGTAACCCGCCTAGTTCGTGTGCGCCCGGAGGACCTGGCGGCAGGCGGCATGGAAACCGTCTTCCCGCTGGCAGAAGAAGACGTCAACGATGGCGACAAGTACGATGCCGAGCGCGATGTCTACGAGCACCACATGCACTCGATTCACGGCAACCGCAATGCGGTCATGCTGATTCGCCTGCGTCACAACGACGCACAGAAGGCAATCGAGCGCGAAGGTCAAGAAGACTTCCACCACGGCGACTACTACGCCTACTCCAAGATCTGTACCCACATCGGTTGCCCGACCTCTCTGTACGAGGCTCAGACCAACCGAATCCTGTGCCCGTGCCACCAGTCGCAGTTCGATGCTTTGCAGTACGGTAAGCCGGTCTTCGGTCCTGCTGCTCGTGCACTGCCACAGCTGCCTATCACGGTGGATGACGAGGGCTACCTCGTAGCACAGGGCAACTTCATTGAGCCTGTCGGCCCGGCATTCTGGGAGCGTAAGTCATAATGAGCAATAAACTCGCCCAAATGGGCAACAATATGGATGAGCGCTATAGCGCCGCCGGCGTGCTGAGGACTCAGCTGAACAAGGTCTTCCCGACCCACTGGTCCTTCATGCTTGGTGAGATGGCGCTATACAGCTTCATCATTCTTGTACTGACCGGTATCTACCTGGCGCTGTTCTTCGACCCGTCCATCACCAAGGTCATTTACGACGGCACCTACGCACCGCTAAATGGTGTAGAAATGTCCCGCGCATACGCCACCGCGCTGGATATCTCCTTTGAAGTTCGTGGTGGCTTGTTCGTGCGCCAAATGCACCACTGGGCAGCTCTGCTGTTCATGATGTCCATGGTTGCGCACATGCTGCGTATCTTCTTCACCGGCGCATTCCGTCGTCCGCGTGAAGCAAACTGGATTATCGGTTGCGCACTTATCCTGCTGGGCATGATCGAGGGCTTCCTTGGTTACTCCCTGCCGGATGACCTGCTTTCCGGTGTTGGTCTGCGAATCATGTCCGCCATCATCCTGGGCCTGCCGATTATCGGCACTTGGCTGCACTGGGCAATCTTTAGCGGTGACTTCCCGTCTGACCTGATGCTGGATCGTTTCTACATCCTGCACGTTCTGGTTATTCCGGGCATCATCCTTGGCCTGATTGCAGCCCACCTGATTATGGTTTGGTTCCAGAAGCACACCCAGTTCCCTGGACCGGGCCGTGCAGAGAACAACGTGGTTGGCGTCCGCATTATGCCGGTCTTCGCCACCAAGGCTATTGGTATGGGCATGATGGTGGCTGGCGTACTGGCGCTAATGTCTGGTCTGCTGACCATCAATGCTATTTGGAATCTTGGACCGTATAACCCATCTCAGGTTTCTGCCGGTTCCCAGCCAGATATTTACATGCTGTGGACTGACGGTGTTGCCCGTGTCATGCCGGCATGGGAGCTCTACATCGGTAACTACACCATTCCTTCCGCGTTCTGGGTAGCTCTGCTGTGTGGTCTCATGGTTGTCCTACTTATGGCGTACCCGTTCTTGGAGAAGAAGTTCACCGGTGACGATGCACACCACAACCTGCTGCAGCGTCCGCGCGATGTTCCTACCCGCTCCGCTATCGGCGCGGCTGCCATCGTGTTCTTCCTGCTGGTTACCCTGTCCGGTGGTAACGACCACGTGGCACACTTCTTCCAGATTTCGTTGAACGCTATGACCTGGGTTGGTCGTATCGGCCTCATCGTGCTACCTCCGATTGCGTACTTCATGACCTACCGCATTTGCGTTGGTCTGCAGCGCTCTGACCGCGAGGTACTGGAGCACGGTATTGAAACCGGCGTTATCAAGCAGATGCCGAATGGTGCCTTCATTGAGGTTCACCAGCCGCTCGGCCCAGTTGATGCCGAAGGCCACCCGGTTCCGCTCGAGTACGCAGGCGCTCAGGTACCGAAGCAGCTGAACCACCTCGGACTCGCCGATTCCGAGACCCAGGGCACCTTCAGCCCTGATGATTCGGCCCTCATGCACCGAGTACACGAAATCCACTCGGATAACCAAGACGAGGAAGCGGAAATGTTCCGCCGCCTCAACGAGGCTAACCGCCGTGAGGACGAGGAAAACGGCCGCATCTAACCGCTTTTCCTGAGGATTACTCGAAACGCGCTCACAGACCCGCCCTGCTCCTGTTGAAGGAGCACGGGCGGGTCTTGCGTATATTCGGATTCATTCCGAACCCAGTCCTTATTTTTCTGGCTGCTCCTAGAGGTATTGAAAGAAATCCGTTGCGTGTCTGTCAGTCTTTATGAATCTTGAAGCATCTGAAGAACTGCTGCTGAAGCTTGTTGTGCAGTCGGTTTAGTGCGCGGTCTGGTGCGCGTATTGTCGGTGGTTAGTGGTTTGCTCGTGCTTTACAGCTTCAAGAAGCCTAGGGCGTGGGCTCAGGGAGGTGTGAATGCCGAAAGGTTTTATTGCCTGGAAGCACGCTGCACTCGTCGATTGAGCGAGTTAGGGGGGGCGTCGGAAAGCGGTTTAGCTAGAACCTCCATAAGGAAAGGTGGCGAAGTGGGCCGCGGTTGGGATGAAAGCTAGTCTCTAGGCGTGCGGTAAAAGGAGTGAATTGGTGGGGGAGAAGGGGCCGCTAAAATACTCTAGTGTTGAAAGTCACAATTTAGAATTCTCTTAATTGTTGAGCTTTTTCTTAGCAAGGGGACACCTTTGTTGGGCGACAGCCGTCCGTCTTTATTTGTGCAGCTTGTGGCCATAAATGTTTTAACTCCGATGAGCGATTGCTTCTATGTGGGGGTTAAATCTCGGCAAGGTCAACGGAAGGTAACGAAGCGATAACAAACGTTATTTTGGTGTCGCGAATGGACATTGCTTGTGATGATTTCGTAACCTATTCGAGACATTGAGTTACCGCCCGAAAGGTGCTCAATCTAAACAGAAGAATTACAGCGCCGCATCTGGCCCCTCCTACTGAGGGGCCGAGTGGAGGAAATCCTAAAGGAACGGATTCCCAACGAACGCTAGTCCCCCAGGGTCAGAGCTTCCTTTACAAGGGAGTAGGCGCGCAGGAAGATCTGGAGTTTTACTCATGGCACAGCACCGTCGTCAGGGCATGAAGAACACCCGTCGCATCGCATCTACTGCAGCACTGGCTGCAACCGCAGCCGTCGTCGCTCCGGGCGTCGCACAGGCAGCAGAGGTCGTCGTACCTAATACTGACTACCGCTTTGAGGTAGCAGGTCTGGAAAACGTCCCGAACATTGACCAGGTTCCGAACATTGACCGCTACGTTCCGTCCCTGGGTCAGGTTTCTAACCAGCAGAACACCAACTACGCAGCCGCTGGCCACAAGCAGACCGCTCCGGCGCAGCAGACCGTTGGCCAGAAGGCACTGGCAGCGGCACGCTCCGTCATTGGCTCTCCGTACGTATACGGTGCCGCTGGCCCGAACGCCTTCGACTGCTCCGGTCTGACCAGCTGGGCATACGCTCAGGCTGGTAAGCAGATCCCGCGCACCTCTCAGGCACAGGCTGCCGCCGGTACCCCGGTTTCCCTGGATCAGCTGCAGCCGGGTGACATCATTGCTTACTACGGTGGCGCTTCCCACGTTGGTATCTACACCGGCCACGGCACCATCATCGACGCCCTTAACTCCGGCGTCCCGGTTCAGGAGCGCGACCTGAACTACATGCCGATTCACTCCGCAGTTCGCTTCTAAGAAGCGGCGGATCTTGCCCTCCCCTTCGCGGGGAGGGCTTTGTCGTGCATTAGGGGGTAAAACCCGCTATAGTGAGTACGATTTTTAAAATTTTCTTAGTCTAAGGGTCCTTACGTGTCTAAACGAGTACTTCCTGCAGCTGCACTTGCAGCGGCTCTTGCTGTTACGTCGGTTTCTGGGATTTCGCAGGTTGTTGCGCAGGAGGCGGCTCCGCAACAGGAGGGCGCCACCGAAGATGTAGACGCCTTGGTAGAGCGCGTTGGCGAAGTCGCGCGCAAGGTTTCTGCCAAGAACGAAGAAGTAAAAGAGCTCGAGGTCAAGCTCGAGGAAAAGCAGGCTGAGGTCGCTGAATCTGAGCAGGCCGCCGCTGAGGCACAAACGCGTGCGGATGATGCGAAGGGCGATGTTTCCACCCAGCAGGACCGTGTCAATGGCATCGCGCAGTCGCGCTACCGCGGTGATTCCCGTTCGGCAGTGTCTGGTGCCTTGGCCGCGGAAGATCCTTCCGATGCTGTAGAGCGCATGGGCTACCTCGGCGCGCTGTCCCGCAAGGCCCAGCGCACTCTTGATGCGAAGGCTAATGCCGCCTCCATGGCGGAAGAGGAAAAGCATAAGGCTGCCGACGCCGCTGCGAAGGTGCGCGAGGAAAAGAAAGCGCTGGAAGAGCAACGCGAGGAGCTTCTCAAGGAAAAGGAGGAGCTGGAAAAGCAGCAAAGGGACATCGAAAAGCAGGTGGATGCTCTCGATGATCAGCAGCGCCAGGCCTGGGAAGGCCAATTCGGCGGATCTGCGAAACCAGATATGGATCTGGGTGAGGTAGCTGACGGTGCTGCCTCTGCTGCCTTGTCCAAGTTGGGTGCGCCGTATGGTTGGGGTGCGACCGGTCCCGATCAGTTTGACTGCTCCGGTTTGATGTTCTGGGCGTATCAACAGATTGGTAAGTCCATTCCGCGTACGTCGCAGGCTCAGATTGCAGGTGGCACGTCGGTACCGTTGGAAGACCTACAGCCGGGCGATATCGTGGGATACTATCCTGGGGTAACGCACGTTGGTATGTACATCGGCAATGGGCAAGTGGTCCATGCTTCCACCTATGGTGTGCCTGTTCAGGTAGTACCGCTGAAGTCCATGCCGATTACCGGAACGGCGCGGTACTAAGTGGCCCGCGTTCTGCTGGTAACTAATGACTTTCCACCCAAGATTGGCGGGATTCAGTCTTACCTGCGCGATTTCGTAGCAACCTTAGATCCGCGTGATGTCGTGGTCTTTGCCTCTACCCAGGAATCGCCGGCAGAATTCGATGCCGCGGTGGACTACAAGGTTATCCGCTGGCCTCGCCGCGTGATGTTGCCGACGCCCGCCACGGTGCGTCGGATGCAGGAGATCATCCGCGCAGAGAATATTGACATCGTCTGGTTTGGTGCAGCCGCGCCCCTTGCTTTGATGGGCAAGGCCGCAAAAGAGGCGGGGGCCACCCGTGTTGTAGCTACGACGCACGGGCACGAAGTGGGGTGGTCGATGGTGCCCGTGGCTCGGCAGTGCCTGCGCCGAATTGGTGACCATGCTGACGTGATTACCTATATCTCCGACTACACCCTGCGTCGGTTGCGTCGACCATTTGGACCGAATCCGCGCTGGGAGCACCTGCCTTCCGGAGTGAGCGTGGAAGGCCTTTCTCCAGCCACGCCGGAGCAACGCGCAGCGGCAAAAACTGAGTTTGGAGTCGACGGGCCGACCATCGTCTGCATTTCGCGGTTCGTTCCACGCAAGGGGCAGGATCAGCTTCTACGTGCTATGCCTCTAGTGCGTGAAGAATTTCCGGATGCGCAGCTCTTGCTCATCGGGCGCGGACGCTACCGCGCGGCTTTAGAACAGTTGACGGAAATCTACTGTCCAGACGCAGTGATTCAGGAAGCGGAAAGCATTGAGACTGCATTGCATGCAGCGGATGTATTTGCCATGCCGGCACGCACCCGTGGCGGTGGGCTAGACGTCGAGGGCTTGGGAATCGTGTATTTGGAGGCCCAAGCGTGCGGCCTGCCGGTTGTCGCTGGAGACTCCGGTGGTGCACCGGAGACGGTAACGGGGGAGACGGGGGTCGTCGTCAAGGGTGGAGCTGTGTCGGAACTAGCTGGAGCGTTGAAAGCTCTCTTGGCCGACCCGCAGCGTAGGCTTCGTATGGGGCACGCGGGGCGTCGCCATGTGGAAGAGAATTGGACGTGGCGGATTATGGGGCAGCGATTGCGGCAGCTGATGTCTTGATGTGACCCTAACCCGGTTGTCGGTATATTCTGTTATGCATGCTTAAGAACAACTCCGCCGATCTGACTATCGGCTTCGACGTCGGTGGCACCAACGTGCGCGGCGGAGTGATCACTCGGGAGGGTGAGATTCTCGCGAGCCGCACGGTTCCTACTTCCATGGACGCCGAGCAGCTGGAAGCGGATATTGTGGGCATCGTCGATGAGCTGCGCGCTGACTATGAGGTGGACGCCGTTGGCCTCGCCTTGGCTGGATTTTTGGATCCTACGTGTGAGGTAGTGCGCTTCGCCCCGCACCTTCCCTGGCGGCACGCCAATGTCCGGGAATCGCTCTCGCAGAAGCTCGGTATGCACGTGCGTTTGGAGCACGATGCCAATTCCGCCGCATGGGGTGAGTGGCGCTTTGGTGCTGGCCGGGGGGCGGAGGATTGGGTTTTCTTTGCGGTAGGAACAGGTATCGGCGCCACGCTGATGACGCATGACACCATCTACCGCGGTGCGTTTGGTACCGCTCCAGAATTTGGGCATATCGTGGTAGTCCCTAATGGCCGGCAGTGCTCCTGCGGCAAGCGCGGCTGCTTGGAACGCTATGCCTCTGGTACCGCGTTGCCGGATACCTGCGCTGATCTGCGAGGAAGCTATGAGACTTCGCTGCCGGCTGATCCCACAGGCAAGGAAATTACCCAGGCGGCGCGGCGCGGAGATCCACTTGCCGTCGCGGTGATGGAAGATTTCAGCCGGTGGCTGGGCCAGGGCCTTTCCATTGTTGCTGATGTGTTGGATCCGGAGCTCATCGTTCTCGGGGGTGGCGTATCCCAAGATGCGGACCTCTACCTCGAGGGGGCCGCCCGAGCTATGGGGCAGGATATTGTCGGGGCAGGGCATCGCCCCCTCGCACGTGTTGCCACCGCAGAATTAGGGTCGGCAGCGGGTATGATTGGCGTAGCCGATTTGGCCCGCAGCGGCCGTTAAAACTAACAAAGGACGACCTGGCGATGAAAAACAAGTGGTACTGGGCTTTTAAGCACATCTTCTTCGGACCCGCCCTGCGAGTATGGAATCGCCCGTGGAGCGAGGGGATCGAGAAAATCCCCGCTGAAGGGCCTGCGATTTTGGTGTCGAATCACCAGGCGGTTATGGATTCCTTCTTCTTTCCTTTGGTGTGTCCGCGCCAGATCACGTTTCCGGCTAAGTCGGAATACTTCACCACTCCGGGTCTTGTTGGCAGCCTGCAAAAGTGGTTCTTTACCGCGGTAGGCCAGGTCCCCATCGAGCGCGATAGCGAGGACGCTGGCGACGCCATTGTGGAAACCGCAGAAGGTATTTTGTCCCGCGGCGATCTCTTCGGTATCTATCCGGAAGGAACTCGTTCCCCAGATGGCCGTGTGTACAAGGGCCGTACCGGCATGGGGCGCATCGCCATGGAGACTAACCAGCCAGTATTTCCCATCGCGATGATCAATTCGCGTAAGGCCAACCCCATTGGCTCGTGGATCCCGCGCCCGTTTAAGGTCGGCGTGCGGGTAGGTGATCCTATCTGGCCGCATGACTGGGCCAAGGAGCGCGGCATGAATCCGGCCGAGCACGAAACTATCCGCGCCTTCACGGATTTTGTGATGCGCAATTTGGCCGAGCTGAGCGATAAGCCTTATGTTGATGTGTACGCCTCCGATGTGAAGGCTTCGCTCAAAGCCGGCCATGGTTACCCCGCCGGCGCTGAATACAAGGGGAGGTAATCACTATTCCCAAGGCCCGTTTAGCTTGGCCAGATACCGCTAAAGGCGTATCCATTATCGGCGTCGTGCTCTTGCACGTCACGCTGGTGGTTCCGGAAGGTGAGCTAACGTGGTTGGCTGACCTAAACGTGTGGCTGGACCCGCTCCGCCTACCCTTGTTTTTCCTCGTATCCGGCTATTTCTCTACCAAGATTTTTCGCTATTCTTTCAGCGAGCTTTTTACGCGCCGCCTCTGGTTTTTCCTCGTCCCATACACGGTGTGGATGACCGTTGAACTGTGGACTAAGCGCATCGAGTACCACTGGGTATTTGGCGATCCTTATCTGCAGCTTTCTGATCTGCTTTATAACCTGCTGTTGGGCCATACCATGGCGTGGTTCATTCACGCGCTTATTTTTTTCAATATATTTTTGTGGGCCGTGCGCAGGTTGCCGGCGTGGGCGGGCATAAGTCTGAGCTTTGCGCCGTTGCTGTTTATAGCTTGGCAGGATCATTACTACTTTATTGGCAAGGCAATCATGTTTTTGCCCATCTTCGTCGGTGCGGCCTATCTGCGCGGGCCGATTACGCGGTTTGCCGACGCCGCCGAAGCACCCTTCAAAGGCACCTTCCGCAAGGGCTCTATGTGGGCTTATGGTGCGGCGATCATCAGCTACATCGCGGGCCTATCCTTGCGACAAACCTGGGATGCCGTCGAAGGCGAGGTAGCAGTGCAGTGGCCACTGCCAGGCGGGGACATGCTTGGCCGAGGCGATCTCAACCTGCTTATCCGTTTTGCAGAGCAGACGCTTGAAACCCCAGCGGGCATCGTTGGTGCTGTCCTTATTAGCCATATTCCGGCTCTGTCCACTTTTGTAAAGTTCGTGGGCCGGCATACCCTGCCCATTTACTTGGCTCACCCAATCGGCATGACGCTGGGGTACGGCTTCTTCATGGCCCACCGCGATTATGTGGTGAGCCTTGCTGGCCAGTGGCCGATGGAAAATACCTGGTTCTGGATCGGAATGTGCTTCTTCTACTCCGCTGCGGCATCGGTAGCGCTCTGGGCCCTAGGGAAGGTTCCTATCCTTGGCTGGGCGCTGGTTCCGCCGCGGATTGATAAGCGCCGGCCCGTCGTAGAGCCAATGGTAGCGAGCAAAGAACCAGCAGAGCGGTAATGATGGCGTAGTCGTTGCCCACGATGTGCTGCCACCATGCCCAGTTCAGCTCTTGGTCATTGGCATGAGGGACGAGCCAATGGCCGCGGGCCAAAAGCGCCAGCCATGTCAGCGCAGCGAGTGCCCAGTGGTGCTGCGCCACTAGCAGCACGCCCGCCAATACCAGCCAGGTGAAGTGATGCGACCATGACACGGGCGAGCACAGGAGCGATACTGAAGCGGCCAGCAGCATGAGTACCGCCTGGTTCTCGTGGGAGAGGCGCTCCATGGCAAACCACACGATGGCAACGACGAGGACAACGGCTACAAGCCACAGCTTTTCAGCGTGTTCAGGAGCTAGGCGGCTAAAGAAACCGCGCAGAGATTGGTTGGAGCTATAGGCAAGTCCACCGATGCGGTTGGAATCGCGCAGCGTTTCGCTCCAGTACTGGATGGAGCTATGTGGATTGCAGGCGAAGGCGATGAGCCCAGCTGCCAGAAAGGAACCGAGAGCGGCGAAAAATGCGCGCCATTCGCGGCGGACGAAAAATACGGCAAGGAATACCGCAGGGGTGAGTTTGATCGCCATAGCGATACCGGTAAGCACACCTCTGCCGCGTCCGGGACGCAGCCAGAGAATATCGACCACTACGAGTGCAGTGAGCAGGATGTTGACCTGCCCGAAGCTAAAGGTCTCCGTAATCGGTTCAGTAAGCATCGCCGCTAGAAGCGCCCAGCCTGCCCAGCCCGGGCAGCCAAGGGAGCGCAGTACCAGGGCAACGCAGACCCAGAGAGCAAGAAAGGAGGCGACAGATACGAGGATGCTCGCGGCGGTGAGGGGAATCCAGCTCAGTGGGGCAAAGAGCAACGCCGCAAAGGGCGGATAGGTGAAGGGAAGAGAGACATCGCGATTGCTGCCAACGAGGTAGTCCTTGGTGTAGAGGTCGTTGCCAAACCCGGCCCCACCCTCACGGTAAACATCGAGGTCAATGTGGTAGTAGGTGGAGAAATCGCCGGAGAAAAGCGCCGGGATATCGATGAGCCACCAAAGGGCCACGAGGGCAGATAGGCACAAGGGCAAAGCAGTAAACCACAAAGATTTCTTCACGCCAGAAGTGTACAACCGTCTCTTTAAGGGGCCAATTTATCGCTGCAGATTAGGCGGCGCTAGGCTTGGGAGACGTGCGCTACTTCTATGACACCGAATTTATCGAAGATGGACAAACCATTGAATTGGTCTCCATCGGCATCGTCGGTGAGAATGGCAGCGAATACTACGCTGTGTCTACGGATTTTGATCCGTCCAAGGCCAATTCTTGGGTCAAAGACAATGTATTGGCCAAATTGCCCAGCCCGCGGGACCCAGTGTGGAAACCTCTAGAGACGATTCGCACGGAGGTCTTCGAGTTCCTGACCCAGAGCTCAACTCCGGTAGAGCTGTGGGCGTGGGTGGGCGCTTATGATCATGTGGTTTTGGCGCAGCTGTGGGGCGATATGGCCGGATTGCCTAGGCGCATGCCACGTTATACCCGCGAGCTGAAGCAGTATTGGGAGTTTGCGGGACGTCCGAGCTTGCCGGCCGTGCCTAAGGGCAATCACGATGCGCTTGTCGACGCCCGTCATAACCTCGCCAAGTTCCGTGCCTGCGCCCAAGTGCTTCCGCTGTCTAAGGGTAATAGAATTAATATCTAGGATTTAACTAACGCGCGATAGGCTATTGATGGTTAAATAGCAGTGTGAGTTGGACAGTAGATATTCCGCAAGGCGTTCTGCCAGACCTCCCGCCATTGCCTGCCGGCATTGACGAGGTCTTCCAGGACGTCATCAAGCGTGACGCAAAGCAGCAGCCCAGCTGGGATACTTCCCAGGCCGATAACGTGCGCAAGATTCTCGAGTCCGTGCCGCCCATTGTGGTCGCGCCAGAGATCGAAGCACTCAAGAAGAAGCTGGCAGACGTTGCCTTGGGCAACGCCTTTTTGCTGCAGGGTGGCGATTGCGCGGAAACCTTTGAGTCCAATACTGAGCCGCATATCCGTGGCAATGTGAAAACGCTGCTGCAAATGGCCGTGGTGTTGACCTACGGCGCATCCGTTCCTGTGGTAAAACTCGGCCGCATCGCCGGTCAGTACGCCAAGCCGCGTTCCTCTGATACGGATTCCAATGGTTTGCTGAACTACCGCGGTGACATTGTCAACGCCGTGGAGCCGACCGAAGAGGCTCGTCGCCACGACCCGGCCCGAATGATCCGCGCTTACGCGAACTCTTCGGCGGCTATGAACCTCGTGCGTTCTTTGACCTCGTCCGGCACTGCGGATCTTTACCGTCTGCATGAGTGGAACCGCGAGTTCGTGCGCAAGTCCCGCGCGGGTGCCCGCTACCAGGACTTGGCGCGAGAGATTGAAAACGGCTTGAACTTCATGAATGCCTGTGGCGTGCACGATGACACCCTGCGCTCGGCCGATATCTACTGCTCGCATGAGGCCTTGCTGAAGGACTACGAGCGCTCCATGCTGCGCTTGGGCCAGGACAACAACGGCGATACCAAGCTCTACGATCTCTCTGCGCACCAGGTATGGATTGGTGAGCGCACTCGTGGCATCGAAGATTTCCACGTGAACTTTGCAGCGATGATTGGTAACCCAGTGGGCATCAAGCTAGGACCGGGCGTCACCCCGGAGCAGGCCGTGGAGTACGCGGAAAGGCTGGACCCGAATCGCGAGCCGGGGCGCCTGACCATGATTTCGCGCATGGGTCACGATAAGGTGCGCACAGTCCTGCCTGCCATTGTGAAGGCGGTGGAAGACTCCGGCCACAAGGTGGTATGGCAGTCCGACCCGATGCATGGCAATACCTTCACCGTTTCTAATGGCTACAAGACTCGCCACTTTGACAAGATCGTGGATGAGGTCCAAGGCTTCTTCGAAGTTCACCGTGAACTGGGTACCCACCCGGGTGGCGTACACCTTGAGTTCACCGGTGAAGACGTCACCGAGTGCTTGGGCGGCGCCGAGGACATTACCGACGTGGATCTGCCGGGCCGCTACGAGTCGGCTGTGGATCCTCGCCTTAATACGCAGCAGTCGCTCGAGCTGTCCTTCCTTATCGCGGAGATGCTACGTAACTAAATCCACAGGTTCGGCGTCATGCCGTAAAGCGAGGAGCCGAACCACCACCCGCCGATAGCCACTGCGCCCACCGCAATCGCGACCACTATTAAGTACAGCACTAGTGACAGCGGATTGCGGTTGGTCAGCGGGCGCTCGGCGGGTTCTTCATGCGCGCTGTGGACTGACTGCTCGGGGGCAGGAGCAGGTACTGGTGCAGGCGCAGAGGCAGCTGCCGGCGCGAATGGTTCGAGTGGTGGCTCGGTCGCAGAATACGGCTGTGCCTGGGGGCGTGACAATGATTGCGGCTCCGGTTCTGGAGCGGGCTCTGCCTGCGGCAAATCCAGTTTGGTCTCAAAGCTTAGGCGTTGCGGTGGGATGACTTCTGTCGGACCGCCGTCGAGATGCTCCGTTTCGCCCTGCGGAATGCTGCGGGTGGGCTCGAAAATTTCCGTGGCTCCGGTGCCAGAAAAATCCGTGGGGGCTTGTGCCGTGCGCGCTGCAGCAGCGTTCCTCGGCACAGGAATGGTCACGTCCGGGAGATTGAGCTCCCGGCAGACATCATCGAGCGCCTCGAGGAATTCTCCGGCGTCGGCGAAGCGCTCGCGGGGATCGCGGGCAGTGGCGGTGGCCACGAGGGCGTCGACAAGCTTGGGCACCCCAGAAATCCGCGAGGACGGCGCGGGGACGTCAGAATCCAAGCGGGCCGTGGCATGGGCCAGGGGAGTATCCCCCGAGAATGGAACGGTGCCGGTAAGAAGTTCGAAGAGGACAATGCCGGCTGAATATACATCCGAGGCCGGGGTAATTTCCTCACCTGTGACTTGCTCGGGCGCAAGGTAGGACACGGTGCCTACAATCATGTCTGTCGTGGCTTCGGCATTGGTGGCGCGCACCAGCCCAAAATCGCCCACCTTTACTCGGTGGTGCGAGGTAATAAGCACATTATCGGGCTTGATGTCGCGGTGGATGAGCCCGGTGGAATGCACCTCTTCCAAGCCGCGCAGAACATTGCGCAGGGTAGAGGCGGCTGCCTGCACAGGAAAGGGGCCACCCTCGGCCAGTAGCTCGCGTAGCGTACCGCCATCGATGAGCTCCATGATGAGATAGATGGGCTCGCCGTCAGCGGAAAAATCGTGAATAGCCACGAGATTGGGATGCTGCAGGCGGGCCATGGCGCGAGCCTCGCGAGAAAAACGCTTGATAAAGACCGGGTCATCGGAATAGCGCTCGTCCATGACCTTGGCCGCGACCGCTCGTCCCAGCCGCATGTCCACGCAGCGATAGACGGTAGACATGCCACCGCGGGCAATGGGGCGATCGATCCGGTAACGATTCTCCAGAACGTCACCAATTTCCAACCTAGTCATGCTTCCCAGTATGGCCGATCATCTAGCCCGCGTTAAAATAGAGAACGTGACTAACCAAGAAAAATCCCTCGATTCCTTGCTCGCTAATGAAGAACTGCTCAGCATGCAGCAGGTGGCAGAAAAGCTAGACCTGCCCATTACACGCGCTTATGACCTGCTGCAGGACCGAAAGTTCATTGCCTGGGATTCCCCAGAAGGAAAGCGCGTACCGCTGGCCTTCTTCAACGACAAGGGCGTCATTGCCAAGCATGTAACTGCCGCAATTACCGTGTTGACAGACGGCGGCTATAAGGACGACGAAATTTTCAGGCATCTCTTTACCGAGGATGACTCGCTGCCGGGCCGCCCGATCGATGCCCTGCACGGTCACCTTGCCCGCGAGGTTATTCGGCGCGCGCAGGCTGCCGCTTTTTAGGCACGCCTTCAAAGATCCACTGGGTGGCAAACCACACCACCACAATCATGCCGATGACCCAGAACCAGTTGTAGAGCTGGTGATTGCCATCGCCGGAGAAGGAGACGCCAATAAACAGGGCCACGCCGGTGGTGAATTTGATGAGCCAGAGCGGCGGCCGGAAGGTGCCCATCAGGGTGAAGATTGAGGCGTAGTACCACGGTAGGGTCACGGCATTGAAAACGAAGGCAACTTGGTATGCGGCCGCGGTGCCCATAATGGCGTCGCGGTTGTTCCTGCGGCAGAGCCACCATACCGTCACCAGCCCAATGAGCATGCAGACCATTGCGATGCTGCGCAGGACGGCCAAGATGGCGTTATAAGACGCATCCGGCATAAATATTTGTACCGCCGGGAAGATAACATCGGTGGCCAAGGTGGGGCCTGCCAGCGGGTTAATCACCTTGGAATTGCCGCTTATCTGCGATAGCCAGCCCCACGATGTGCCAGAAACCCACGTGATGAGGGCTACTGCGGCGATGATTTCTGCCACTGCGGCGATGCCAGATAGCACAAAGACAGCAAGTTGTCGCCACTTACTGGAGCCCTTGGGGGCATAGTGGTGGAGCATCATCCATACGATAAACGGTGCCGCAATAACCGCAGTTGCCTTCATGGCCACGGCCGTGCCCACGAGGATGAGGGCGGCGTGGAAGCGCTTATGCAATGCCGCTAGCAGTCCGATCGATACGAGCCCCACCATGAGTGATTCATTATGCATGCCGCCGATAAGGTGCAAGATAATAACTGGATTAGCTACACCAAGCCACAGTGCTACCGCTGGATCCGCATTGAGTTTGCGGGCGATGCGGGGGATTGACCAAGCGATGGTAATAAATCCGAGCAGAGAAAGAATCTTATAGATCACCACGCCTGCAGTGACGTTATCGCCTACCAAGCTGGTGACCAGTTCTCCTATCCACAGGTGAAGGGGACCATAAGGTGTGGTGGTATTGCGCCAATCTTGTGATACCTCAAGGAGGAAGGGTCCGGGGTTAACGGCGGCACCTTCGGTATACGGATCGAACCCATCGCGAACCATAGCACCTTGCATGAGGTAGGAATACACATCGCGTGAGGCCAATGGCCCGGCTAATAAAAGGGGAGCTACCCAGGCGATGAGGATGCGCTGGATGTCACGCAAGCCGCCCTCGGGCAGAGGATTTTTGAGCTGCGGGCGAATGATGGTGCGCCCAGCTAGCACCCACGCCGCGGCTAAGAGGAAAATACCCACCCAGTACAGCGCGAGGCCGAGATTGCGCCCATGCCCATAGGACAAGAAGCCGATATTTAAGGCTTCGAGGAGTCCTCCACGGTTGCGGGTGGCGCCGCCAGAGAAGGACGCGAGCAGCAAAATGCAGCAGGCAGATAGCCCTAGCGGCAGTGCGCGCGGAATGGGAAAAGAGTACGTCTTTGCCACGGCACAACCTACTTGCGGCGAGCAGTAGCCTTGATAGCCAACTGCTCTAGGGTTTCGGTGACTGTGGGATCCACCTTCGCGGCGTGCAGGTGCTGCAGGCCCGATTGCGTTAGGGAATCGATGCGGCGCTCAATCTCTTCTGGTGCGCCGGAATCAGCGATGATCTGGGCCAGGCGCGATAGCTCCTGGGGATCTGAGGTGTGGCCAACGAGCTTGCGCAAGGTAGCAGCAGCGTGTGGATCGGACTCATCCGCGCGCTGGAGCGCTAGCGCTAAAAGTTCGGTTCGCTTGCCTTCGCGCAGATCATCACCGGCAGGTTTGCCGGTCACCGCGGGATCGCCAAAAACACCCAGCTGATCGTCGCGCAACTGGTAGGCAATGCCTATATCGTGCCCATAGCCGCGGAAGGCCGCGATGAGTTCCGCGCTGGCACCGGCGATGGCGGCGCCCAAGTGCAGCGGGCGTTCAATGGTATAAGCGGCCGTCTTATAGCGGTTGACGGAATTGGCAAGCTCTACTGATTCGGACCCTGCTGCCTCCAAAGAGATGTCCAAGAGCTGTCCACCGATAACCTCAGTGCGCATGCCGCGCCACGGGCTGCGGGCACGGTGCAAAGCGGCCGCACTCAGGCCGGAATCTTGGAACATGTCTTCTGCATACACAAGCGCTAAATCGCCCACCAAGATTGCTACGGAGGTACCGAAGAATTCTGGATCCCCCAAGTATTCCGATTCGCGGTGCAGCTTTTCGACGCCCCGGTGCACCGTAGGATTGCCGCGACGGGTATTTGAAGCATCGATAATGTCATCGTGGATAAGAGCGCAGGCCTGGATAAATTCCAAAGAGGCGGCCGCGCGGAGCATAGCCGCGGGATCTTCTTCTCCTCGACCTGCAGCAAGGTAGCCCGCCCAAGCATAGGTAGGGCGCACTCGCTTGCCGCCGTCAAGCACGAAGGATTCCAAAAAGCTCACGGCCTTGGTTACCGGGGCACCAATTTCCGCCACCTGCGCTCGGCGTTGATCAAGGAAGGTGGCGAGTTCCTCGCGCACCGCACCGGGGATTTCCGCAAGCTCAGGAATATTCTGCATAGTCACACCTCACACGATACCGGCTAGGCTGCGCAAGAAATAACAGAGGTTTACAGCGGCAGGCTCGCGCCCAATATGGCAAAGGGGCGGGCATCGGCGGGGTAGAGATGATCGCGGAGGACATCGAAGAAGCCGGCGGCTCTATAGAGGCGGAAGGCGCCGTTATCCTCGTTCGGCACCTCGGGTGTGGACAACAGTGCGTAGCGCGCCGGGGCATTCCATAGCAATCCCTCTAATAGTTTTCTGCCTAGTCCGTGCCCCTGGTACTGCGGCAAGACGTGGATCTCTGCCAACTCAAAGTAGTTGCGCACAATGTCCCACTGCTCTTCGGTGGGCCCGCCTTGTAGTCGGAGCCCCCGGCGAAGCTCAGCGTCCCACCAGCTGTCCGGGGAGCCTAAGAACCCATAGGCTACGCCGACGAGGCCATTGTCATGGGTGACAATCTGCGCGCTGAATCCGGGGCGGGTTACGTCATTTCGCCAGCTTGAAATGCGGCTATGCAAGATCGCGGGATTGTAGTGCATTGCCTCGATGTAGATTTCAACCAACTGCGGGGTTAATAGGGAGAATTCCGGCGGGGTTAGGCGGCGAATTTCAAAGCTCACACTTCCTATGACACCAGATGTCTGTAGCGGAAGGGAAGCGAGTCCCACTCTGTTCTTTGAAAGCCGCAAGAGCGAATCGAACAAGAGGACTGCAGTTAATTTGTGGCCTGCAATTAGCATTGATCGAATCGAACACGTGAACTATTATTAACAGTGAAATGTCTGGCGGCTTGCTTAGGGTCGGGGACAGTTCAACGACGTTATTTATTTAGCTAAGGACGAAACAATGGCACAGATTATTTCGGCAACGCGTACTCGTTCTCTTGGGCGAGAAAGTGGCAAGCGGGCACGATTTCTCTTCCAAGCACGAGAATTATTAGACGCTGCGCGCGGTTACGCGGCTGAGGGGCGATTCGATCAAGCCTTAGAGGTGGCGTACCAATCGGCTCTACGTACTGCTGGCGCACGAGTAGCTGCATCTGTAGTGGCTCGGCGCCGCCGCCTTCCCTCCAGTGCATGGGATCGGTTAGCGCTCGTTGGTGTGGAAGACAAGCGGTGGGCTGAATCCTTTAAGGGATATTCGCGGACTCGTGCGCGCGTGTCTTCGGGGCTGGATGAAGCGCCGAGCGAGGAATATGTTTATGGCCTCATGCAGCATGCCGCACAATTTTTGGATGAAAGTGAGGTAGAGACTACTTTCGGCTCTTTTGCTGCGTAGTCACTCCGTGGGGGCGCTCACTACCTTTTGGGGAACATACTGATTATTCTGGGCGTTAGTATAGATAGAACTATTACCGCCCGAAGCTCAATCCCTAGTTGGAGGAACAGTGTCTCTTTCCGAGCAGGAGCAGCGCACGCTCCGTGAAATTGAGGAATCGTTACTTGCTGACGATCCTAAGTTTGGCGCTTCCGTTTCTGAGCCTACGTCGTTCGGCGGATCTGGCGGTGCGGTAACCCTCCGAGGTATAGCGCTCGTCGTCGTTGGGCTGTGCATGCTTATTGGTGGAGTTGCTCTCGCGCAGCAAAGCCTGTGGTTTATTGCGCTTTCTATCGCGGGCTTTTTGGTGATGTTTGCCGCTGGTGTGTGGATGCTGCGCGGAGATGGCTCCGGTCACTCTGTACAGAGCCATTACTCCGGCGCCCGTGCAAAGAAGCCCGCGTCTCGCAGCGGTGGAGTCAGTGGCAAGTTGGAGGAAAACTTCCGTCGCCGCTTTGAGGAGCGTTAACGCTTTATTGATTTGGTTCACCCCGGTTGGCCTAGTGAAGGTCAACCGGGGATTTTTGTGCCGCGCCAAAATTCCCCACTTTGCCCCACGGAAGGGGCGCTAGGTGGGAACTGGTGGGGTAACTACCCCATGGACTTAGTTAAAAGTCCTCGATAACACAGCATATGGGGTTGGTGTGTGGATTGGGGCTCATTATGTTGGTGTTGCGGGTGGGGTGAGTGGGGTGATTGTAGCGGGCTGTCAAGGCCTTTCGTGGGATTTCTTCCCACTGGAAAAACCATTATCTAGCTGCAAGTAATCGAGAGCGATCCGAAGGACACGCCGCTTTAAGTGGGTTAGGTGGGGGAAAGTGGGGTAGAGTGGGGCGCAGCGGAGGAAAGAGGGGCTCAAGGGTCTCGATTCTGAAGTAAGAGAATCCGGAGTTTTCGAGTAAGGAAGGTGGACGCCGGGATGTTTCTCGGAACCTACACTCCGAAGCTCGATGACAAAGGGCGTCTTACGCTTCCGGCAAAGTTTCGCGATGAACTCGCGGGTGGCCTCATGGTCACCAAGGGACAGGACCACTCGCTGGCCGTGTACCCGCGGGAGGAATTTGCGGCACGCGCACGGAAGGCTGCGGCGGTTTCTCGAACCAACCCAGAAGCACGTGCTTTTATCCGTAACTTGGCAGCAAGTGCGGACGAACAACGGCCGGACGGGCATGGGCGCATTACGTTGTCCGCGGGGCATCGGGAATATGCCAACTTGTCCAAGGAGTGCGTTGTGGTTGGCTCTGTGGACTTTCTCGAAATTTGGGACGCAGCCGCGTGGGCTGAGTACCAGTCGCAAACTGAAGATGCTTATTCGGCAGCAGATGCCGATGACGTACTGGCGGGCTTGCTCTAAGCCTGTACAAGAGTGCGTGTAAGGACTCTGTCCGAGGCGGATGATTCTGGTGTACTTCCCCGATATCAGAAACCTGCCTCGGACAGGGCCCTATACGCACTCGCATGCTTTCCACCACTGGAAGTCAGGAATTTGAGAAAGGGGGTTGCGGGGAGACATGGCTACCAAGGACCTAAATTATGATGTGACCGAAAACCACGGCCACGTGCCAGTCATGCGTGAGCGCATGGCCGATCTCCTGCGCCCCCAAGTTGAAGCGGCGGGGGATAAGGCTGTGCTTGTTGACGCCACTCTGGGCGCCGGCGGTCACACTCGCTACTTCCTGGAATCTTTCCCCAAGGCTCGAGTCATAGGCGTTGACCGCGATAAGCAGGCGCTGCGCAATGCATCCGAACGTCTTGCGCCCTACGGCGATCGCTTCGTCGGCGTTAACGCACGATTCGATGAGCTGGGCAGCGCCATCGCGGAAGGTGACGGCGACATCTTTGATTCGGCCCGCACCGTAGGCATTGCCGGCGCTCTCTTTGACCTTGGTGTTTCCTCGATGCAGCTAGACCAAGCTGACCGCGGGTTCGCTTATAAGGCGGATGCGCCGCTAGATATGCGCATGGATCCTTCGCAGGGGATTACTGCGGCGGATGTACTCAATACCTATTCGCACGGTGACTTAGCGCGGGTCCTCAAGACCTATGGCGATGAGCGCTTCGCTGGGAAAATTGCCTCCGCCGTGTTGAGAGAGCGCGACAAGGAGCCTTTCGTCAACTCCGCGCGGCTCGTTGAGCTGCTTTATGATGTCATTCCCGCTGCGACCCGCCGTACCGGAGGGCACCCCGCCAAGCGCACCTTCCAGGCACTGCGGGTTGAGGTCAATCGCGAGTTGGAAGCTATCGAAAATGTCCTGCCGGTCATAACCCAGGCGCTTTCGGAAGGCGGCCGTGCCGTATTCATGAGCTACCAATCTTTGGAAGACCGCATCGTTAAAGCAGCCTTCAAAGAACTGACCACTTCCAAGACGCCGGCTGGGTTGCCGATGGATCTGCCGGGCACCGCACCGAAGTTCAAGATCGTTACGCGCGGGGCGGAAAAGGCCTCTGAGGAGGAAATCGCGGAAAATTCGCGAGCCGCGTCGGTGCGTGTTCGTGCCATCGAAAGACTCGAGGGAATACCAGAATTTCTACCGTCGGGAGGCAGGCAATGAGCACCATCCCACGCCGCAACCACCTAAAGACTGACAGCCGCGACAGAGAGGCCACTCGCACCATGGGCGCCAGCCGAGACTTCACCACCGGAATCGATACCGGAGCCCCGACGGCGCTGCGCGAGCGTCCCAGCACTAAGCGTGCCCCGAGCCGCACTCGGGTACCGCACCGCAGCACGAAGCGCCTGGGTTCGAAGCAGGTAGTGAGCTTCCGTGGCCGTCAGCTGCAGCCGCAGACGAAGAAGAACGGGCTCCTTACTCGGTTGGGCGTCATTTCCCTTACGCTGCTTATCGTCGGTGTGGCCTTGGCCATGTGGCTGTCCGGTCTGTCTACCAAGCAAACCTTTGCTATCCAGCAGCTGACCGTGCAGGATTCCCAACTGGATAACCAGATTGAGACCCTCAACCGCGATGCAGAGAATCTCAGCTCTTCTGCTGATATTGCGCGCCGCGCGGACGAAATGGGAATGGCTATTCCTAAGCAGCCGGGCATTGCGGAAGTTGGCGGCGATGGAAAGATCGTCGACAAGCGCGAAGGCACCCCGGATACCGAAAAGCTCATTGATGTCAACGGTGAACCAATCCGCCCGGGCCAGGCTTCCAGCGACCCAAAGGATACGGAGGGGATGTCGGATTCCCTCAATGCCGTGCCACAGGGACAGCAGCGCACCGGCAATGGTGGCGATGCCGACCGTAATTCGGATCGTGAGACCGGCGCTGCTGGTGCTGTCCAGAGCGATGCGCGACCCAATCTTCCAGCCCGTGCGCCGTATGACAGCCGCGCCGAATAGCTAGGGAAGAATAATCGGTGAAAAAGATGATGCTCGCGCGTGGTGGCGCGGGCATTCTCACTTTTGTAGGGCACAATCAATACACGCAAGAAATTGTGGCGGAAATAGGGAAGGTGACACTGGACTGTGACTACGCCAAGTAAGGCTAGGCGCCGCCCGCGCCGCTCTGCCAGCTCCGCGGTGCCGCAAAAGAAAATGATGCGCAAACGCCTGCGCATCATCGTATCCGTGGTGCTCGTGGCGATGGTCGTCCTCGTTGGCCGCTTAGCCTGGGTACAGCTTGTGTGGGGCCCAGACCTTTCCGCCAAAGCCGTCACCCAGCGTGAGCGCGTCTATATTGAGCCGGCCCGTAGGGGAGAGATCTTAGACCGCGATGGCCAGCGCTTGGCCTACACGATGAAGTCTCGTTCCTTGACCGTCTCGCCGACCCGACTGCGCGATGAGCTAAAAGACAAGGCCGAGATCGAGGCCCAAAAAGATGGCTCGACGGAGGGCATGGATGATGAGAAGCTGGATAGTTTTCTCACCAAGAAGATGGAGCAGACCCTCAAGGACATGTCTGAGGGAATCCCGAAGCTGATTGAGGATTCCGGCGCCTCGACCTCCAAGGTGGATAAGGACGACATCCTCAATAAGCTCAAAGCCGATACCCAGTATGAGGTACTGGTGCGCAATGTCGATCCGGATGTTGCCGTAGAGATCGCCAATAAGTACCACGGAGTGGCAGCGGACCGCCAAGACATCCGCCAATACCCCAACGGCGCCATTGGTGAAAACGTTGTGGGCAAGGTGTCGATGGATGGCCATGGACAGTTCGGTTTCGAGGCCGCGCGCGATACGGAACTTACTGGCATTGACGGCCAGTCCACCGAGGACGTATCCGCAGATGGCCAGGTGATCCCAGGCACGCTGCGTGACGTCGTGGATACCGTTGACGGTCGCGACGTCACCCTCACTTTGGATCTGGACCTGCAGACCTACGTTCAGCAAAAACTGGAAAAGGCTAAGGCCAACTCCAAGGCTTCCGGTGCAGAAGCAGTGGTCCTCGATGCTGCAACCGGCCAGGTCCTAGCCATGGCAAATACGGATACAGTGGATCCCAATAAGAATGTTGAGGATCAGCTCGATGAAGGCAAGGACTTTGAAAACCGCAGCGTCTCCCATCCATATGAGCCGGGTTCTGTAGCGAAGGTGGTTACCGCGGCTGCCGCACTGCAGGAGGGCGTGACCACTCCGGATGAGGTGCACCAGGTCCCCGGTTCCATCGATATGGCGGGCGTGACGGTGAATGATGCGTGGGAACACGGCACCGAGCCGTATACCACCACCGGCATCTTTGGTAAATCCTCTAACGTTGGCACCTTGATGATCGCCGATAAATTGGGCCAAGAAAAGTACGCCGATTACCTAAAGAAGTTTGGGTTGGGCAATACCACGGGCGTTGAGCTGCCGAACGAATCGGCCGGCAGCGTCCCGGATCTAGAGCAATGGTCCGGCGGCACCTTCGCCAACCTGCCCATTGGCCAGGGCCAGTCGTGGACCACCTTGCAGATGGCGAGCGTGTATCAAACACTGGCAAATGGCGGCGAGCGCATCGAGCCGCGCATCATTGATTCTGTGAAGGGGTCAGACGGTAAGGACGAAAAGCTGGAGGAACCGAAAAAGACTCAGGTGCTAAGCCCTGAAACCGCCAAGACAACGGTGGATATGTTCCGCGCCGTCTTCCAAGACGATGACGCCGGCCTGCAAAATGGCACGGCCGGTAATGCGCAGCTCAAGGGTTATCAGCTATCCGGTAAGACCGGTACGGCTCAAAAGGTCGATCCGAATACCGGGGCGTATTCGAATTCCGCCTATTGGATAACCTTCGCCGGTATTGCCCCGGCTGATGATCCGCGCTTCGTCGTTGCCGTCATGTTGGATGAACCCAAATCCGGCGTGGAGGACAATGGAGGCGGCGGCCAATCGGCAGCGCCGATTTTCCGCGACATCGCCTCGTGGCTGCTTAACCGTGACAATATTCCGACTTCGAAACCAGCACCGCGGCTGACCCTGCGGGCACAATAGGAGCTTAGTATGACCGTTTCTTTGGATACTCTCGCCCAGCTTTCTGGTGGGCGCGTCATTGGTGATGCCTCCGTGGAGGTCTCCGCGTGCGGGCTGGATTCTTCCCAGCTGCCTGAGGGTGCGCTTTTCGCCGCCCTGCCGGGCACTCGTGCACACGGTGCGCAGTTCGCCCACGATACTAAGGCTGCAGCTGTGCTTACCGACGCCGCCGGGCTCGACCTGCTTACCGAGGCCCAAGAGACCCGCCCTATTGTGGTGGTGGACGATATTCGTGCCGTGCTCGGACCCATTTCCGCAGAGATCTATGGCCACCCCACCCGCGACCTGACGGTTATCGGCGTTACCGGCACTTCCGGCAAGACCACCACCAGCTACCTGCTGGAGGCCGGCCTGCTCCACACCGGGCATTCCGTGGGCCTAATCGGGACCACCGGTACTCGAATCAACCGCGCTCCGGTCCCCACGTCGCTCACCACGCCTGAGGCGCCGACCCTGCAAGAGCTTTTCGCGCGCATGAAGAACGAGGGTGTTACCCATGTGGTGATGGAAGTGTCCTCGCATGCGCTGGAGTTGGGACGCGTGCGCGGAACTCGGTTTGCGGTAGGCGGGTTTACGAACCTGAGCCAGGACCACCTCGATTTTCACCCCACCATGGAGGATTACTTCCAAGCTAAGGCGAAGCTTTTCGTTGGGGAACAGGCGGCCGAGCGGGCCGTCCTCTGCATCGATGATGAGTGGGGCGAGCGCATGCGCGGCGTCACCAAGAGCGCGGGCCACACAGTGACTACGGTTGCCACCCAGGGCGCTTCGGCCACGATAAGCGCACGCCAAACCGCCACTGAGGCCACCGGTGCCCAGGAGGTAGCCCTGAATTATGACGGTTCCGATTTCACCTTCCGGCTGCCGCTGCCTGGCGAGTTCAATATCGCCAATGCTTGCTTGGCGCTCGGCATGGCCGCCGCGGTAGGAGAGGATCCGGCGGAGTTTCTGTCGGGAGTGGAGAAGGTCGCAGTTCCTGGCCGTATGGAGCGCATCGACCGCGGCCAAGACTTTGTGGCCGTGGTGGACTACGCGCATAAGCCAGCGGCCATCGCTGCGGTGCTCGACACCTTGCGCGGCCAACTGGAGGGAACCAAGGGCCGCGTCGGCATTGTCGTCGGCGCCGGCGGAGACCGTGATAGCTCTAAGCGCCCCATCATGGGCGCAGCCGCAGCCAGCCGCGCTGACCTTACCGTGGTTACCGATGACAACCCGCGCTCCGAGGACCCCGCCACCATTCGCGCGGCGGTTATGGCGGGCGCGCGTGAGGCCGCCCCGCAGGGCGATATCCGCGAGGTAGGCTCCCGCGCCCGTGCCATCGATGAGGTCGTCGATTGGGCCGAGCCGGGCGATGCCGTCATCGTCGTAGGCAAGGGCCACGAGGTGGGACAGCTCGTGAACGGCAAAACCTTGCACTTTGATGACCGCGAGGAAATGGCCCGCGCTATCGAGGAAAAGCTGGCCGGAACCCCGCACCGCGATACCCTTGGGGATGCGAAGGAGTAGACATGATTCCACTTTCTATTGCCGATATTGCCGAAATCACCGGGGGCAGCCTCGATTGCGTGTCTGACCCGGACCAGCGCGTTACCGGGTTCATCGAATTCGATTCCCGCAAGGTAACTAAGGGCGGGCTCTTCCTTGCCCTGCCCGGGGCCCGTGTGGATGGCCACGATTATGCAGAAAAGGCCATCGAGCAGGGCGCAGTGGCGGTGCTGGCGGCGCGGCCAGTCGGGGTTCCGGCGGTCGTCGTCAAGCCCCAAGGCCGCGTTACCGGTGATGCCGCCAACGCGGATATCTATGCCCACGACGAGGACGGCTCGGCCGCCGCGGTGGTGCAGGCGCTATCCGATATTGCGCGGGAGGTCACCCGCCGCCTGACCGCCGAGCAGGGCCTAGACATTGTCGGCGTGACTGGCTCGGCCGGTAAGACCTCCACCAAGGACCTACTGGCCACGATTTTCCGCGCTGAGGGTGACACCGTCGCTCCTCCCGGCTCCTTTAATAACGAGGTCGGCTTGCCGTATACCGCTTTGCGCTGCGATGAGCACACTCGCTTCTTGGTTGCCGAAATGTCTGCCCGCGGCATCGGTCATATCCGCCACCTGACCACCATCACCGCGCCCACCGTCGGCGTGGTACTCAACGTTGGTACCGCGCACTTGGGCGAGTTTGGCTCACGCGAGAATATTGCCCAGGCCAAAGGCGAGCTCGTTGAAGCCTTACCCTCGGCCGCTGAAGGCGGCGTCGCCGTGCTCAATGCCGATGATCCCTTCGTCGCCGGCATGGCGCCGCGCACCTCGGCCAAGGTCGTCTACTACTCGGCCAATAAGCCGCCGGCTTCCGACGCCCAGTATTACGCCAGCGATATCCAGCTCGATGACGTCGCCCGCCCCTCGTTTGTGTTGCATGCGCCGGGAACGGACCCGCTTGCGGTAAAGCTGCAGGTCTTTGGCAAGCACCAAGTCTCTAACGCTTTGGCTGCGGCCGCGGCTGCTATCGAATTGGGCATGGACCCGCAGGTAGTAGCTAACGCGCTTTCCGGGCATCAGAATGCCTCGGAACACCGCATGGACGTGCGTACCCGCCGCGATGGAGTAACCACCATCGATGATTCCTATAACGCCAACCCCGATTCCATGCACGCGGCCATTGCAGCGCTGGCCTATACCTCGGCCGCCCGACCGGATGCCCGCGCCATCGCCGTGCTCGGTGAGATGGGCGAGCTCGGCGGAGAAGCAGTGGCCGCCCACCGCGCATTGGGAGAGGTGCTTTCCAAGTACCACGTTGACCACCTCGTGGCCGTGGGAGACAACGATAATATGAGGGCCATGGTTGAGGCCGCACAGGCGCGGGGTATAAATACTACTATCAGCCCAGATGTTGACGCCGCTGCGGCGGCGGTCGAAGACATCGTCAGGGTAGCGCCTGCCGGCATCGAAGATTGGACGGGGCGCGAGGCCAAAGATGTAGTCCTCATCAAGTCATCGAATGCCCAGCGCCTGTGGCGCGTGGCAGAACAGCTCAATCGCCGTTAGTCCTCAGTACAAGGAGAAAGACCTCTAGCAATGACTCAGATCATTATCGCGGGCATCCTCAGCTTCCTCGTCGCGATCTTTACCACTCCCATGTTGGTCCGCTACTTTTCCGGGGTAGGCAAGGGGCAAGAAATTCGCGAGGACGGGCCGCAGCTGCACTTGCGCAAGCGCGGCACCCCCACCATGGGCGGTCTGGCGATTTTGCTGGCCATCACCGTGGCCTATCTCGTGGTGGGAATTTATGCCCGCGTGACCGGTAACGGTGGCTTTAGCCCCTCCGGTCTCTTGGTCTACTTCCTCACGATGGGCCTTGGCGGTCTGGGTTTTGCCGATGACTTCATCAAGCTGTTCAAAAAGCGCAACCTCGGCCTGAACAAGACCGCCAAGCTGGTAGGTCAGCTGGCGGTGGCACTCATCTTCGGCATCCTGGCGCTGCAGTTCCCAGATGCACACGGATTGACCCCAGCGTCTACCAATCTTTCCTTCGTTCGCGATTTTGAAACCTTCGACATCGCCGTGGGCGGCGCCATCATCGGCACCATTGTTTTCCTGGTCTTTCTCTACCTACTCATTGCTGCGTGGTCGAACGCCGTGAACCTCACCGACGGACTCGACGGCTTGGCCGCAGGCACCACCGCGATGGTGATGGGCGCCTATGCACTGATTTCCTTCTGGCAGTTCCGTAACTCTTGCGCCGTGTCGCCAGCGGCAGGGTGCTATGAGGTACGCGATCCGCTCGACTTGGCCGTACTGGCTGCCGCTGGCCTGGGCGGTTGCTTGGGCTTTTTGTGGTGGAATGCTGCACCGGCAAAGATCTTCATGGGCGATACCGGTTCGCTTGCACTCGGCGGCCTCGTCGCCGGCCTATCGGTGACCACTCGCACCGAACTGCTCATGATCATCATCGGCGCCATCTTCGTAATTGAGACGGTCTCCGTGGTTATCCAGATCATCGTCTTCCGCAGCACCGGAAAGCGTTTCTTCCGCATGGCGCCCATCCACCACCACTTTGAAAATGGTGGCTGGGCTGAGACCGCCGTGGTCACTCGCTTCTGGCTGCTAAGCGCCATGGCCGCTATTGCCGGCGTATGCATCTTCTACGGCGACTGGCTGTCTGCGGTTGGCTTTGCTTCCTAAGACTCACGCCTTTTAGCTTTATCGAGGAAAGAGGAATAGAGATGACCGAGTTGCCATCCTCGTTGCGCGGGCGAGTACTCGTGGCCGGGGCGGGAGTATCGGGACGCGGTTGCGTCGCAATGCTGGCAAGCCTCGGGGTGGATACCACCGTGGTAGATGCCAACGAGACCGCGCTGGCGGAATTGGCGGAGGAATACGGGGTAGCAACCGTCTCCGTCGATTCTGCCGCCCAAGGCGATTTTGACCTTGTGGTTACTTCGCCGGGCTGGCGTCCCGATTCGCCCTTGTTGGTCGCCCTCCAGGACGCTGGGGTAGAGGTCATCGGAGACGTGGAGCTCGCGTATCGCCTGGATCGTGCGGGCGTCTTCGGCGCGCCGCGTACCTGGTTGGTAGTTACCGGAACCAACGGCAAAACCACGACTACCGGTATGTTGGCCCAGATTATGCAGGCAGATGCAGAGCGCACCGGTAAGCGCGCACTGGCGGTGGGCAATATCGGCGTTTCGCTTTTCGACGCCCTCACGGCCACCCCCCGCGTCGACGTTCTCTGCGCCGAGCTATCTTCTTTCCAGTTGCATTGGTCCCGCCATTTGCGCCCGGATGTGGGCGTGCTACTGAATTTGGCTGATGACCACCTGGATTGGCACGGATCGTTTGATGCCTATGCCCGCGCGAAGGCCAAGGTGCTCTCCGGTGAAGTCGCTGTGGTGGGCAAGGATGACGCCGAGACGGTCCACTACGCCGCGGATACCGCAGACCTCTTCGGCTTTACTGCCGCTGAACCTATACAGGGAGAGGTGGGCGTAAGTGCCGGCCGTCTTGTCTCGCGGCTTAACGAGAAGCGCGAGGATCTCGCGTCCGCAGAGGGCATTGAGCCCGCCGGTCTGGCAGGAATCCTAGACGCTGCGGCCGCAGCCAGCGTCGCGCGTCTGGCAGGCGCCACCCCAGAGTCCATTGCGCAGGGGCTGGCCGCATATACCGTCGCCGGGCACCGCGGCGCTGTGGTCCATGAGCATTCCGGCATCACGTTCATCGATAATTCCAAGGCCACCAACCCGCATGCGGCGGATGCGGCGCTCAAGGGGCTCAATTCCGTGGTCTGGATTGCCGGCGGGCAGTTGAAAGGCGCGGAGGTGGACGGGCTCGTCGCCAAGCACGCCGCCCACATCAAAGCCGCGGTAGTCCTGGGCGTGGATAGGGAAGCGGTTGCCCGGGCCCTCGCCGCCCACGCGCCGCATGCCCCGGTGGACATCATCGAAACGCAGGAGCCTTTCGCAGCCATGAATGCTGCGGTGGAGGCTGCACTGCAACACGCCGACGCCGGGGATACCGTTCTTTTGGCGCCGGCTGCGGCATCGTTGGACATGTATACCGGCATGGCTCAACGCGGTGATGTATTCGCCGCGGCCGCGCGGGAGCTTACCCGCAACTAGAGCTATAGATTTAAGGATCAGGAGAACACATGACGGCCACCTCCCAGCAGCGCCCGCGCTCCAAGAGTTTTGGCGACCGCGTTCGCGAGCTGCGCGAGCGAGCCCGCCAGGAAGCAGGCCTTGATTACCAGCTGCTGCGCTTTATCATCTTTTTCCTCGTGGGCATCGGTGTGCTCATGGTCTTTTCTTCCTCCATGGCTACTTCCCTAACCGAGGACGGCGGAGTATGGAACCAGGCGTTGCGCCAGTGCGTGATGGTGTTCTTGGGTCTCGTTGCCTTTTGGTTTGGTCTCAAGGTTTCGCCGCATACCCTGCGCAAATGCGTGCCGTGGATTGTGGGTTTGTCCATCATTTTGCTCATCGCGGTGCTGATCCCCGGTGTGGGCACCGGCCGCGAGGAGGTAGGTTCCCAGTCCTGGATTTACTTGGGACCGTTCTCCCTGCAGCCCTCGGAGCTTGCCCGCGTCGCCGTAGGCATGTTTGGTGCGACCGTATTGGCGGATAAGGAGCACAAATCCATGAAGGTGACGGATCCCTTCATGATGTACTCCCTCATTGCCGGAGTTATGTTCTTGCTCATCGTCTTTCAGGGCGACTTGGGTATGGCTTTGTCCTTTGCCCTCGTGGTTGTCTTCACCCTGATTTTCGCGGGTGTCGACTGGCGCGTTCCGGCGACCATCGGCGTCGCAGCCGTGTGTGGTTTGCTGTTTATCTTCCTTTCTGGCGGCTTCCGGTCCAACCGCTTCCACACCTATTTCGACGCCCTCGTAGGCAATATCTCCGATACTCAAGGTACGGGTTTCCAGTCCTATCAGGGCTTTCTCTCGCTTGCCGACGGCGGCTTCTGGGGCGTTGGCATTGGCCAATCCCGTGCCAAGTGGTTCTACCTGCCCGAGGCGAAAAATGACTTTATTTTCGCCATCGTGGGTGAGGAACTCGGCTGGTGGGGCGGTGCGCTCGTTATCGTGCTATTCGCCGCACTGGGCTATGTGGGCCTGCGCACCGCGATGCGCGCACAGAACCAGTTCCAGTCCCTGCTGGCCGCAACGTTGACCATCGGTGTGGTCACGCAGGCCTTCGTGAATATTGGCTACGTTATTGGCCTGCTGCCGGTAACCGGTATTCAGCTGCCCATGATTTCGGCCGGCGGTACTGCGGCGATCATCACGATCGGCTCGATGGGCATCTTGTGCAACGTGGCGCGTCATGAGCCGATGCAGATCTCCGCCATGCAGAATTTCGGTCGCCCGCTGTTCGATCGCCTCCTTTTCATCGGCGAGCCACAGCCGGTGCCGCAGCCGAAAAAGAAGCAGCAGGGCCGTCACGCTCGGCCGCAGGAGCCGCGGTCCCGCGTGCGCGAGGAGCGCTTTGGTCGCCCCGTGACCGGAAGCGGCCGCCGCTATCCGCGCGCCGAGCGCCGCTATCGATAGGTGGCGCTGGTAGCCTTTAGGCTATGAATTCCACGCCTATTTCCGTTGTCATCGCAGGTGGCGGCACCGCCGGACACATTGAACCCGCCCTCGCCGTAGGCGAAGCTTTGCGCGAGCGCCACGGCGCACGCATCACCGCCCTCGGTACCGAAAAGGGCCTCGAGCGCGATATCATTCCCGCCCGCGGCGTGGACCTTAGCCTGATTACCCCCGTGCCAATCCCGCGCAAGGTCAACGCGCAGCTCTTCAAGCTACCGTTTAACCTCTCTCGTGCGGTGGGGGAGGCCAAGCAGGTGCTCAAGGACGTCGAGGCGGATGTCGTTTTTGGTACCGGCGGCTACGTGGCCGGCCCGGCTTATATCGCTGCGCGTTCGCTCGGCATCCCGTTCTATGTTCTTGAAACCAATGCTTTGGCTGGAATGGCCAATAAGCTCGGCGTGAAGATGGGCGGCATTGGGCTCAACGCCCACCCGGATTCTGGCATGCCGGGCGAGGTCGTCGGCATTCCCGTTCGCCCGAGCCTAGCGGAGGACCCGAATGGCAACCTGGCCGCAGACGCGCGCACCAAGTGGAACTTGGCCGAGCTTCCCACCGTCCTCATCACCGGTGGGTCCCAAGGCGCGGTCAGCATCAACCGCGCCGTCGCTGGAGCGGTGGAGGACCTCGCACAGGACTTCCAGCTCCTGCACGCCTATGGCAAGAAGAATGACCCGCCCGCAGAACACCCGAACTACGCCGCACTGCCGTATATCGAGGACATGGGCTCCGCCCTTGCGGTAGCCGACCTCGTCGTGTGCCGCTCCGGCGCGATGACCGTTGCCGAAGTATCCGCCGCAGGCCTGCCGGCCATCTACGTTCCGCTGCCGCACGGCAATGGCGAACAGGCGCTCAATTCCCGCGAAGTGGTCGAGGCAGGCGCCGCCATCCAGATTCCGGACACGGAGCTGACCCCAGAGCGACTCATCTCTGAGGTGCGCGGCATTCTCGATGATCCGCAACGCCTCGAGTCGATGACGCACGCCGCCGCCCATGCCAGCGCCGGGGACGTGGCAAATACCATCGCAGACCGCATCGCCGCCCGCGTATCTGAGGCCGAGAATGCAGCTGGAAGGAAGGATAAGTAAATGACCGATCCCGCACACTACGATCTGCGCCGCGTCCACCTCATCGGCATTGGTGGTTCCGGAATGTCGGGGCTCGCGCGAATCCTCGCCGCTCGCGGCGGAGTGGTCACTGGTTCCGATGTCAAAGACTCCACCCCGGTTGAGGTGCTGCGCACCATGGGCGCCAAGGTCGCCATCGGCCATGCCGCGGAAAATCTGCGACTGTCAGGTGAGCTGCCCACCGTCGTAGTTACCTCATTTGCCGCCATCCCCCAAGACAACCCGGAGCTAGTAGCCGCAAAGGATAACGATATCCCGGTAATTCGCCGCTCCGATCTGCTCGCCGCCTTGATGGAAGGTCACCAGCAGGTGTTGCTGGCTGGCACCCATGGTAAAACCTCCACCACGTCGATGACCGTGAGCGCGATGCAACACGCGGGCCTTGATCCTTCCTTCGCCATCGGCGGCCAGCTCAACCGCGCGGGTACCAATGCCCACGGTGGCACCGGAGAAGCGTTCGTCGCCGAGGCCGATGAATCCGATGCCTCTCTGCTGCGCTATAGCCCCGACGTTGCGGTGCTCACGACCATCGAGCCCGACCATCTCGACTTCTTCCACAGCGAGGAAGCCTATTTCCAAGTCTTCGATGACTTTGCTGACTTGGTCACCCCGGAGACCGGCTACCTCGTTGTGTGCGCTGAAGACGAGCACGCTGCCCGGGCCGGCGAGCGGGCGCTGGAGCGCGGCATCAACGTCGTGGCCTACGGCTCGCAGGAGAAGTCGTTTACCTCCACCGTGCCGTTGGCCGCCGAGCTGGTCCGCGAAGAGACCACCGCGGAAGGCATGGACACCACCGTCAAAGTCAACCTTCCTGGTGTTTCTGAAACCGTGCGCTACGAGCTGCAGATCCCAGGCCACCACATGGTGCTCAATTCCATGGGAGCCTTGATCGCCGGTGTGCTCTCCGGCGGCACTCCAGCCGCCATCGCCGAGGGATTGGCTGATTTTGGCGGTGTGCGGCGGCGCTTTGAGTACCGGGGGAGCGTCGACAAGCAGGGCAAACCCGTGCGCGTTTTTGATGATTATGCCCACCATCCCACCGAGGTTGCGGCAGTGCTACGGGCCGCACGCGCCAAGGTTGAGGCGGAAGGCCACGGCGGGCGCGTCATCGCGTGTTTCCAGCCGCACCTGTACTCGCGCACCATGGAATTCGATGCAGAGTTTGCCCAGGCACTCTCGCTTGCCGACGCCGCCGTGGTACTCGACATCTACGGCGCTCGCGAACAGCCCGTGGAGGGAATTACCTCCCGCATCATTACCGATAAGATGCCCGCTGATATGCAGGTCATCTTCGAGCCGGATTTTTCCGCCGCTGCCCGCGGCGTCGTGTCGGTGGTGGAGCCAGGAGATGTGGTGCTGACCATTGGTGCTGGCTCGGTAACCATGGTGGCGGCGGAAATCCTCGATGAATTGCGGGCAAGCTAGTGCGCGTATCCGCAAAGCTCATCGCTGGGGCCATCGCCGCAATTGTCGCCGTGGCCCTCATAGCGGCCGCCGTGATGTGGACAGTTCCAGTCCTGAAGGTACGCAATTTTCAGGTGGAAGGTGTCCACCAGCTCGATCCCGCACAGGTGGAGGAAGCCTCTGGGGTTCCCAAGGGCGAAAATTTGCTGCGCGTGAACGCGCGTGAGGCAGCTTCCGGTGTTGCTGGATTGGACTGGGTCGATTCGGTGACAGTCTCTCGCGATTTCCCTTCGACCTTGACCATCAACGTGTCCGAGCACAAGGCTGTGGCGTTTGTAAAGCGCGATAATAAGCCCTACCTGATCGACGACAAAGGCGAGGAATTTACCTCCGCGGAACCTCCCGCGGGCGCGGTTGAGGTTACGGGCTCTGTCGATAGTGGCTCCCCGCAAACCCAGGATGCCGTGCGAGCGATTGCAGCGCTTTCCGACGACGTCCGCAACCAAGTAGCAAAGCTCGAAGTAGCGGGCGAATACTCGCTGACTTTCACCACTAAAGATGACCGGCGCATCTTCTGGGGGGCCAGCGATTCCAACGATGAGGACAAGGCGCATGCCTTTGCCACAGTGTTGAAGATGGAAGGCCGCGAGTGGAATATTTCCAACCCTGAGTTGGTCACCACCCGCGGATAGGGCGACGGGTGCCCCCGCGGGTGCTTTTTATCGCTCTTGTGGGCCCGTACAGCAGCGCTTAGGCGTGTGCGCTGCATGGGCTCTTTTTAGTGCCTGAACCATGGGGCGGATGATGCGGGTGTGACTTGTAAAACCGCAGGTGAGAAACCCTAAAGTGGAACTTGAGGGTCTCGACACGCGGAAAATGTGCGTGAAAATTACACTGCTGTCGTTAAAGATGGAAAGGAACGCGATTCGCCTTCGGTGGACCGCATTACATTCCTCGTTTAATGCACGTGCAGACTTACAGTAGCGAAAGGTGAGACCTACTCACATGATCTCTTCCAATAACAATCTCGCGGATATCAAGGTCGTCGGCGTCGGCGGCGGCGGCGTCAACGCCGTCAACCGCATGATCGAAGAAGGCCTCAAGGGTGTTCAGTTCGTCGCCATCAACACCGACTCCCAGGCCCTCATTTTCTCCGATGCAGACACCAAGCTCGACATTGGCCGTGAGGCCACCCGTGGCCTCGGCGCCGGCGCTAACCCTGAGGTAGGCAAGACCTCCGCAGAAGACCACAAGTCCGAAATTGAAGACGCCCTCGAGGGTTCCGATATGGTCTTCGTGACTGCCGGCGAGGGTGGCGGCACCGGCACCGGTGCTGCTCCGGTCGTGGCGTCTATCGCGAAGAAGATGGGTGCGCTGACCGTCGGTGTTGTCACCCGCCCGTTCAAGTTCGAAGGTGCTCGCCGTACCCGCCAGGCCATGGCCGGCATTGAGGAGCTGCGCGAGGTCTGCGATACTCTCATCGTCATCCCGAACGATCGCCTGATGCAGCTCGGTGGGGAAGAGCTCTCCATCGTTGAGGCTTTCCGTGCTGCCGATGAGGTGCTGCACAATGGCGTGCAGGGTATTACTAACCTGATCACCATCCCGGGCATGATCAACGTCGACTTTGCGGACGTCCGCTCCGTCATGTCCGATGCCGGTTCTGCGCTCATGGGTATCGGTTTCGCCCGCGGCGATAATCGCGCAATGACTGCCGCTGAGCAGGCCATTAACTCCCCGCTGCTGGAATCCACGATGGAAGGCGCCAAGGGTGTGCTGCTTTCCATTGCTGGTGGCTCCGACCTTGGCCTGCACGAGGTTAATGCCGCCGCCTCCATGGTGGAAGAGCGCGCAGATGAGGACGTCAACCTCATTTTCGGCACCATCATTGATGACACCATGGGCGATGAGATTCGCATTACCATCATTGCTACTGGTTTTGACGCCGAGGCCAACATGGCTCAGGCTGCTGCCGATCAGCAGCCGCAACAGGAACAGCGCAAGCCGGGTTCTCTTTTTGACAATCGTCAGCGCGAGAATGCAGAGTCCGTCACCCCGGCGCCGGCGCAGCCTGCTGCCGCTCAGCCGGTACAGGATGACTATTCCCCGCGCCACTCCTACGAGCCGCGCGCCGGCCAGGAGCGAGAGCGCTACACCCCGCAGCGCCCTACCGAGGAGCGTCGCCCAGAATCTAGCGGTCTGTTCACCAACTCTGATCGTTTCTCCCGCGAGGAACGCCGTGATGACTACCGTTTGTCCCGCCCGTCCCAGCGTCGTGACGATGACGGCGACGACGATCTGGACGTGCCTTCCTTCATGCGCTAAGCGCAAAGCGCTACGCTGGTGTGCATGCCAGTAAACGAGGAACATCGCACCACACGCCCCGTCCGCATGGTTTTTACTAGCCGTGCTGGCGGGGCGTCTGCTATCCCATACGACTCCTTTAACTTGGGGCACCACGTCGGCGATGACCCCGCCGCGGTTGCCGCTAACCGCGAGCGCTTGAAGCGCGTGACCGGTCTGGACGACATCGTGTGGATGGAACAGTTACACACCAATACCGTCACCGTCGTCGATGGTCCACGGGACGAGCCCGTGCCAGCCACAGACGCAATTGTCACCACCCAGCGACGCCTCGGGCTGGGCGTCCTCGTCGCTGATTGCACGCCGGTGCTGCTTGTCGACGTCGCCGCTGGTGTCATCGCCGCCGCCCACGCCGGCCGCCTTGGCGCCCGCAACGGCATTGTGGTCAATACCGTGCGCGAAATGCAGAAGCTTGGCGCACAGCCCGAGCGCATTCAGGTGGTTATGGGGCCGGCTGCTTCGGGAAAGAACTATGAAGTGCCCGAGGAAATGGCCACTGACGTCGAGCGTCGCTTGCCCGGCTCCAAGACACGGACGTCGAAGGGCACGTGGGGCATTGATGTGCGCGCAGGGCTGATTCGCCAGCTTATGGGGCTAGGTATCACCGCCATTGAATCCGACCCCCGTTGCACCATTGAAGACGAAGAATTCTTTTCCTATCGACGCGAAGGAACCACCGGCCGCCAGGCCGGACTAATTTGGTTGGAGGCTAAGTAATGTCAGACCGAAAGGTACAGCTAGAACAAAACCTATCGGCCACTCGTGCCGAGATTGAACGGCTAGCAGCGCAGTCAGGTCGAAAACCGCCCCAGCTGTTGCCGGTGACGAAGTTCCACCCTGCTGCGGATATTGCCCTGCTGGCGGATCTTGGGGTTACCGACGTCGCCGAAAACCGAGAGCAAGAAGCTCGGGCAAAGGCCGCTGAGTTGCCCCAGTTGCATTTTCACATGATTGGCCAGATCCAGACCAAGAAAGCCAACCATGTAGCTCGATGGGCGACCAGCGTGCATTCGCTTGATTCTCTCAAGCTCGCCCACGCACTGGAGCGGGGAGTTTCCTTAGCCAAGGAACGAGGCGAGCGCGAAAGCAACTTGCCGGTATTTATCCAAGTCTCCGCCGATGGTGATGGTGCTCGAGGTGGTGTATCTCCGGACGCCCTCGATGAGCTCGTCCGTGCCGTAGAAGAAGCGCAGCACCTGGAACTTGCCGGACTCATGGTTGTTCCGCCTCTCGACGCCGACGCAGGTGAGGTATTCCGGAACGTGCGTGGAGAGGTAGATCGCTTATCGTCGGAGCTCAATCGAGCGCTGAAAATGTCTGCTGGCATGAGTGCGGACATGGCCGAGGCAATTGCTGCGGGCAGCGATATCGTGCGTGTCGGAACCAGTATCATGGGACCGCGGCCAGTAGGTTAAAAACATCGCAAAAGCGCATTTCACAGCGTAAATCACATGAGTCACACCAGACACATTTTACGCGTTTAGACTTGTACAAATTTAGGTCAGAGGGAGACCCAAAAATGTCATTCATTGATAAGACGAAGGATTTCTTCGGGCTGGGCCCGGTGGACATCGAAGAGGACGATGCCTACTACAACGAGGAGCCGCGTTACTCCGAAAATAGCTCCTCGGCCTACGCACCTCGCCGCGCCCCGCAGTCCTATGAGCCGGCCCCAGTACAGGAGGAATTCGTTCCGACTATCGTGGCTATTTCGCTGACGTCTTTCAATGATGCCGCCAAGGTAGGCGAGCCTTTCCGCGACGGTGATGCTGTGGTCTTCGAGCTGACTGACGCCGAAAAGGCCACTGCCAAGCGTTTCATCGACTTCGCTGCCGGCCTCTGTTTCGGCCTGGAGGGTCGTATGCTCAACCTCACCAAGGGTATGGACACTGAGCGCAAGGTCTTTTCCATCGTGCCTAAGTCTGCAGACATTGCAAAGCACGAACTCGAGCGTGCCGCAGGCCTGCGCTAAAGCGGCACGGTTCATTTAACCCCCGCGGGGTGCCGATTGGGCACCCGCGGGGGTTTATTCGATAGGCTCGGTCATTGTGACACAACTCGGAATTATTCTTATCCTGCTCGTGCGGATCTACACGTGGGTGCTCATCGCCCGCATCATTATTGAGATGATCCAGTCCTTCTCGCGGCAGTTCAACCCTCCACGCTGGTTCATGGTTATAGCGGAGCCTTTGTTTGTGATTACGGACCCGCCGGTCAAGGCGTTGCGGCGCCTGATCCCGCCCCTGCAAATGGGTGGCGTAGCGCTTGATGTATCGGTGCTTGTACTGTTCGTCTTGCTCTCGATACTCACAATGATCTTGCGGATAATTTTTCTGACTTAGCACCCCCGTCGCCTCGAAACCTGTGGTAAACGTTGAGACTCGGCGGGGCGTCGATTATTGTGGGCGTTTGGTTACGATAAATCGCGATAACCCGTATTATGAACCACATGTACCTTTGTGGGGAAGGTTTAGTTAGACCTGAACCGCACTCCTAAGGCCCTGGAAGCTCCGGGGTTGTACCAACCTGAAGGGGAAGAGAAGACATGCCACTGTCACCAGCTGATGTTCACAACGTCGCGTTCAGCAAGCCGCCAATTGGCAAGCGCGGCTACAACGAAGACGAGGTGGATCAGTTCCTCGACCTCGTAGAGGACGCCCTTGCCCAGCTGCAGGATGAGAACGAAGACCTGCAGGCTCAGGTCAGCGATTTGAACTCCCAGGCTAAGGCGGGTGCTGGTGCCGGTGCTGCTGGTACCGCAACTGCAGCTTCCACCCGCGCCGATGAGGCTGCGCTGCGCAAGGAAATTGAGGCCAAGCTGCGCGCGGAGTACGAAACCAAGCTGGCGGACTCTAAGTCCGAGGTTTCCCGTGCTAAGGAAGAGACCAAGAAGGCACAGGAGCAGGTTAAGGCAGCTCAGGCTGAGGCTTCCAAGGCACAGGCGTCTGGCTCCGCTGCTGCTTCCTCTTCCGCCGACCTGAAGGCAGCCCGCGATGAGGCGGCTCAGGCCAAGAAAGACGCCGAGGCAGCTCGCGCGGAGGCAGCCCAGGCAAAGAAGGACCTCGAGGCTTCCAAGAAGGAAAACGACGAGCTGAAGAAGTCCGCTTCCGCAGCTGGTTCCTCCAAGGCTGGTGCAGCGGCTGCGGGTATCGCAGGTGCTGGTGCTGCTCAGACCGCCGATGGCCTGGCTACTCCAGAAACCCACATGCAGGCTGCCCGCGTTCTGGGTCTGGCACAGGAGATGGCAGACCGCCTGACCTCCGAGGCTCGTGCGGAGTCCGAGTCCATGCTGTCCGAGGCGCGCACTGCCGCTGAGAAGCAGCTGACCGATGCAGATTCCCGCTCCAAGGCACAGCTTGCCGACGCCCAGAAAAAGTACGACGCTCAGCTGCAGGATGCAGATTCCCGCTCCAAGAAGCTGGTATCTGACGCTGAGGCTAAGGCAAAGCAGACCGAGTCTGATGCTTCCTCCCGCGCTGAGGCACAAATCCGCCAGGCAGAGGAGAAGGCCGCTTCGCTGCAGGCCGATGCCGAGCGCAAGCACACCGAGGTTATGAACACCGTCAAGCAGCAGCAGACCGCACTGGAGGCTCGCATCTCCGAGCTGCGCACCTTCGAGCGTGAGTACCGCACCCGCCTGAAGACCCTGCTCGAGTCTCAGCTTGAAGAGTTGGCTACCCGCGGCACCGCCGCACCGAACGGCGAGGCTGGCAACAACTAAGCCACCTCGTTCTTCGTAGCGCCTCCGCCACCGCGGCGGGGGCGCTATTGTTGTTTTAGACCGTCGTGCTTTAGCCCGCTCCTACCGAAAGGAACCACTGTGCTCGTTGCCGCTTTAGTTCTCGCCCTCGTGGCATTCGTGGCCTTGGTCAACTTCGTTATCTCGGGAGCCGACTGGTCGTTGTATATCGTTTTCGCCGCTGCTGGGCTCGGACTCGTGTGCTTCATCCTGGACTGGGCGCATAAGCATCGCGCTGACAAATCCCAAGCAACTGAATCCCCCGAACAAGAGGCTCTGCGCGCAGCCTTCCGCGAGGACTAACGCCGCGAGACCGCAAGCTTTTGGTTGCAGGCATGCCAATAAGGCGCACGAAGCGCCTTATTTCGCAGTCGGGTTCTAGCAATCGGGCGGTTGCCACCGAATCTGTCCGTTGGTACGGGCAAGTCGCCCGCGCAGCGGAGGGGCATTGGGATCGTCATCGTTGGCACCATTGTGGTACGCGCAAGCTGTGGATAAGTTCGCGATATTGGTCAATCCACCGTGCAACCACGGCTCCAGATGGTGAATTTGGCATTCGTCGGCAGGCTTAGCGCAGCGCGGCCATGGGCATACCGGGTTTTCCGCGCCCGCCATCAACCGCTGCTTTGCATTGGCGAAGCGCTCCGTGCGGTACAGGTTCACCGCGCCTTCATAGGGGCTCAGCAGGGTAATGAGCCCATGCTCCTTTAGTGCGCGGCGCACATATTGCGCACCCGTAAGCGTTGCTCCGTTGGTCATCTGCAAGGTGATTTCTTCACCATCACCGTTGACGATGCGCACGTAGTCCTCCAGCTGCACGATGACATTGGTTACCACGGTGCTTCGTTGCCCCGTATTGTTGCCGAAGAAGGTATCTTCCACCACATCCAGCGGCTTTTTATCCTGGTTCTCCACCGCCGCGTGGAGGTCCGCAATAAACGAAGACGAGCCATCGATCGCTAGCGTCCACGGCGCATCCTTGCGTCTGATGATGCGTACACCAGGCTTCACCTTGCGCTTTTTCTTCGGGACCTTGGACTGGGCCAGCTTTTCTAGCGCCCCTGCTGTGGCCTTGGTGGTGCATAGCTGTTCGCGGAGGACCCAGGCGTCGAAAAGCGTGGGCATCTTGCGCGCATACTTTTCAATGATGGATAAAGCAACGATGGAATGCCCATTGTGCTGAGCACCTTCGATAGCACGACGACGCTTCCTAGCGAACTTGGTCGTGCCGCAGTACGCCTCTTTTAGCAATGCCAACTCGCGGGCCGTCTTTTCAGCGGCGCCTCGCGCGCAGAGGTCGTCCTCAGACATGCCTGCGCACCCGAGGACGATGTCCATCCCGGGTGCCATGGCTGCGAGGTAAGTATCTAGCGCGTTCACGATTCACAATTTATTTCCCCGCGCAAGCCCCCACAAGGGAAAATTTTTAGCCTGTGGATAACTTCTTGTGCACGAAGAATCTAGGGCGCTATACTGTGGCCTACACGCAGTGATCCGGCCATCACCGGGGAGCAATTCAGAAGAACAGCCAGTGTGGCCCAGTAGAACTGAACGGGTGGGACCGTCAACTCCTTCACCGAAACGAAGCGGAGCCTTCGGGCTCAAGCAGGGTGGTACCGCGAGCCTTGATGGCGCGTCCCTGCACCGTGTTAAGAGTGAAGGATAATTATGGCGAAAAAGGTTTACCCCAAGGTCGACATGACTGGCGGCTCCAGCCGCTTCCCAGATATGGAAGAGGAAGTCCAGAAGTACTGGAAGCAGGATGATACCTTCCAGGCTTCGCTAGAAAAGACCAAGGACTGCCCAGAGTACATCTTTTATGATGGCCCTCCATTCGCAAATGGCTTGCCGCACTATGGGCACCTGTTGACCGGTTATGTGAAGGATATCGTCCCGCGCTATCGCACCATGGCTGGTAATTACGTGCCTCGTGTCTTCGGCTGGGATACCCACGGTCTGCCCGCCGAGCTGGAAGCGGAAAAGCAGCTGGGTATCACTGAAAAGGCGCAGATCGAGGACATGGGCTTGGAAAAGTTCAATGAATACTGCGCCAAGTCCGTGCTGGAGTACACCGATGAGTGGGAAGAGTACGTCAACCGCCAGGCCCGCTGGGTGGACTTTGAAAACGGCTACAAGACCATGGATATCAACTACATGGAATCGGTCATGTGGGCGTTCAAGGAGCTTTATGACAAGGGCTTGATCTACAAGGGCTTCCGCGTCCTGCCGTACTCTTGGGCGGAGCACACTTCTTTGTCCAATCAGGAGACCCGCCTGGACGATTCCTATAAGATGCGCCAGGATCCGACCCTGACGGTTACCTTCCCAGTGGAGGGCGCGCGCGAGGGAAGCGCGGCAGAAAAGACGTTGGCGGAGCACCCTGCGCTTGCCGACGCCTCCTTCCTCGCCTGGACCACCACCCCTTGGACCTTGCCTTCGAACGAGGCCTTGGCGGTTCATCCAGAGGTTACCTACGTGCTCTTTAAGGCTACCGAGGGTGATTTCGCTGGCCGTACCTTCATCATGGCGGAAAACCTGCTGGCCACCCTGGAGAAGGAACTAGGGGCGGCCGAGGTCCTGGAGACCTTTACCGGCGCGCAACTCGAGGGCTTTACTTATGAGCCGATCTTCGGCTTCTTCCCGGATCTGCGCAACGCCTACCAGGTTTTGATCGCTGATTACGTCACCACGGAGGACGGCACCGGTGTGGTACACCAGGCTCCTGCGTTTGGTGAAGACGATATGAATACCACCAACCAGTACGACATCGAGCTGGTTATCCCAGTTGATGAGGACGGCAAGTTCACCTCGCAGGTTCCGCCGTATGAAGGCCAGCTGGTCTTTGATGCGAATAAGGACATCATTAAGGACCTGAAAGCTGCTGGGCGAGTGGTGCGCCACGTCACCATCGAGCACTCCTATCCGCACTCGTGGCGCTCGGGTGAGCCGCTTATCTACATGGCGCTGCCGGCTTGGTTCGTGAAGGTGACCGAGTTCCGCGATCGCATGGTGGAGCTTAACCACAAGGAGATTGAGTGGCTACCGGAGCATATCCGGGATGGCCAGTTTGGCAAGTGGCTCGAGGGAGCGCGCGACTGGAATATCTCCCGTACCCGCTACTGGGGTGCACCTATCCCAGTGTGGATGTCCGATGATGACAACTATCCGCGCATGGATGTCTACGGCTCCTTGGACGAGCTGGAGCGCGATTTCGGTGTCCGGCCGGAGTCGCTGCACCGTCCACACATCGACGAGTTGGTGCGCCCGAACCCGGATGATCCGACCGGTAAGTCGATGATGCGCCGCGTGCCAGACGTGCTGGATTGCTGGTTTGAGTCCGGCTCGATGCCGTTTGCGCAAAAGCACTACCCATTCGAGAACAAGGAATGGTTTGAAACCCACTCGCCGTCCGACTTCATTGTGGAGTACTCCGGACAGACGCGTGGTTGGTTCTATGTGATGCACGCGCTGTCCACCGCGCTTTTTGATCGCCCGGCGTATAAGAAGGTCGTGGCCCACGGCATCGTGCTGGGCAACGATGGCCTTAAGATGTCTAAGTCCAAGGGCAACTATCCGAACGTCAACGAGGTCTTTGATCGCGATGGTTCGGATGCCATGCGTTGGTTCCTGATGTCTTCGCCTATCCTGCGCGGAGGCAACCTCATCGTGACCGAGCAGGGCATTCGCGAGGGCGTGCGCCAGGCTATCCTGCCTATCTGGAATGCCTATACCTTCCTGCAGCTCTACGCAGAGAAGGAAGCAAAGTTCGACACCAGCTCCGCGCACGTTTTGGACCGCTATATCTTGGCTAAGACCCACGATGTCGTGGCCAATGTCAACGCGGCGCTTGCCGATACCGATATCGCCACGGCAACCGAAGAGGTGCGCCTGTTTGCCGACGTCCTGACCAACTGGTACGTCCGTCGCTCGCGCGATCGTTTCTGGGAGGGCGAGGACGCCCATCCTGAGGCGTTTAATACCTTGTACACCGTGCTGGAGACTGTGACTCGCGTGGTGGCACCGCTGCTACCGCACGTGGCGGAGGTTATCTACCGCGGGCTTACTGGTGAGCGTTCGGTGCACCTGGCAGACTACCCGCAGGCTGCGGATTACCCGTCTGATGCAGATCTCGTCTCTGCGATGGATGCGACCCGCGCGGTGGCCTCGGCAGCGTCCTCGGTGCGCAAGTCCAATAAGCTGCGCAACCGCTTGCCGCTGCCGAAGCTGACGGTGGCCCTCGACGGGGCGCAGCGCCTGGCAGACTTTGCCGATATCATTCGCGATGAGGTCAATGTCAAGGAAGTTGAGCTTACTGACGACGTCGATTCGGTAGGCACCTTCCAGGTTGTCTGTAACGCGAAGGTCGCCGGCCCGCGCTTGGGCAAGGACGTGCAGCGCGCCATCAAGAACCTCAAGGCGGGCAACTACGAACGTCGCGGCGATGAGGTTGTAGTGGACGGCGATATCGTGCTTGGCCCGGATGAGTACACCGAGCGCCTGCAGGCAGCGAATCCGAAGTCGACCGCGCGTATCGAAGGTCTTGACGGCCTGGTAGTACTTGATACCGAGGTGACCGAAGAGCTCGAGGCCGAAGGCTGGGCGGCGGACGTTATCCGCGGCCTCCAAGATGCCCGCAAGGCTTCTGGGTTCGAGGTCTCGGATCGCATCGCGGCCGTACTCTCTGTCCCCGAGGAGAAGAAGGCCTGGGCGGAGCGTCACGCCGACCACATCGCCGGTGAAGTGCTCGCCACCGATTTCCAGGTGACCACCGAGGCGCTCGATGGTGCGGATATACACGAGGTGGTGAAGGGGGTTAGCGCTACCGTCGTCAAGCAGTAGCGCGTACGTTGCCACCTAAAAAATGATTGCCCAGCCAGTGCGGCTGGGCAATTTTTTATGAGTGATAGGACTTAACGGACCGGGCCAGGCAGGTGGGCGCGCCAGCCGAGGACCACGTTAATGAGGCAGCACAGTGCGAGCACGGCGCCAATGAGGAATAGGGTGGTAAAGCCGAGCAGCGGCGCAAGTGCGCTGAAAGCCATGGGGATAAAGAAGCCGGTATAAGACACCGAGTAGTAGACGGCGGTGAGGCCGGCGAGTTCTTCGGCACGGGCGATGCGTTGGACCTCGGAGAGACCGGCGACCAGGGCGAGGCCGTAGCCTGCGCCCATGACCGCTGCGCCGGCGATTCCGAGCGGCAGGGAGCGAGTATGGGAGGCAACCGCGCCGAGGATGGTGCCCACAGTGATAACGCCCATGGCAACTGCGGAAGCGCGGGCGGAGCGGCTGGTATCGATGACCTTGCCGAGCATCTGGATGCCGACGCCGCAGCCCAAGGTGATAACGGTCATCAGGCCCGAGAAAGCGATGGGGGCATCGCCAGCGGACTTGGACAAAAGCTGGGGCAGGAGGGCATAGGCGGCGCCAGCGCAGCCGAAGACCCACGGTGCGACCGGCAGGACAATGCGCACGAAGCGGCGGTGTGCTGCGGAGGGAATGTGCAGCATACGCAGCATGTCGCGGATGCTTAAGTCAAGGAAGGTGTCTTTTACCGTAGCGCCCCGCGGCGGACGGGTTTCCGGGGTCTTCATCAGCCAGATGGCGGTGGCGACGGTGAGGAGGATGTGCAGGATATACGCCAAGTGGGTGGGCCACGGACCCCATTGGGCCAGTACCGATGCGAGGCCGGCGCCGATGAGGAATCCTAAGGTCAGACACATGGAGGCGTGGCGCGGCCCGGCAGCTGGATCGCCGCCAGCGCGGGTGATGAGTTCTGCCACCCATGTGGAGCCGACAGCCATGACGATGCCCAAAGCCAAGCCGCACATGATGCGGCCCACGGCGATGACGAGCGGCTCGTTCGGCGCGATGGACAAAAGGAAAGAACCCAACAGTGACAGCGGCGCGGCAGGCAGCATCGTGGGGCGGCGGCCAATGTAGTCCGAAAGCGGGCCAGAAATCAGCAACGCTGGCACGATGCCGAGCACATAGGCAGCCAAGAGGCCATTGACGGTGACCTGCGAGAAGTGCGACTCCTCGCGGTACATAACTAGGAGAGGGGTGAACTCATTGCCGCCCCACGCGACAGCGACCATGCTGCCAGCGACGGGAAACCATGAGTGTTTGGCAAACTTTTCGGTCATAGTTGATTCCTCGAGTTGCTTAGGTGGGTGTCCAATGCGGAACGGTAGGCGTCGAGGTCGCCGGCGCGGAGGGCATCGGCAAGCGTGCGGTGCTGATCCACGAAGGTGCGGGCGCGGGCTACGTTGCGGCCAATGGCTGTAGCGGTAAAACGCTGCTGGCGTTCGCGCAGCTGGTGTCCCAGCCCAGCCAGCAGGCGATTGGCACCGCCATCCATGATGATCTGGTGGAAACGCGCATCAAGATGCGTATAGGCATACAGGTCTGCGCCATCCAACGCAGTGTCTTGTTCTGTGATGGTCGCGTCTAGCTGATCAGCGATGTCCGCGCGCTCGGCGTCAGGCATGGCGCAGATTTTCTCAGCGCAGTGCCTATCTACGAGCAAGCGTGCTTCATAGACCTCGCGAATTTCCTGCGGGCTGATCGGCACGATGAGCGCACCCCGCCTGGGGTAGAGCTGTAGAAAGCCTTCGACCTCTAGGCGCAGGAACGCCTCGTGCATTGGGGTGCGGCTAATTCCCATTTCGGTAGCCAGGGAGGCCTCGGAAAGCATCTGCGAGGGCTCGAAGGAACCGTCAATGATCTTCTCTTTGACGAAGTCATAGGCGCGCTCCGCGGCGGGCTGCATTCGTTCATTGGACATGCATCCATCTTGCATGCAAGCTTGCATGCAAGCAAAGATATGAGTGGGATTTGTGGGGAACGAATCTAGTAATGCAAACGTGTGACGTGGCACGTATCAGGGTCGAAGAGTAAGCCGTGGCCCATGCCGACCCAGCCGATGAAGGGGGCGTCGGCAAGCGTGTGCGGGGTGTGGACGTGCCCAAGGATCCAGGCATCGGCCTCGCAGGCCTGTAGCTCAGCCACGGAAACCGGCAGGCAGGTGCCTTTAGAAAACTCACCGGTGACGGAAGAATGTAGGAGGCCGAGGATGGGCCCGTTGCTGCGGCGGGGAGGAAGCTGGAGGCGGCGCGGGTCCGGATCGGTGGCCACCGCTGCGGTTAGAACCGTGGTGTTTCCTATGTGAAAGGTATGCACCTGCGTGCCGTGGACTGTGACCTCGGGCGGGAAGTCCAGGTTGTGGTGGGTGTCGTGGTTGCCGGAAATGAAGTGGACTTCGCTGAACAGAGTGACAGCATGGGCCATAACGGTGTGGACCTGAGGCACAAACTCGGCCGAGTTAGCGTTGCGGTCAATGATATCGCCCAAGCACACGCACGCCGTGGCCCCTCTATTGGCGGCAACCTCGAGTGCCTGCAGGGCCCAGTCCAGCCCAGGAGCGCCAGGGAGACCTAAGTGGAGATCTGAAAAGACGAAGATGCTAGCGGGCATGTGCGGCCTTTCGGTTGTGCTGCCAAGACGAGGGGAATACGTGCAGTGGCGATTGTTTCCTCAGGGCTGTGGGGTCGATATGTTCGGCTCGGGCAGTAAGGAGTGAGGCGAGTTGTGGGCTCTGTGTGCAACTATTGGGGGCTTCATAGGCTGAGGGTTACTTTCTGGAGAAAGTGTCTTTGAAAACCTAAATAGATGACTTTGCGGGCGGGTGGCGATGAGATGGAAGGAAATTAAAGCTTTAATTAACGGCATGCAAACATCCAGGAGTGCATGTGGAGGTACGCCTATTAGACTGGGCCGCATGCAACGCTGGGTTTTACATATCGACATGGACGCTTTTTATGCATCTGTCGAACAGCTGACCCGGCCTACGCTGCAGGGGCGTCCCGTTTTGGTGGGAGGCACCAGTGGGCGCGGCGTGGTGGCCGGCGCCTCCTATGAGGCGCGCGAGTACGGCGCGCATTCGGCCATGCCGATGTATCGCGCGCAGCAGCTTGTTGGACTTCGCGCGGTGGTAGTGCAGCCGCGCCGGGCAGTGTATGCGGCGGCGTCGCGGCGCGTATTTGGCATCATCGCGCAACACGTGGAGGTCATCGAGCAGCTTTCCATCGATGAGGCCTTTATGGAACCCGCCGCCCTAGAAGGGGCGAGCGCGGAGGAGGTCAAGCGCTGGGCTGATGAGCTGCGCGGGCTCATTCGGGAAGAGACGGGTCTGCCGTGCTCCATTGGGGCGGGATCGGGCAAACAATTCGCCAAGATTGGATCGGGCGAAGCGAAGCCTGATGGCACCTTTGTTATCCCAGCGGAGCGCCAGCTAGATATGCTGCACCCCCTTGCGGTGAACAAGCTGTGGGGAGTCGGCCCGGTGACCGGGGCGAAGCTCAAGTCCATCGGCGTAGAAACCATTGGGCAGCTAGCGGCGATGACGCGCAAGGAAGTAGAGATTTCCATCGGCAGTGTGGTGGGGCTGCAGCTGTGGCAGCTGGCCCGCGGCATTGATGACCGTGAGGTGGCGCCGCGTGCTATTTCTAAGCAGATTTCTACCGAGCACACCTACCCGAAAGACTTGCAGACCACTCCCGAGGTCGATGCAGCCATCACTCGCGCGGCGGAGGGCGCTCACCGTCGTTTGCTTAAGGACGGGCGCGGCGCGCGCACCGTAACGGTGAAGCTGCGCATGGCGGATTTTCATATCGAATCGCGCTCGACCACCTTGCCCTACGCGACTGACGACGCCGCCGTGCTTACCGCTGCCGCCTTCAAGCTTGCCCGCTACCCCGATGAGTTGGGGCCCATCCGCCTGGTAGGGGTGAGCTATTCCGGGCTAGAGGCCGCTCGCCAAGACGTGCTTTTTCCGGAGCTCGACCGCGAGATCGTGCGTCCTGCACCGGCGGATACGGACTATGAGACTGGGGTGAGCGACGACGCAACACCGGCCATTCCGGCGCCTACGGTGACGGTGGAAGAAGAAACCGATAGCCAGTGGCACGCCACGCAGGATGTTTTCCACCCCGATTACGGCCACGGTTGGATTCAAGGCGCCGGCCACGGGGTGGTGAGCGTGCGCTTTGAAACCCGCACCACGGGTCCCGGCCGCACCAAATCCTTCGCGGCCGACGATCCCGCGCTCGTGCCAGCAGACCCGCTCGACTCGCTGGATTGGAAGGACTGGCTGACCAGCGAGGACTAACCCTCCTGGGCAAACAGCTCCGCCGGATCGGTGCCGGTTGCTAGCGCCGCCGCGAGCAGGATTCGCGCTTGGCTCGGTCGGAACCAGCCGGCGTTGATGGCGCCACGTTTCCCTAGGCTTGCGCCACCACCGTCTCCACCGTAAGCCAGCGCCGTCGGGCCATAGGGTGTGCGGGTAGAAATGATGACAGGGAGGCTGGCATGGAGGGCGTCGGCAAGCGCGCGGCCCATGTCCTCGCCCATATTTCCCGAGCCCATGGCCTCCACAATGAGACCGGAAGTGGGGGAGTTTACGGCGGCGTCGACCAGCAGGCGCCCCGCTCCCGGATAGGTGGGGATGATCTCGATACGCTGCGACGCCAGCGGGGCAGGATTCAAGCGCGGGGTGGTGCCAGGAACGGGCAGTGACTCAAACCCGCGCAGGTCACTGGTGTGCCGCTTGCGCGCACCGCGCGCCGGGATGGTCTCACCGCCGAAGCAGAGGAAAACCCCCGGGCGCCCGCTGGCCGCACTCTCGCGGGCAGCGCGCAGATTGGTCGGGCCGTCGGCCGCGGGGTGATCGTAGGCGCGCTGCGCGCCCGTAAGCACGATGGGTTTTGCCCCTCCACAGAAAATCTCCAACGCTAGCGCGGTTTCCTCCATGGAGTCGGTGCCATGGGTGATGATCACGCCACCGATATCCTCGCGCGCGGTGTGCTCGTTGACCACCGCAATGAGCTCATCGAGGTCCGCCAAAGTAATAGATGACGAGTCGAGCTGGCGAAACTCCACTACCTCGGCGTCGATTTCAGCGGCGAGCTCCGCGCCGGAGACGGTGGGAACCAAGGAACCATCGGCCACGGTGGTGCACGCGATCGTGCCGCCGGTGGCGATCAAAGCAAGTCGGGTCATGCACCCAAGGTTAAAGAAATCTTCGCCCACGCGGCGGGCGCAGCCCGGAAAAAGCTGGTGCAGCTGTAAACTGATGGGAGTTTAGAACCCAGACGTGAGGAGTTAGAAGTGAAATTCCGCAAGTTTAGCGCCGCGTGCCTCGCACTGACCGCGGCCACCGCCCTGGCCGCCTGCTCTTCCGACGATGAGCAGGACGATACCGCCGCCACCAACACCGAGGCGCAGGAATCCGCCTCTTCCGACGGCGATTCCGCCGCCCCGGCGCTGCCGTCCCCGGCGGATCTCAACGCCATCTTGGCCAAGGCCACTGATCCGAACGCCTCTGAGCAGGAAAAGACCGCCACCGTGCAGGGCGGCGAGACCGCACCGGAAATCTTTGACACCATGGCACAGTCCAAGCAGGAATCCGGTGCCGAGTTCGAGGTCGTCGATCCTGTGCTTCCGGGCTATGACCCACAGTCCGTGCTGACCACCGTGAACTTCACCACCGCTGACGGCCAGCAGCAGACCGCTGACCAGGTGGAGTTCGTGTACGAAGATGGCACCTGGAAGCTCTCCAAGGCGTGGGCTTGCACGCTCATCCAAAACACCGTGCCGCCGGAACAGGTTCCGGAGATGTGTGCAGATACCGGCGCCGGTGCCTCCGCACCCGCCCCGGCACCGGCCGAGGGCGACGCTGCCCCGGCTGAAGGCGATGCCCCGGCTGCCGGCGCCGAGCAGGCGCCAGCTGAGGCCCCTGTGGAAGCCCCGGCCGAGTAACTAGGAAAAGTTCAGCTCCGTCAGGCTCGACTGCACCACGCGCAGCTCCGAGCCGGCGGCGCCATAAATGACCTTCGTATCGAAAGACACGTCACCGCCCACAGGCAGTGGCTTGCTCAGGTCTACCGTGATGTTGCCCTTGGACTGGGTGCTGGAGTCCACTACCTTGAGCTCCTTGTCCTCCAACTCTGTACCCTGGGCCTGGCCTTCAAAGGACAGCGCGCCTAGCGACGGCCGCTGTTCTACCTCCACGTTGAGCTTGACCTGGTCGCCCTCGATGGAAGCGACCGTATAGCGCGTGGTCTGCAGCAGGGTGGACTCGCCGGTAACGCGCGAATCCACCGTCCAGCTCGCTCCTTTGCCTACCTCCTCGGTGGGGAAAACCACGGGTAGCGCCGTCAGCTTCATAATCGCCTGTTCGACAGAGCCACGGGCTTCATCCGTGGCGTCCTTGGGTGCGGCCAAGCGCAAGGAATTCATCTGGCCTGTATTTTGGCCGCGCCAGCCAAATTGAAATCCCTCGGCCGAGGAGATGTCGGTTTCCCCAGACGTTTCCGGGGCACCGGCCGTGACAAAGGCATTGCGGGTGGCCGGCAGCTGATCTTCAACGTCCTCGCTAGCCTTATCTACCTTGGCCGATAGCGGCAGGGTAGTGGTGGTGGATTCGACGTCGGAGGCCTGAAACTTCTTGGCCGCGGACTTTTTGAGCAGGTCCTGCGAAAAACCTTCGGTAACGCGGTAGTTCACGTCCTGCGTGGAGTCAATATCGCGGTATTCCAGGAGCTTCTTCTCCCCGGTGCCGGGATTGTCCACGGTGACGCGTGGGGCGTCGATAGTCAGGCCCACGGGCTGTTCTACCGCGGGTCCCGGCTTTTCATAGGAACACGCCGTAAGCGCTACGGCGGCTGTGGTCAGGGCTGCAAAAACTTTGACTCGAAACACGCTTACCAAAATACCGGACGCTCCCGTTTAGAATAGAGCGGGTGAGTCAAAAACGAAGGAGCAAGACAGGACTTATCGCCGCGGTTGTCATCGCCGTGGCGCTGGTGGACCAAGCCGTGAAACAAATAATGCTCTCCATCCTTACGGAGGGCGAGCCCCTGGCGGTTATTGGGGATTGGTTCCGGTTTACCCTGCTTTTTAACCCTGGCGCCGCCTTTTCCATGGGCGGGGAGGGATCGACGTGGCTTTTTACCACCATCCAGCTGGTCTTTGTGCTCGGCGTGGCCATTGCCGCCCCGCGCATTACCCACTCCGGCCAGGCGGTGGGCCTAGCGCTCATTGCCGGTGGCGCGCTGGGTAATTTCGCCGACCGCATCTTCCGCGCCCCTGGCTTCTGGTTCGGGCACGTGGTGGACTATATTTCGGTCGGCTCTTTCGCCGTGTTCAATATCGCGGACGCGGCCATTACCTGCGGCGTGGTGATCTTCATCATCGCCATGGTGCTGGAGGAAAGGAAGGCCGAGCATGAATAGGCAGATGCGCAGCTTCCCCATTCCTGAAGGCCTAGAAGGCATGCGTGCCGACGCCGCCCTGGCCAAGCTCCTTGGCCTTTCCCGCAGCGCCACCGCGCAGTTGTGCGCCGAGGGCAGTGTAACCATCGATTCCCAGGAGCTGAGCAAGTCCGAGCGGTTGACCTCCGGCAACGTGGTTTCGGTGCTTTTGCCGGAGCCAGAAAAGCCGTTGCTGCCGCGCGAAGAGCTGGTCGAGGGCATGGACGTGCTCTACAGCGATGCCGATATCATCTGCGTGCATAAGCCGGTGGGCGTGGCCGCGCACCCCAGCGTGGGCTGGGACGGGCCGACGGTGATCGGCGGGCTGCGCGCGGCCGGCTATACCGTGGCTTCGTCTGGGCCGACCGAGCGCCAAGGCATCGTGCACCGCCTCGATGTGGGTACGTCTGGCGTGATGGTCGTGGCTTCCTCGGAGCGCGCTTATTCCGCGCTCAAGCATGCCTTTAAGTACCGCAGCGTAAAAAAGACCTACCACGCTGTGGTACAGGGCCTGCCGGATCCTATCGAGGGCACCGTCGATGCGCCCATCGGCCGCCACCCCAAGTCGGGCTGGAAATTCGCCGTGCTTGACGACGGCAAAGCGGCCGTCACCCATTACAGCCTCATCGAGGCCTTCCGTGAGGCCAGCCTCATCGAAGTGCACCTAGAGACCGGCCGTACCCACCAGATCCGCGTGCACATGTCCGCCACCGGCCACCCGTGCGTGGGCGATCCGATGTACGGCTCGGATCCGAACCTGGCTAAGCGCCTTAGGCTCGAGCGCCAGTGGCTGCACGCGGTAAAACTCGGCTTTACTCATCCTGGCACCGGCAAGTGGTTCGAGATTGCGGCGCCGTACCCGGCAGATCTCGAGCACGCCTTGGAGGTTTTGCGGGGATGAGGAAGGTCTACCGGCGGCGTCGGCTAGCGGCCTTGGCGGTGCTTGCGGTGCTTTTCCTTGCCGCCCTTGCGCTCTTCGGTGCCTTGGGGACCCAGGCTTCTTCGCAGGTGCAAGGCGATCAGCTCGGCCCGGATGGCGAATCGCGAGCGGAGTATATTGCGCGCGTGTCCGGCAGCGACATTCCGAACGCCACTGCCTACGCCCTTGTCACCTTCGACGAGGATCTGCCGCCCGTAGCCGCCGCGGCCGCCGTTGCCGCAGCCCCGCGCATGGACGCTATCCTTATCGGCTCCACCGCCCCCATCGACGTCCCCGAACCGACCGCCGGCGAAGACCGCGCCGCCGTTATCCAGTGCGCTTTCGACCGCATCGGTGCCTCCTATGGGCAGCGTCCCACCGCGGTGAGCGCGGCCGTGGTGTGGGGGTCGGGCGCCCAGCTTGCCGACGTCGCCTCCACCCCCTCCGTCGCCGCCGTCGAGCCCGCACCTGCGGACGCCGCCTGGGGCAGCTTCGCCATCCGCCCTCCCAGCTAATATCGCCCTCCTGGGCCCTGTGGCGCGCGGTGGCCGCCCAGCGCTTTTAGCATCTAGGGCATGGAACACATTCGGGCCTATATTGCGGCACTCAACTCGGCGATGGATATCCTCGCCGAGGCAGCCGATGCCTCCGCCGCGGACCTTAACGCCGCCGGCATGCCCGATGCCGAAGCAGAATCCATTGCGCAGCTAGCACAGGTCTATTTCGGGCCCACGCGCTTTCGCCGCCGCCAACGACGTGCGGTAGATGGGGCCCGCCGCAACCGGCATTCGCTGCCGACGCTTGAGGTCATCGAAAAGCATGCCGGGCGCGCGCCCACCCAAGCCCGCGCCTGGGCTTTGCGCGCCGAACTCACCCATATCGCGTGCGATACGCGGGAGATGGAAAGGCGTGCCCGCAAGAAGCTGCGTGAGATGCGCGCGCCGCGCGAACCCAAGCCGGGGGTGCGGTTGCGGCGCCGCGCTGCCGGAAAGCCGTGGACGCTAGCTATCACCGGCCCTTCCGCGCTGATTGCAGAACTCCACCAGCATGCCGGCTCGCTTGCCGACGTCGCCTCTTTATTCCGCACCGGCGCCTCTACCTCTAGCGTGCGCACTAATGTTGTGGTGCCACTAGATAAGTTGCTCGGCGTGGCCCATGGCAGTGATGATGTGGTGCTGACCATGACCAACGGCGCGCAGATAACCGGTGCCGAATTGGCCCAGCGCGCGCTCGCCGAGGAGGGATTTGTCACCTTGCTCCACCCCGTAGAGGGCCCAGTGAACCTGTACCGCATGCGCCGTGGGGCCACCTGGAAGCAGTTCATGATGGCTGCGGCGGAAAATCCCACTTGTCCGGTCAAGGGATGCAATAAGCCCGCTGATGAGTGCCAGGTCCACCACATCTTCAGCTGGGCTGGCGGAGGATGGACCAATGCGAAAAACCTCACCACCGCCTGTGCCTATCACAATGGCCGCAATGATGACCATCGCACCGGCCCGCCGCGCAATGGCCGCTTCGAGCGCACCTCCCGCGGGGTGCGCTGGGTCAACCCCTGGGATCCGCCCCCACCCGACCTCGTAGAAACCGGGCCCACCACGTGATTTTCGCGGCGTCACTGAGGCGTCGCGCGTTGTGGCGATCCTAAGCTAGGACCATGGCCTCAAAACAGCCCTATTCGCAGTGGATGCCCAATTACAAGTTTGCTTATCTAGCCGCGTGGGTCGCGGTGGTGGTATCCGGCATCGCGCTTTTTATCGGTCTTTTCACCGGCGACACCTCGATGACGCTGGTGTTTTCCGGGATCGTATGTGCCTATGGCATTTTTCTCGTTGTGGTAATGCCGCGCTGGGCGCTGCGGGCGGAAGAGGAAAAGGCGGCGCGTCGCCGCGCCCGCGCCGCCCGCGAGGAACTCAAGCGCTCTTAGCCATGCGCACCAAGTCGGCGACGTAAATCGCAACGGCCACGCCGATGATGCCGAAGCCGATCCAGCGGTGGGTCGAAAAAAGCTCGTGGGTGACGAAAAGCGCCCACAGCATCTGCATGATGGGGGTGAGGTATTGGAGCATTCCGATCGTCGATAAGCGCAGCGTCCGTGCGCCCTCCGCAAAGCAGAGAAGCGGCAGCGCGGTAATCAAGCCGGCGCTGACCAAAAGCAGCGCGTGGCCGACGCTCTCGCTGGCGAAAGTGCCCTGGCCGCTTGTTTCTAGCCACAGGATGTAGCCCACCGCCAGCGGCGACATCACGAGGGCTTCTGCTGCGACTGAGACGGCCGAGGACACCCGAACCTGCTTTTTGAGCAGCCCATAAAAGCCGAAGCTGAACGCCAATAGCAGCGAAATATACGGCGCCTGGCCGGTAAAGAACGTCAAATACAGCACCGCGATGGCCGCAACGCCCACCGCTCCGGACTGCCACGGCCGCAGTCGTTCCTTCAAAAACACCATGCCAAGGGCGACCGACACCAGGGGATTGATGAAATATCCTAGCGCCGCATCGGCCACGTGGTTGCTATTAATCGCCAACACGTAGGTACCCCAATTGACCGTGATGAATACACCCGCGGCCGCAAGCCAACCCCACGTGCGCTTGTCCATGCGCGCCATTTCGCGCCACCGACCGCCGAGGAATAAAAATCCCGTAACCAACACCGCGGTCCACAACACGCGATGAGCCAAGATTTCCAGCGGCGATGCTGGCAGCAGCAGAGGGAAGAACGCGGGGAAAAATCCCCACATGATGTAGGCGGCGAGCGTGTAGAGCATCACAAAATAATAGCCCATTTTGACCGCCCCGCTATGATGAGCCGCATGGCCAAAAACTCCTCCTTCGTCCACCTGCACAACCACACCGAGTTTTCCATGCTGGACGGCATGGCCAAGGTCGATATGCTGGCAGACGAGGTGGTCCGCCAAGAAATGCCGGCCGTCGGCATGACCGACCACGGCAATATGTATGGATCTGATGCTTTCTACCGGCGCATGACCGGCGCCGGCGTCAAACCCATCATCGGCATCGAGGCGTATATGGCGCCCGAATCCCGCTTCAATAAGAAGCGTGTGCTGTGGGGTACGCCGGATCAAAAGCGCGACGACGTCTCCGCGTCCGGCGCCTACCTCCACCAAACAATGATTGCGGAGAATGCGACCGGCCTGCGCAACCTTTTTACCTTGTCTTCGCTGGCTTCTTACGAGGGCCAGTTGGGCAAGTGGCCGCGCATGGATGCCGAGCTTATTGCCGAGCATGCCGACGGCATCATCGCCACCACCGGTTGCCCCTCTGGCGACGTCCAGACCCGCCTGCGCCTCGGCCAGTTCAACGAGGCGCTGGAAGCCGCGGCCATGTGGCAGGACATCTATGGCAAGGACAACTTCTTCTTGGAGTTGATGGACCATGGGCTGGACATCGAAAAGCGCACGCGCGATGGGCTACTAGAGATCGGCCGGAAGCTGGACCTGCCGCCTCTGGTGACCAATGACTGCCACTACGTGTTGGAGTCCCAGGCGCCGGCGCACGAGGCGATGCTGTGCGTGCAGACCGGCAAGACGTTCATGGACCCAGACCGCTTCAAGTTCGGCGGCACCGGCTATTACATTAAATCGGCCGCGCAGATGCGCGAGACCTGGGACGATATGATTCCAGACGGCTGCGATAACACCCTGTGGATTGCCGAGCGCGTACAAGACTACGGCGAGATCTGGGAAGAACACACCCACGATCGCATGCCTATTGCCGACGTCCCCGAGGGCCACACCCCAACTTCCTGGCTCACCCATGAGGTGATGGAGGGCCTGCAAGCGCGCTTCCCCGGCCAGGATGTTCCGGAGGAATATATCGAGCGCGCCAAGTATGAGATCTCCGTTATTGAGATGAAGGGCTACCCGTCCTACTTCCTCATCGTGGCCGAGCTCATTAAGCATGCACGCTCCGTGGGCATTCGTGTGGGGCCGGGCCGTGGTTCGGCGGCCGGCGCGCTCGTCGCCTACGCGCTGACCATTACCAATATCGACCCGCTGGAGCACGATCTCCTCTTCGAGCGATTCTTGAACCCTGAGCGCCCGTCCGCACCCGATATCGATATCGACTTCGATGACCGCCGTCGCGGCGAAATGATTACCTATGCGGCCGAGCGCTGGGGTGAAGACAAGGTGGCGCAGGTGATTACCTTCGGCACGGTGAAGACCAAGCAGGCCATTAAGGACTCGGCCAAGGTGCACTTTGGTCAGCCCGGATTCCAGATGGCCGACCGCATTAATGGCGCGCTGCCGCCGGCGATCATGGCCAAGGACATTCCGCTTAAGGGCATCACGGACCCGGACCACGAGCGCTACTCCGAGGCCGCAGAGGTCCGCCAGATGGTGGAATCCGACCCGGATGTGAAGAAGATTTATGACACGGCGCGGGGTTTGGAGGGCGTCGTCAGGCAGGCGGGCGTGCACGCCTGTGCGGTGATTATGGCTTCGGTCCGGCTTATGGACCACATTCCTATGTGGAAGCGCCCGGCCGACGGCGCTTATATCACCGGCTGGGATTACCCGGCGTGCGAGGCCATTGGCCTGCTGAAAATGGACTTTCTGGGCCTGCGCAACCTCACCGTTATCGGCGATGCGATTGAAAACATCAAGCGCAACCGCGGCGAAGAAGTCCACCTAGAGCAGCTGCATGCCGACGACCCCAAGGTCTCCAAGGTCTATGATCTGCTCTCGCGCGGCGATACGCTGGGCGTCTTCCAGCTCGACTCCGGCGGCATGCAGGAGCTGCTCAAGCGCATGAAGCCGACCGGCTTTAAGGATATTGTGGCCTCCCTTGCGCTCTACCGCCCGGGCCCGATGGGTGTGAACGCCCACTGGGACTACGCGGACCGTAAGAACGGCCGGAAAGAAATCACCCCGATTCACCCGGAGTTGGAAGAGCCGCTCAAGGAAATCCTGGATGAGACCTACGGTCTCATCGTCTACCAGGAGCAGATCATGCGTATCTCGCAGAAGGTCGCCAACTACACGGCCGGCGAGGCAGATGGCTTCCGTAAGGCAATGGGTAAGAAGAAGCCCGAAGTGCTGGCCCAGCAGTACGACAAGTTCTGGGGCGGCATGCAAGAAAATGGCTACTCCAAGTCCGCCATGGATGCGCTCTGGGGCACCATCGAGCCCTTCGCGTCCTACGCGTTTAACAAGTCCCACGCCGCGGGCTACGGCTTGGTGTCCTTCTGGACCGCCTACCTCAAAGCCTACTATGCACCGGAATACATGGCCGCGCTGTTGACCTCGGTGGGCGATAAGAAGGATAAGTCCGCCATCTACCTTTCGGACTGCCGCCACTTGGGCATTAAGGTGCTGCCGCCGTCCGTCAACGAGTCCGAAGAGGACTTCCAGGCGGTGGGAGAGGATATCCGCTTCGGCATGGGCGCTATCCGCAACGTGGGCTCGGAAGTGGTGGAATCCATCATCAAATCCCGCCACGACAAGGGCGCGTTTACCTCGTTTAGTGATTACCTGGACAAGATCGAGCTCGCCGCCTGCACTAAGCGCGTGACAGAAGCGCTGATTAAGGCCGGCGCCTTCGATGACTTGAACCACCCGCGCAAGGGCCTCATGCTCATCCACGAGGACGCGGTGGATGCGGTGCAAACCACCAAAAAGGCCGCAGACAAGGGCCAGTTCGACCTCTTTGCCGGAATTGGCGGGGGAGAGGACGACGCGGCTTCCAACGCCTTTGCCTTGGACATTCCGGAAGACAACTGGGATCGCAAACACGAACTTGCCCTCGAGCGCGAGATGCTGGGCCTATATGTTTCCGGCCACCCTCTCGATGGCTTCGAGGAGGCGCTGGCCGCGCAGACGGATACCCCGCTGACCAAGATCCTCAACGACGAGGTGCATAACGGCCAAGAGCTCATCATCGGCGGCATCATTTCGGGCGTGGACCGTCGCTTTTCCAAGCGCGATGGCTCGCCGTGGGCCATTGTCACGGTGGAAGACCACAACGGCGCGCAGGTGGAAATCCTGGTATTCAACAAGGTGTACTCGCTCGTCGCCCCGCAGATTGTCGAGGACAATATCATCCTCGCGCGAGTGAACGTCAAGGTGCGCGATGAGCGCCGCTCGCTGTTCTGCTCCGATATCCGCGTGCCGGAGCTGGGCCCTGGCGGTGGCGCCGGCCTGCCGCTGCGCCTGACCATGCGCACGGATCAGTGCACCATGGAAAACATTGCCCGCCTCAAGCAGGTCCTGCTCAAAAACCAGGGCGAGTCGGATGTCTACCTCGAGCTTGTCGATGGCTCCGAGTCCACCACCATGATCCTCGGCGACCACCTGCGTGTGGAGCGATCCGGAAACCTCATGGGCGACCTCAAGGCCACCATGGGCGCGGGCATATTAGGCTGAATTTAAATTCGGCGGCGGCAGGCGCTCTCCACTAATCTAGACAGCACAGTCTATATTGATGGAGGAAACCTGATGGTTAACAAGATTCGCACCACCCACGTCGGCTCACTGCCGCGCACCCCGGAGCTGCTGGAAGCCAACCTGCAGCGCGAGGAGCTGCCAGCCGCGGAGTTTCAGGGGATTTTGGAGGCTGCGGTGGCGGACGTCGTCAAGCGGCAGCTCGATCTCGGACTCGATATCATTAACGAGGGCGAGTACGGCCATATCACCTCTGGCGCGGTGGATTATGGCGCGTGGTGGAATTATTCGTTTAGCCGCCTGGGCGGGCTGACGATGACGGATACCGACCGCTGGGAATCGGCCGAGGTGGTGCGCTCCAAGCCGGGTGAGCCGCGGCTGACGTCGTTTATTGATCGCCGCGACCGCGCGCTGTTCTCGGAGGCCTATAATGATCCGGATTCTGGCATCTTCACCGGCCGCGCCAAGGTGGCGAACCCAGAGTTCACCGGACCGGTAACCTACATCGGCCAGGACGAGGTCGCCGCCGATGTGCGCTTGCTTGCCGACGCCCTCCCAGCCGGCACCCCCGGCTTCATCGCCGCCCTTTCGCCCGGCTCGGCCGCACGCCTGACCAACCGCTACTACGACGATGAGCATGAGCTGCTTGCCGACGTCGGCCGCGCCATGCGCACCGAATACCAGGCCATTACCGATGCTGGGCTTACTGTGCAATTCGACGCGCCCGACCTGGCCGAGGCTTGGGACCAAATCAACCCGGAGCCGTCCGTGGAGGACTTCCGCGGTTTTATCCGCGAGCGCATCGACGTACTCAATGATTCCATCGCCGGCCTGCCCAAGGAACAAACGCGCCTGCATATCTGCTGGGGCTCCTGGCACGGACCGCACGTTACCGACGTGCCCTTTGCGGACATCGTCGAGGAAATCCTGCGTGCCGAGGTCGGAGGATTCTCCTTCGAGGCCGCTTCGCCGCGCCACGCGCATGAGTGGCGCGTGTGGCAGGACCACGCATTGCCGGAGGGCACCGTGATTTACCCGGGCGTGGTCTCTCACTCCACCAACGCGGTAGAGCATCCGCGCCTCGTGGCCGATCGCATCATTCAATTCGCTGAGGTGGTCGGCCCGGAAAACGTCATCGCGTCGACCGACTGCGGCCTCGGCGGCCGCCTGCACCCCCAGATTGCGTGGGCGAAGCTGCAATCCTTGGTAGAAGGCGCTGATATCGCTACCCGCGAACTCTTCTAAAAACGCCTAAAGCCGCTCCGAAACTCCGGAGCGGCTAAATAATTCAGTGCTTAGAAGCGCACGCCCAGCTGCTTGAGGGCATTCTTCATCGGCTCCAGCACAGCCGGGTTCACCGTGGCAACCATGTTGAAAGCTTGCAGCAGCGCAGCGACGAGGCTGGCGGCTACGGTCACCCAGCTCATGACCTCGAGGAACTTTTCTGGGGTGGAAGAGCCCCAAATAGGCAGACGCTCAAGTGCCTCGATCTGGCGCTGTTCCGCCTCCTTGGCTACGCAGTCCGGCTCCTTGGGCATTCCAGAAGAGCCGTAGCCGTTAGCCAGGCCCTGCATGAGCTCCTGCGGGGTGCGGGCGGAAGAGCCGAGCTCGCCGTTCTCGATCTTCTTGAGGTGTTCTTCCTTCGCCTTATCGACCTCGGCCTGGCATTCAGCCGAGATGTGCTTCGGCTGCTCTTCAGCGGCAGAAGCGGTTGCTGGTGCGACAAGGCCCGCTGCCACGGCGGTGGCGGCGACGAGCGAAGTGCTGAGAGGGTTGCGCATGGTTCTCCTTTAGAGTGAGAGGTATTAGCCTCAAATAATTTAGCAGGTAAATCCCAGAAGATCTATGGCAAAAGCTTGCGCACCTGTGCCGGCAACAGCGCATAGAACTCGTCGACTGTCTTCGGTAGGAAGCCCAGCGCCCCGCCGATCAGGGCACCAAGACCTACCAAACCGGCCACGATGCCCACACCGGCGGCGACGCTGCTGCCACTGCTGCCGCTGCTGGAACCAGTGGAACCCGCGGACGTGGAGGGGGAGTCGGTGTTATCGGAGGCGTCGGCAAGCAGGTCCTTGACGGAGAACACGGTGGTGGTGCCGGATACCTCGTTGCCGGAGATGAGGAGTGCGTCATCGGTAGGGGAATCTGCGGCGGGAACGAAGGCTAGGCCCTCTGGTCCGAGGTCGCCGGCCTGGGTGGTGGCAGCAACATCGTCCTCGTCGTAGCCAACGGAGAAATCGCGATTGTTGACGTAGGTGACAAACTTTGCCTCGGCAGGGGTGGTTACGTCGTAGACAAAGATGCCGCCCACGCGCTCTGCGCCGATGAAGGCGTAGGTGCGATCGCCAACCTTGCCGATGGTCAAGGCTTCCGGCTCTGGTCCCTTATTATCGGAGCGGTCATCGAAATCCGGATCCTCGTTATCGGCGTTGAAGTTGAGGCCGGGCATATCCTTGGTGACGTTCTCGAAGTCCGCACCGGAGTCGAAGACGACGTTGCCCTCGGCGTCGTAGATGCTAAAGGAGCGCGAGCCATAGGAATACAGGCCGTCGAAGCAGTCCTTTTCTTCGTTCCAGCCAGAAGCGTTGGTGAGCTTGAGGTTGCCGGCGACCTTCTTGTCCTCGATGCCCTCGGGAAGCTCGAGGTCATCACAGACCTTGCCGTCCTTTACCAGGTCCTTGAGCTTTACTTCATCGGTATAGCCTCCCCACTCGCGAGCATCGCCCTCGTTGGCGGTGGCGAAATAAGTCTGGCCTCCTGCCTCGAAGGCACCGATGGAGTCCGGCATGGACAGGCCCTTGACCGGAATGGTGCGCAGCTCCGCGGCGTGATCCTTATTGGACGGATCCATCGGCACCTGGGAGTGGTCTGCGATATGAGCGGGGATGACCTTTTCTACGGTGGCAGACTCGATATCGATGACCGCGATCGCGTTGTTTTCCTGCAGCGTGGCATAGGCCTTGCCGCCCGCGGAGGAGATGTATTCCGGCTCGAAGTCCCGCGAGGGCAGGTTATGGTGCGCGGAGGGGCCGAAAACGCGGATTGAAGGGTCAAGGTCGGCGGTGTCAAAGGCGGTGAAGTCGGCCGTGTGGACGTCGCCAAGCGCGGGCGCCGCGACGTCCGCGGGCAGGCTGATGACAGAAATGGAGCCCTCTGGGTCCTTGAGGTAGGCGGTGCCCTCGGCGTTGAGGGCGTCGGAAGGCTCGCCCTCGTTGGCTACCAGCGCGTGGCGGCCGTCGGCGGTGAGGTGCACGTTATCGGGTAGGGCGCCTACGCCTACGCGCCCAAGCTCCTCGCCGGTTTCGGCATTGAAGAACAGCGCTTCGCCGTTGTCGGTTTTGTCCGCCTGCTGTACCGCGGCGACGGCCAGGCCATCGGGGCGCACGGCCACGGAGTTGATTTCCTTGTCCCCGCCGGCGGAGATGGCGCCGATCTTGCGCGGCTGGGCGGGATCGAAGGCGTCAAGGATATCGACCTCACCGGAGCGCGCATTGACGGTGAGGATGCGCTGGGACGCAGCGTGGTAGGCGACGATTTCGGCGGCGGATTTGCCTAGCACGCCGGATTCATAGGAACCGATGGGGGTCAGCTGCAGTGCGGCGTTGGGGGCGGAGTGTTCCAGCACGTTATCCACGATGTGGGCGTGGGCGGCTGGGGCGCAGGCCAGGACGAGGGAGGAGGTAACGCAGAGAGAGATGCGCTTGAGCATAGATATTCCTTTCTTGTGGTTATGTCCACTATTGCTGATGGAGGTAACGGTGCAACTAAAGGACAGTGAATTTCCAGTGAATGGGTAGACTGTCAAGACATGACTGATTCGACCATCCATGCATCCGATATCCAGCAGGCGCAGGCGCGGATTAGCTCGGAAATCGCCCCGACTCCGCTGCAGTACTGCGCCCGGTTGTCGGCCGAGACGGGCTGCGAGGTCTATCTCAAGCGGGAGGATCTGCAGGACGTGCGCTCCTATAAGATTCGCGGCGCGTTAAACGGTATGTCGAATGTTCCCCAGGAAGAGCGCGGCCGGGGAATTGTTACGGCGTCGGCCGGCAATCATGCGCAAGGCGTGGCCTATGCCTGCCGCACGATGGGCATAGCCGGCAAGATTTTTGTGCCGGAGCCTACGCCGATGCAAAAGCGCGACCGCATCCTGGTCCATGGCGGCGACCAGGTGGAGCTGGTGGTGGTCGGCGCCAACTTCGATGAAGCAGCCGCGGCTGCGCATGCCGACGCCGCCGAGCGCGACGCCACCTTCATCGAGCCCTTCGACGCCCGCGATACCATCACCGGACAAGGCACGGTCGCGGCGGAGGTTCTGGCGCAGCTTTCGGCCAAGGGCAAGTCTCTCGATACCATCGTCGTTCCTGTGGGAGGCGGTGGCCTGATTTCCGGCATCACCTCTTACGTGGCGGATATGGCACCGCACACCCGGGTGGTGGGCATGGAACCGGAAGGGGCGGCGTCGCTAAGAGCGGCGTTTGACCACGGCGGCCCGGTCACGCTGGAGGAGGTCGACCCCTTCGTCGATGGCGCGGCCGTAAAGCGCTTGGGCGCGCTGCCCTATGAGATTTTGCAGGCCAATCGCGAGCGCCTGAGCTTTGACACCGTGTCCGAGGGCGCGGTGTGTACGGACCTGCTCAACCTGTATCAAAACGAGGGCATCATTGCGGAGCCGGCCGGTGCACTGTCGGTGGCGGGTTTGCACCAATTGGACCTGGAACCAGGCTCGACGGTGGTGTGCGTGATTTCTGGCGGCAATAACGATGTGCTGCGTTATGCCGAGATCATGGAGCGCTCTTTGGTCCACCGCGGCTTGAAGCATTATTTCCTAGTGAACTTCCCCCAGGAGCCGGGCCAGCTGCGCCACTTCTTGCAAGAGATTTTGGGCCCGACCGATGACATCACGCTCTTTGAGTACTTAAAGCGCAATAACCGCGAGACGGGCGCTGCGCTGGTGGGCCTGCAGCTTAGCCGCGCTGAGGACCTCGATGGCCTGCTAAAGCGCATGGGAGAATCCAAGATTTCGGTGCAGTACCTCAAGCCCGGCACCCCCGAGTACGAATTCCTCGTGGCCTAATGCAGGATTCTTATCGTCGCCCAGTGGGCCAGGTTGAACACGAAATTGAAATTAAGCGATCCCGGTTTATTACCTTGATCGGCCGCGTGACCAACGAGGAAGAAGCTCGCGCGTTTATCGACGCCGCCCGCAGCCGCTTTCCCGATGCCCGCCACCACTGCTCCGCCTACGTCTTTCACGTCGACGGTGCGAACCCGGTGGAGCGCTCTTCCGATGACGGCGAGCCCTCCGGAACGGCTGGAAAGCCGATGCTGGACGTGGTGAAGGGGTCCGGCATGCTCGATGTATGCGCGGTGGTCGTGCGTTACTTCGGCGGCATCAAGCTGGGGGCCGGCGGGCTGGTGCATGCCTATGGCGGCGCGGTGAGCGAGGCCATGGAGAAGGTGCGCGCGGTAACCAGGGCGCGTCGGGAGCTTTATGCGGTGGAGTGTCCGCATGCGACGGCCGGGCGCGTGGAAGCGGACCTGCGCGGGCGCGGCTATGAGATAACCGATACCGCGTATGCGGCGGCGGTGACCTTTACGCTGGCCGTGCGCCCAGGCGGGCTGGATGAGCTGGAAGCTACGCTGGCAGCGATCTCGCAGGGCCAGCTGGAAGCGGCAGAGGCCGGCAGCGCGTGGGTTGAGGTAGGATCCTGACCATGAGTATGCAGCAACGACCGAATAACCCCATTGCGCAGCGCAAGCAGCAGGTGCGCAAGCACTCCCGCAACGCCGTCGTATGCGTGGCCGGCGGCATCGGTGTGGGCGTAGTGCTCGGCGTGCTTTCGGCTAACTTCTGGGCTTGGATGCTACTTGGTGCCATCGTTGCCGTCGCAGGTGGCGGCTATAACTGGCTGAAGATCCAGAAAATCGTCAACGAGAACCACAACCAGTACTAAATGCCGGCACCGCAACCTAGCGGCCGCCCCGTCAGGATTGATGCCTGGGTGTGGGCCGTTCGTATGTTTAAAACCCGGTCCGCGGCCGCGACCGCCGTGCGCGCTGGGCACGTGAAGATCAATGGCGAGGCCGTCAAGCCTTCCCAACAGGTGGTGCCGGGCGACCGCGTGCGCGTATGGCGCAACCACCACGAGCATGACCTCGAGGTTTTAGCGACCGTCGCCAAGCGCGTGGGCGCGCCCGTCGCGCGTACCTGCTATACGGACCACGCGCCACCGCCGCCGCCCAAGGAGTTTCTGCCGTCGGTTCCCGTGCGCCCGCGCGGTGCCGGTCGGCCGACGAAGAAGGAACGCCGTGATATGGAGAAATTCCGCGGCGGTTTCCGGTAAGTTGCCGAAAATCCTGCGCGGCTAGTGGGCGGCGCGTAGCGCTTTCAGGCGCGCAGTAAGCCGCCGCTTGCGGCCCGGGCGGTCGCCGGATTCGGCGGTGGCCTCGATGTGTTGCTTGCCAAACTTGTTGAGCAGGAGGTCGTCGATAAGCCGCACCTGGCCGGGGCGGAAACGGTAGCGCATGGCGTCGTGGACGTGGGCAATGGCGGTATCATCCAGCAGCTGCTCAAGCTGGCCTAAGTGGCGCACGCCGTTTTGCTCCAGTAGCTCCGCCAGGAATCGGTAGTGCTCCGAACGCGAGAGCGGGAAGCGGTTGCCCAAAATGATGGCGAGTACGCCCGGGAGGGTCTCGGCGGTAAGCTCGACGTCCTTGTCGGTTTCTGTATCGGGGGCCTTGAGGGCGGCTATCTCATCGAATTGCTGGTCGGCGAGCTCGATGAGCCCCGCGGCCAAGGTAAAGAGGCGGTCCACCTCCGGCGAGGGTGGGTTCGGTCCCTGCTTATAGCGGATATCGTGCTCAAACTCCGCCCACGCGTGCTGCAGGACGGTGCGAATCTGCACCTCAAAGGTCCAGCCGACATAGTTCGCCAGTTCTTCCATCGCGACGGCGCTATCCTCGGTCACGGTGAGCACCAAGTGGTGGGAACCATAGCCGAAACCTCCCGAAATGCGAGTTTCGGCCGCCTTGTCTACGGAGCGCTCCACGTGGAAAGACTCCCCAAAGACGTTGAGCGCTTGGGGGATGGCGGTGGAGTGATACACCGTCACGCGCACGCCCATCACATCGTGGATCTCTTGCCAGGGCTGGGGATAGACGAAATCGCCGTTCTCGCGGCGCTTTTTGGCCTTCGCCTTCAGCGAGGGCCAGGTTTTGACGCGGGTAGAGACGCGGTCGAAGATGATGCCGGCGTCATTGAGGAGGTCCTCGATGGCGGTCCGGAAGTCCACCGCGGCGGTGGGGTGGCTGCGCGTCCAGTCATGGTACTGGTTGCTCAGTCGCGACATCCTACTTTCCGGCATAGTGCTCCTTTCATAACTCCCGCGGGAATCCGTTAGACCATACTAGCGGGCGTGGGTGGAGCACGGTGCGATGGCGGGGCACGCGCGCGACGGCATCGGCGGCCAGCTGACGGGCATAGGTGTCCGGCAGGTGGGCAAAGGCAAAGAGCGTGGCGGAGTCCGGCACTAGGTAGGTCAGCGAATGGGAACGCAGCAGGCGACGCATGTGCTTGTCCAGCACGGTAAAGGTCTCCGGGTGGGCAATCCAGGAAGAAATCGGCGCGCCGTGGGAGCGGACCTGTAGGCCGCCGAAACGGGCGGCGGAAGGGAGTTCGCAGGCGGCGGGGCGGGTCCAAAAGCGCAGCCCTTGCGAATCGAGGGCGGCGCGCTGCAGGTTATGGGAAGCATGGTTCCATGCTCGGCGCGCGGAGATATCCATGTCTGCGAGGCCGCGGTGGCTGAGCCGGCGAAAGGTCTGCTTGCCAGGAAAGACCAGCGCCATGGACAGGCTGGGGGAGAGCTGGATGGTGGCGAGGGAGTCGCAGAAGCCGTCGTCAGAAAGCCGCTGTTCTTTCAGCCAGGAACGGGCAAAGAGCGCAGGCAGCAGGTTTGCGGTGGTGGGACGAGGCGGGCGCAGGGCGACGGTCACGGCGGGTTCTCCAGTGTGGCGGTAGGGTGCGGTCGCCTTTATTGGACTGGAGAAACCGCCGTTTGGTTCCCCGGTTGGGCCTAGAAGGGCGGCTCGGCGTCGAGTTGCAGCTCGGCAAAGAGCTTATCGGCCGGCCAGATGGCGATTTCTTGGCCCTTGGCCTGCAGTTCCTCCGCGCGCTTTTCCTTGGAGGTTTTCTTGGCCCATTCGCCCACGATGAGCAGGGTGGACTTTTTGGTGACGTTCTTTGCCACTTGGCCGCCGCGCTCGGCGATGCCCTGCCACAGCACGCCCTTGTCATAGGGTTCGAAATCGCCGGTGAGGGTGACGTGCTGTCCGTAGAGTGCGCCTTCCGGGTCGGCGTCGGGGTTCGGCTCTGGGATCGTGTCCGGGGTGGCTACGGATTGCCACGGGGCGGGCCGGCGAGACTTCTTCTGTGCGGAGCCGGCCGCACGGGTTTGGTCGCGGAAGTCGGTCCCAGCGCCGAGATCCGCGCCGGAGGTGGGGGCGGTGTGGGCACGCAGAACTGGCAGGATAGCCTCGGCATCGAGACGTCCCAAGGTGAATTCGCGTGCGGTGAATAGGTCGCGGATGCTGCCGGTGTGCCCGAAGCGCTCGGCCAAGCGGGCGATGATTTCGCCGGCCGCGCGGGCATCTTCGGTGGCGTCGTGGTGGCTGAAGTCCGGCGCGGACAGGTGGGCGGCGACGGTGGGCAGCTTGTGGTTGCGCACCGAAATAACCTTGGCCTTGGAAGCATCGCGGGACAGCGCGAGGGAGCAGGCCAGCGGCACGGTGGGCACCTCGGCGCCGGCGGAAAGCAGGCCGGAGCGCAGGGCGGTGGAATCGAACTGGGCGTTGTGCGCGACAAGCACGTCGCCGCCGAGGAAATCGAAGAGCTCCTTGGCGGCATCGGCAAATGCCGGCGCTCCTTGCACATTGTCCGCGTTAATGCCGTGGATGGAGACGTTGATGTCCGCGAAGTGCTCGAGGCCTGGTGGAGGGGTGCACAGCCAGGACCGGGAGGCGGTCTCCTGACCATCGCGGAAGCGCACCGCGCCGATTTGGCAGATAGAGCCCCAGTTATCGTTGGCCGTTTCCACGTCCACGGCGGTGAAATCAAGGCCGGGGATGGTGGCGGCGGAGGAGGGTGCTTCGCCGCGCTGTGCGGCGGAAATGGCGCAGGCGACGGCCTGCGGGTCTTGGTGCGGGGCGAAGGCTATAGTGCCGGCGGCGCCCAAGTCGAGGGCGCCGAAGCCGGTGGGGGTCGGTTCACTCACACGCACGGTGTCGATGGACTCAAGCGGGATATCCTGCGTGGTGGGGGCACCGAGGCTGGTGGCCAGCAGGGTGCGGTGAAGCACGAGTTTATCCGCTGTGACATCGATGAGTGCGCCGTGCGCGGGAAATGACACGAGGGGCCTTTCTTTAGGAATCGAAGATGGGCGGTTCAATCTGACGCAGAATCAGCGTTGAACGCGGCTGCACCGTGATCGTACCCTCTGCCTCAATGAGGGTTTCCTCCGCGGGGTAGCCACCGGAATCGGCGGTATCGACCATCAGCCGCCACGTAGCGCCGAGATCCTTGGTGGGCAGGGTGAACTCGATTTCGCCGTCGTGAGAGTTGAAGATCATGATGAAGGAATCATCGGTGATGCGCTCGCCGCGGGCGGTGGTTTCCGTAATCGCATTGCCATTGAGGTAGACCATGAGGGCGCGGCCGAAGTCGTGGTCCCAGTCGTCCTGGGTCATCAGGCGGCCCGAAGGAACCAGCCAGGCGATATCGCGTTCCTGGACATCCGCGCCGAGCGGGCCGCCGGCGAGGAAGCGCTTGCGGCGGAAGACGGGGTGGTGGTTGCGAATGGACAGCACGCGCTTGGTAAAGCCCAGCATCGCGGCGGATTTTTCTTCCTCCAGCATGGACCAGTCCATCCACGACAGCTCGTTGTCTTGGCAGTAGACGTTATTATTGCCGTCCTGCGTACGGCCGAATTCATCGCCATGCGAGAGCATAGGAGTGCCCTGGGAAAGCAGGAGAGTGGTCAGGAAGTTGCGCACTTGGCGACGGCGTAGCTTGCGGATTTCATCATTATCGGTGGGGCCTTCTTCACCGCAGTTCCAGGAGCGGTTGAAGGATTCGCCATCGCGGTTATCTTCGCCATTGGCCTCGTTGTGCTTGTCGTTATAGGAAACAAGATCGCGCAAAGTAAAGCCGTCGTGGGCGGTGATGAAATTGATGGAGGCGGTGGGGCGGCGGTCATTATCGGCATAAAGATCTGAAGAGCCGGTCAGACGGGAGGCGAATTCACCTAGGGTAGCGGGCTCGCCGCGCCAGAAGTCGCGCACGGTATCGCGGTACTTGCCGTTCCATTCGCTCCAAATGGGCGGGAAGTTGCCCACCTGGTAACCATCGTGGCCGATGTCCCAAGGCTCGGCAATGAGCTTAACCTGGCTGACAATGGGGTCTTGCTGGACTAGGTCGAAGAAGGTGGCGAGCTTGTCGACGTCGTCAAGCTCCCGCGCCAACGTTGCCGCCAGGTCGAAGCGGAAACCATCGACGCGCATCTCCGTGACCCAGTAGCGCAGCGAATCCATAATGAGCTGCAGCGAGTGTGGGTGGCGGACATTGAGGGAATTGCCCGTGCCGGTGTAGTCCATGTAATGGGCTTCATCGCCCTCGACGAGGCGATAGTACGCGCCATTGTCGATGCCGCGGAAAGCAATGGTCGGACCCATGTGATTGCCCTCGGCGGTGTGGTTATAAACCACATCGAGGATGACCTCGATTCCGGCCTCGTGGAAGGCGCGCACCATGGTCTTGAACTCGGAAACCACCTCGCCCGGCTTCTTGGCAAAGGCATAGTCATGGTGTGGGGCGAAAAAGCCGAAGGTGTTATAGCCCCAGTAGTTGCGCAGGCCCAAGTTGCGCAGGCGATCGTCCTGCAGGAATTGGTGGACGGGCATGAGCTCGACGGTGGTAACGCCAAGCTCTTTAAAGTAGTTAATGACGGCAGGGTGGGCCATGCCGGCGTACGTGCCGCGCAGCTCTTCCGGTACGTCCGGATGGGTCATGGTCATGCCCTTGACATGGGTTTCATAGATGACCTTTTGATTATCGGGAATATGGGGGCGGTGGTCGCTGCGCCAGTCAAAGAAGGGGTTAATCACCACAGACAACATGGTGTGGCCTAGCGAGTCTTCTTCGTTGCGGCCGGTGCCGGGTTCTTCGGCGTGGATGTCATAGGAGTAGAGGGAGGCATCGCCGTCGAATTCGCCGTCGAACGCCCGGGCATAGGGGTCTACAAGGAGCTTGGAAGGGTCGCAGCGCAGGCCGTTTTCTGGTTCATAGGGGCCATAGACGCGGTAGCCGTAGCGCTGGCCAGGGGTGACGTTGGGGAGGTAAATATGCCACACATGGGCGGTGACCTCCGACATTTCGATGCGCTCCTCGTTGCCTTCTTTGTCGATGAGGCAGAGCTCGACCTTGTCTGCTACCTCGGAAAACAGAGCAAAGTTGGTGCCGGATCCGTCAAAGGTGGATCCCAGTGGGGTGGGTTTGCCGGGCCAGATTTGGCGGCCGTAGCGCTCGGTGGGCGTGGGGACTGCGTCCATGGCGGGAGTGTTCATGCCCACGAGCATAACCGCTTTTTAGGTGCCGGCGCCGTGCGTAAGTCCAGCGTTAATAATGCGCACGCCGCGTAGGAGGTCTGCGCGATAATCTGTGGCCGGAGACTCACCGGTGGTTTCTGCAAGCTGGCGTTGGGATTGTTCCATTAAGGTGGCGCCGAGCACGAGGTGAATGGCGGAGAGCGCGGCGGCGCGGTGGGCGCTGGTGGTAGCGAGGGTGCTGCGCGTGGCAGCAGCGGTGAAGGCCGTCATGAGGTGGTCCCAGGCAGGGGCCTGCGGGAGGGAGAGGCCGGCAATGACTACCTCGGCGCCGTCGCGGCGGGCGAGCAGTAAATCACGAAGATTGAGGCTGATATCCTCGAGCGACTCCCCAGAAACGGGGGAGATAATTTCCTCCGCTAGGGCTGCAATGAGCGCTTGTTTATTGGCAATGTGCCAGTAGAGCGCGCCGGGGGCGACGCCGAGGGAGGAAGCAACGCGGCGCATGGTGACGTCGCCAAGCCCGTAGGCATCAAGCAGGGAAAGAGCGGCGTCGATAATACTCTCGCGGTTTATGTGCACCTTGGCAATTGTACGGACTTGGCCGGGAGACGGTAGTTCACAGGTTCTTTTAACGGAGTCTCAATGTCATTTCCATCGTCGGGTTGTTAGTATTGCGAAGACAAATAAGAGGCCGCCCTTGGGGTGGCTTCACATTCGCAAGATTGATTCAGGAGCTTTCCCTTGTCCTTTTTGACCCCTGCAAAGAAGTCCCTCATCGCAGTTGCGCTGGTCACCCCGCTGGCGCTAGCTGCGTGTGGTTCGGATGACAATGACGACTCCAAGAAGGCGGCCGCCACCACGGCATCCAAGTCTTCTGAGGATAAGTCTGCAGATAAATCCGAGGACAAAGATGCCGATAAGTCCGAGGATAAGGACAAGGAAAAAGAAAAGGATCGGAATAAGGACGGCGAAAACAAGGACGCCGCTGCGGGTGCAGAAGGCCAGGAGGGCGAGGACGGTGCTGGCGAGGGTCCCGATCAGCTGGCTAACCCGCTGAACAATGGTGAGGATCCTTTCGCGGGAGCGAAGGACATCAAGCCGATTGAGGGCGGCCAGAATGCTAATGATGCCGATAAGCAGGCCATCGAGCAGCTGGTCCGTGGTCAGCATGAGATCGACAATGTGAAGGAATACTTCAACTACATGCCGCAGCACGCCTGCCAGGCGGTGCGCGATGAGCAGTCCCAGGAGTTCGGCCAGTACCAGCAGTACGTCGATAGCCTGCCGAACCAGTCCTTTGCCGAGTACGCCAACACTATGCGCCAGCAGGGCGGCGGCAACAGCGAAGTGGAGAAGTTCGCTAGCCAGTTGGAGTCCATCCCGCAGTCGACCAAGCTGCAGTCCGTCAACGACGTTGTGGTCAATGGCGACGATGCTTCTGCAACCGTGAGCGTGTCCAACTCTGAGGGCACTGAGACCTCTACGGTCCGCTTCCGTCGCGAGAATGGCAACTGGACCTTCTGTAACTAAGTTGTCTTTGTTAAAGCGTCGGTTACCCCGCACCCTAGGCTTCGGTGCGGGGTTACTCGCGTGTGCGCTCCTCGTTTACGGCGTGGCCGGTGCGCTGTGGGGGATTTTCCGGCCGACGCTCACCGGCCATGAGGTAGATGACGGCGGTTATGCCATCGATGCGATGGGAAGCGTTCAGTTCATCGCCTTTATTACCTTTGCCCTCATTACTGGCCTGCTTGGGTTGTTCTTGGGGTTGGGCGCGTATTTGCGCCGGCAGGGGCGGGGCTTGTCGATGCTCTTGTGGGTCGGCGTGTGTGCCCTGGCTGGGGCGGCGTCGTTTTATGTATTTGGCGGGGTCACTGCCACGCATCCACCAGAAAACCCAGGGGAAGTCGTAGAGTTTGCGCCGAATTTCTCCCCAGCCATCTCGTGGGCGGTGGCGCCCTTTATGGCGATGTTTGCCTATTGGTCCACGGCGTTTGTGAGTGCCGATGAAGATTGGTGATGTGCGCGTCTAAGGCCATTCGACGGGGGAGGCGCCGGTTACTTCGTGCGCGATGTCATCGATGCCGTGCAGGATGTGCTTGAGCCCACGGCCGATGGCGCTAAATAGTTGCGGACGGGTAAGTCCCGCGGCGGTAATAGTGGCGGCATCCATCCGCACTTGCAGGCCCTCGGAGGTGTGGTGGCAAAATGCCACGGCGCCGTGGTGGGCGCGATTCCAGTCATTGCAAATGAGGAATAGCCGGGTAAATTCCGCCTCGTCCAGACTGGGGTCCCAATGCCCTTTGATAATGAGGCTGGGCCCGTTGTCCAGTGCAAAGGCGAAAAGAACATCATTGACCCAGGCGTAGATGGCGGTGGCGCCGTCGCTTTGGAAGCGCTGGATCCCAATAAGCGGTAGGAGCCCGGCCAGGCTATCGAGGGTGAAGGGCTCCAAGGGGGCGTCGGCAAGCGGGGCAAGCTCCGGTGAGGCTTCGCGCACGAGGCCAGGATGGGATTGGGCGAGCAGATCCATGAGGACCTCCGCGTTGCGCAGTGCCGGTAGGAGGAACGCTGCAAGCTGTTCGCGGCTGGGGGAGGTATCGGCCGGCAGATAGCTGTGCCCGGACACGCTCACGCAGTCAGGCTGGTCATAATCAACCACGACGACCGGGGAGATGCAATCGTGATTCCACTCGTTGGCCAAGTACGCGAGCTCGGAGATCTCGCTGAGATCGACGCCGCCGCGGGGGCTGGTGTGCAGGTGGAGCACCGGTTCTTCCATCTGGTCTACAAAGATGAAGGTGGAGCCGCCTGCCGCATGTGGAACGAGTAGCTCGCCAGTAGGCAGGGCCCAGCAGGACACGTCATTATCGCGGGCAATGGTCCGGGCATGCGAGAGCAGAAGAGAGGGTTCAGTTTCGCTCATCGCTGCCACCACCTTAAAGCTGTGTTGACATCGAGTCTATAGCCCAAACCGGCCCCCTCGCTGGCGTTTGACCATTAGGATATTGGTTTAATAACAGAAATCCGATAGGGAGAAGAGGAACCGGGAATGCTTCGCACCATCGATCTGCGTGGCCAAGAGCTGCGCCCCGCCCAGTTGCGGCGAGTTTTACCGCGCGGTGGCACCGACGTCGCCGCCGTGGTGGACAAGGTGGCGCCGCTGGTTCATCGAGTACGCCAAGAAGGCGCTGCGGCCGCCTTGGACTATGGCGAGCAATTCGATGGCGTGCGCCCAGCCCATCTGCGGGTGCCCCAAGCGGAGTTGGAGAGGGCCGCTTCCGAACTAGACCCGCAGGTGCGCCAAGCGATTGAGGTCTCCATCGAGAGGGTCCGCAAGGTTCACGCCGAGCAAAAACCGGCCGCGCACACCACCGAGCTAGCACCAGGTGCCACGGTGACCGAGGTCTTTCGCCCCATTGAGCGCGTCGGACTATACGTGCCGGGAGGCAAGGCGGTCTATCCGTCCTCGGTGATTATGAATGCCGTGCCAGCGCAGGCGGCCGGCGCGGAAAGCTTGGTGGTAGCCTCGCCGCCACAAAAAGAATTCGGCGGTCTGCCGCACCCCACGGTGCTGGCCGTGTGCCAGATGCTGGGCGTGGATGAGGTCTGGGCGGTAGGAGGCGGCCAGGCCGTCGCGCTGATGGCCTACGGAGATGATGACGCCGGACTAGCCCCAGTGGACATGATTACCGGCCCTGGAAATATCTTCGTCACCGCGGCCAAGCGGTTGGTGCGCGGCGTGGTGGGTACTGATGCTGAGGCCGGGCCGACCGAAATCGCCATTATCGCTGATGACACTGCGAATCCGGTGTATGTGGCCTATGACCTTATCTCCCAGGCTGAGCATGATCCGATGGCCGCGAGTGTGCTCATTACGGCTTCGCCAAACCTAGCTCAGCGTGTGAATGCCGAGGTAGAAGCGCGCTACAGCGCCACCGCAAATGCGCAGCGAGCGGCCGAAGCCCTAGGCGGCGAGCAATCCGGAATTGTGCTGGTCGATTCCTTGGATGTAGCGGTGGCGGTGGCCAATGCCTATGCTGCTGAGCACTTGGAGATCCACACCGCAGAGCCCGGCGCGGTGGCCGAGCGGATTAAGCACGCCGGTGCCATCTTTGTAGGGGACTTTGCTCCAGTGCCGCTCGGAGATTACGCAGCCGGCTCCAATCACGTATTGCCCACCTCCGGTACGGCGCGCTTTTCTGCCGGCCTTTCTACCCATACCTTTATGCGGCCGGTCAACCTTATTGAGTATGACCGAGCTGCGTTGGAAGAAATTGCCCCGCACGTTATCGCTTTTGCGGAGGCCGAGGGGCTGCCTGCCCACGGTGAGGCTATCCGCGCCCGATTCGAGGAGAATTAAATGACGCACTTGAATGATCTTCCCCTGCGCGAGGAGCTGCGCGGCAAGTCTGCCTATGGGGCGCCGCAACTCCACGTGGCCTACCAGCTCAATACCAACGAAAATCCTTATCCTCCCTCGCAGGCACTAGTGGATGACTTGGTGGCGGAGACCCAGCGCCTTGCCACCACACTCAATCGCTATCCGGAGCGCGATGCGGTGGAGCTGCGCCAATCCTTGGCGGACTACGTATCTGAACAAACCGGCGTGCGCGTGGGCTATGCGCAGGTGTGGGCGGCCAATGGCTCGAATGAGATTTTGCAGCAGCTGTTGCAGGCATTCGGCGGTCCAGGCCGCAGCGTGCTCGGTTTCACCCCGTCTTATTCCATGCACCCTATCCTCGCGGATGGGACTCACACGCAGTTTCTGGAGTGCCCGCGCGATGAGAATTTCCGCATTGATATGGACCGGGCGCTCGCAGATGTGGCGCAGCACCAGCCGGATATCATCTTTGTGACTACGCCGAATAACCCCACCGGTGGGGTGACCAGCGTGGACGATATTGCCGCGCTTGCCGACGCCGCCCCGGGCATCCTCATCGTCGATGAAGCTTATGGCGAATTTTCTTCCTCGCCATCTGCGGTAACGCTGCTGGAGAAATACCCCACGAAGCTGGTGGTCTCGCGCACCATGTCTAAGGCCTTCGATTTTGCCGGCGGCCGCCTCGGTTATTTCGTGGCGGACCCGGCCTTTGTGGAAGCCGTGATGCTGGTGCGGCTGCCGTATCACCTTTCCGTGCTATCCCAAGCAGCGGCGACGGTGGCACTGCGCCATAGTGCGGATACGCTCGCCACCGTGGAAAAGATTGCCGCCGAGCGCAAGCGGGTGGCCACTCGCTTGCGCAAACTGGGCTATACCGTCCTGCCTAGCGAATCCAATTTCCTCTTCTTCGGCCGTTTTGCTGACCAACACCGCGTGTGGCAACAGTTCTTGGATAAGGAAGTGCTTATTCGCGATGTTGGCATCGCAGGCCACCTGCGCATGACCGTGGGGCTGCCAGAAGAAAATTCGGCCTTTTTGGCCGTAGCCGAGGACCTTGCGGATACAGTAGTGGCTGATTTCCCGGTCGCAGGAGAAAGGAGCGAAGCATGAGCAACCGCGTAGGACGCGCCCAGCGGGCGACGTCGGAATCGCAGATTTCTGTGGTCATCGACCTCGATGGCACGGGACAAAGCGATATTTCCACCGGACTGCCTTTCTTTGACCACATGCTCACAGCCTTTGCTACTCATGGCAGCTTTGATCTCACCGTGCAAGCTGAGGGCGATGTGGAGGTAGATGCCCACCACACTGTGGAAGATACCGCCATCGTGCTCGGCACCGCGCTGCGTAAGGCGGTGGGGGATAAGGCCGGCATTCGCCGCTTTGGCTCCCAGCTTTTGCCCATGGATGAAGCCTTAGTGGAAGCGGTGGTGGATTTTTCTGGGCGCGCCTATTTTGTAATGAACGGCGAACCAGAACACCTGCAGTGGCAGACCATCGGGGGACATTACGCCACGGTGATCAACCGCCACTTCTTTGAAACGCTCGCCACCCACGCTGCGGTAACGCTCCACCTCAACGTGCGCTATGGTCGCGATCCGCATCACATTACGGAAGCGGAGTTTAAAGCCGTAGCGCGTGCGCTGCGCGGCGCAGTGGAATTCGATCCGCGCCAGACTGGCATTCCTTCGACGAAGGGAGCACTCTAGAACGCATGCATTTTATGATCTTGGTCCTCTTCCTCGTCGCCGGCATGTTGGTGGGCGGTGCGTGGTCTGCCTACCAACAGGGATCGAAGGCAATGACAGTAGTAGCCTCTTTATTGGCCGCAATCACCGTGGTGGCAGCAATCTCGTGGATGGTAGGAGCGTTTGGTAAATGAGCAATACCCAAGAAACTAATATCTGGAAGGTTCCGGGTTATACCGCGACCATGTTGGCCATCGCCGCAGCCTTCGGTGCTTGGTCCATCCTCCTTCCAGTGGTGCCGCTAGCGGTTATTGACTCCGGCGGCTCAGCTACCTTGGCGGGCTCATCCACGGGCATCTTCATGGCCTTCACCGTGCTTACCCAGATCATCTCCCCGTGGCTCCTACGCCGGTGGGGCTACCGCCGCGTGATGGCACTGTCCGCTTTTACCCTGGGCGTACCTGCCTTTGGCCACCTCTTGGGTACCGATGCTTGGGTTGTCCTACTCTTTTCTGCTCTGCGCGGCGTGGGCTTTGGCGCGCTGACCGTTTCTGAGTCCGCGCTCATTGCGGAACTGGCGCCGGTACGCTTGCTGGGCAAGGCCACCGGCATGATTGGTGTTTTCACTGGCCTGGGCCAAATGGTCTTTTTGCCACTGGGATTGACCATGGCGGAAAAGCTGGGTTATGCCTCGACGTATATCACCGCCGGAGTCATTGGGTTCGTGGGCTTTGGTCTGTGCCTGCGCATTCCCAAGATCAAGGTCACGCTCGCCTCTGATACCGAAGAAGAGCCGAACCTTATCCGCGTTCCTACGTGGAAGCTAGTGCTTGTTCCGGCGCTGGCGCTAACGACGTTTTCTATGAGCTATGGCGCCGTATCATCCTTCCTGCCGCCGGCGGTACAAGAACTCGATGCAGAGCGCGGCGCCAGCTTGGCCGGCATCATGCTGTCCATTGTGGGCGGCGCCGCCATGATTTTCCGCTACCTCGCGGGCATGGTGGCAGACCGCGTAGGCACTCCCGGCCGGCTCTACATCCCCGGGCAGGTAATGGCTATCGTGGGCGTGCTTGCCATTGCCGTTCCTCTTTATCTCGATGGTTCCGTATGGTGGCTCGTGCTTGGTGCCTTCCTGTTCGGTGGCGCATTCGGTATTGCCCAAAATGAGGCGCTGCTGTCCATGTTTGATCGCCTGCCGCGCGAGCGGGTCTCGGAGGCTTCTGCCATCTGGAATATCTTCTATGACGGCGGCACCGGCTTGGGCTCGACCCTCTTGGGTGCCTTGGTTGCCGGCTACGGCTATGCGGGGGCTTTTGGGGCCGGCGTGGTCATCCTCGTCGTAGGCGTTGTGATGACGTCGGCAGATTTTGTCCTTGGGCGCACCCGCGTGAGCGAAACCAACGATATCCGGACGCGTCTGCGTCGCATGCGTAAGGTATAGCCCATGACAAAGACGGTCGCATTATTGGATTATGGCGCGGGCAATGTGCGCTCAGCTCAGCACGCGCTGGAGCGGGTGGGCGCGGACGTCACCGTTACCGCGGACCCCAAGGAAGCGGTGGAAGCGGACGGTCTGCTTGTCCCTGGGGTGGGTGCCTTTGCTGCCTGCATACGTGGGCTACGGGCGGTGCAGGGCCCTCGGGTCATCGGCCAGCGCTTGGCCGGAGAGCGGCCGGTGTTGGGCATTTGCGTAGGCATGCAGGTGCTTTTCGACGCCGGAGTGGAACACAACATCAACTCCATCGGTTGCGGCGAGTGGCCCGGCACCGTGGAAAAGTTGCACTCTACGGTGCTGCCGCACATGGGGTGGAATACCGTGGAAGTACCCGTCGGCAGCGATATGTTTGCCGGACTACCGGAAGACGAACGTTTCTACTTCGTACATTCCTACGGCGTTCGCCGTTGGGAATTGGAAACGGAAATTACCCGTCCGCCGCAGGTGAGCTGGGCGGAGCACGCGGGCGATAGGTTCGTCGCGGCGGTAGAAAACGGTGCCCTGTGGGCGACTCAATTCCACCCTGAAAAATCCGGGGACGCCGGTGCTCAGCTTTTGGAAAACTGGATGCGCACGCTCTAGGTAGGATGAAGAATATGACTTTTACGCTTTTGCCAGCAGTCGATGTATCTCAAGGCCAAGCCGTGCGCTTGGATAAAGGCGAAGCAGGCACCGAGACCTCGTATGGTTCCCCGCGCGATGCCGCACAAAAGTGGCAGTCCCAGGGTGCGCACTGGTTGCATTTTGTGGATTTGGATGCGGCTTTCGGCCGGGGCTCCAACCACGAGGAAATGGCGATGATTACTCGAGATCTAGGGGTAAATGTGGAGCTTAGCGGCGGCATTCGGGACGATGCCGCGGTGGAGCGCGCGCTGGCTACCGGTGCGCAGCGCATTAGTATCGGCACGGCTGCTCTTGAGCGGCCGGAATGGATCGAGGACATCCTCGCGCGCTACGGAGATAAGGTCCTCGTGGACCTTGCCGTGCGCGAAGATGGCGGCGAGTGGCGCACCGCCGGCAATGGTTGGGTCTCCGATGGCGGCGACCTGTGGGAGGTACTCGAGCGCCTCGATGCCGCCGGATGCCAGCGCTTTGTGGTGACAGACGTATCTAAAGATGGCACGCTCACCGGACCTAATATTGAGCTCCTGCGCGAGGTAGCGATGGCGACGGAGGCAAAAATCACCGCCTCCGGTGGCATTTCTAGCGTGGAAGACCTGCGCGAGCTCGCGCTTTATGTAAATGAGGGTATCGATTCCGCCATTATTGGCAAGGCCCTGTACGAGGGGAATTTCACCCTCGACGAAGCACTCGCTGCGGTGGCCGAGGTAGAGCCGCTGCCGGCAGAAGAAACCATTGACCCTTTCGACCCTGAGGACAACTAAGTCATGATGGAACCCCGCGAGTTGGTGGCCTTCGCGGAGGCGGCCGTAGACCAAGTAGAACCCATTTTTCGCTCCGGCCTCGGAGCTGCGCCCGCCCGATTTAAGGGACAGGGAGATTTTGCCACCGAGGTAGATCTCGTCATCGAGCAACAGCTGCGCGATATCTTGACCCAGATGACCGGCATCCCGGTCTATGGAGAAGAATCAGGCGGCAGCGTGCTCGATACCGTGTGGGTGGTAGATCCGATCGATGGCACCGCAAACTACTCTGCCGGAAACCCCATGGCCGGCATCTTGGTGGCACTCATTCATGAGGGTGCGCCCGTTGCCGCGGTATCTGACTTCCCGCTTTTGGAACGCCGTCTGGTCACCTGCGATGGCGCCCCACTGCGCTCGGTAGGCGGGCCAACCACTGGCTTCGGCGGAGGGGACGATGCGATGGGATTTGATGAAGCACGCGGCCACGTGGGGTGCTCTTCGCACCTGCCCACTGAAATTTTCCACGAGCTGCGCGAGACCGGATTGCGCCCGCGAATGACCGGTTCTGTGGGGCTTGATAATGCCTTCGTCGCGCAGGGTGTGTTCGATGGCGCGATTAACTTCTCTCCGCACCCATGGGATAACGCCGCGGGAGCACTGCAAATTCAGGCCGCTGGAGGCGTTGTCACCGATCCGGAAGGCAATTCGTGGACTGCGCAGTCGCGCGGCATGGTGGCAGGTACCCCGCAGGTTCATGCCACCATCGTGGATATCCTTTCTCGTCATACCGGTACTTTTCACCGCTAAAATTCACATCTTAAAAAGGAGGCGGCCGCCATGGCTGTAGCCGTACGCGTGATCCCCTGCCTAGACGTAGACCAAGGCCGCGTGGTCAAGGGGATCAACTTTGACAACCTGCGTGATGCCGGCGATCCAGTGGAGCTGGCCGCGCGTTATGACGCCCTAGGAGCCGATGAGCTTACCTTCTTGGATGTCTCTGCTTCTAAGCAAGGCCGCTCCACCATGCTCGAGGTCGTACGCCGCACTGCGGACCAGGTATTCATCCCATTGACGGTGGGTGGCGGAGTTCGCAGCGTTGATGACGTCCGAGAATTATTGCGCGCCGGGGCAGATAAGGTCTCTGTAAATACTGCGGCCATTAAGAATCCGGAACTGCTGCGCGAAATGGCTGAGATCTTCGGGGCCCAATGCATCGTGCTGTCCGTTGATGCCCGCCGGTGCCACGAAGAGTATGCGCCATCCGGCTTTGAGGTCACCACGCACGGCGGTACGGAATCGGCCGGGATCGACGCCATCGAATGGGCACGCCGCGGCGAAGAACTCGGCGTAGGGGAGATCCTCCTTAACTCGATGGATGGCGACGGCACAAAGGAAGGGTTTGACCTTGAATTGCTGCGCGCCGTGCGCGCAGCGGTGATCATTCCCGTTATCGCCTCTGGCGGCGCGGGAAACGCCGCAGACTTCCCACCGGCAGTTGCAGCCGGCGCCGATGCCGTCTTGGCAGCAAGCATTTTTCACTTCGGTGAGGTAGAAATCAGCGATGTGAAAGAGGATCTAGACGCTGCGGGCTACGAGGTGCGCCGATGAGTAGCCCGGGCGACTTTGAACTTAACGGGGACATCGCCAAGCAGCTCAAGCGCAATGACCAAGGCTTGGTGCCGGCCATTGCCCAGGCTGAGTCTGGTGAGGTGCTGATGCTCGCCTGGATGGATGACCACGCTTTGGCCCATACCCTCGCTACTCGCAAGGCAACGTATTTTTCGCGCTCGCGCAATGAATATTGGGTCAAGGGAGAAACTTCTGGAAATACCCAAGAGGTGCTGGGCGTTCGCCTTGACTGCGATGGAGATACTATTCTGCTGACCGTGCGGCAGCGCGGCGGCGCCTGCCATACCGGTGACCGCACGTGCTTTGACGCCACCGATCTCCTAGGAGGGCAATCGTGAAGGCTAGACGCCTTGGACCACTACTTATCGCTGTAGGAGCCATCGTATTGTGGCTGTCCTCCCGTGCTACGTGGGTGGTAGCCTCCAGCGAGGACGACAAGGCCGGCTCCGCGGCCAATGACATCATCGGCTCGGCCTGGTCGCTGGAAATCATGGCCTTGACCCTGGTTCTGGTAGCCGGTGCCGTCGCGGGGATGGCGCTGCGGCGCGTCGGTAGGCGAGTGGTGGGCATTGTGTGCGCCCTCGCTGCGGCGGCTAGTGCATGGACCCCGGTGAGCCTGCTGACTGCGGGCGCGGACGCCGAGCGTGCGCAGAAGATCTTGCAGGGAGCCTCGGCCAATGAAAACGCTGTTGACTCTGCCCAGATTTCTGACTGGGCCACGGTCGTTTCCACCGAGGTGCATTCCCTGGGACCAATTCTGGCCCTAATAGGTGCGGCAGCGGCCCTATTCGGTGCGGTCATGCTTGCGCGCAATCCAGGCGTGGATAAGGCGAAGGCGTCTAGCAAATACGAAACCCCGGCGGCACGGCAGGCAAAGTTGGAGGAGGATTTGGAAACCTCTTCCGACTCTGGCCGCGTGATGTGGGACGCCCTTGATAGTGATATCGATCCCACTGATATGGGCAAAAATTAGCCCCGTTTCCTGTGTAATTTCCGGAACGGCACGCGAGCGGGTTAACCTAAGTGTGATTTTAATCGCCCGTGGAGGGAGGTGCTGATGCCTACGCCCATTGCCGTTGACCACCTTGTTGCAGGAGTCTTGGAGGACGTCGCTGCGCGGGAAGCCCGCGTGTCTTTTAAAGAGGTGAAGGCCCGCTCGCGTGACATGGAGCCTCCCCGGGATGCCCGCGCGGCTTTGCTACGCACAGGCTGCTCGGTCATCACAGAGCTCAAGCGCGCCGTACCCTACGGCGGCGAAATCGCTCATGTTGGCTCTGCGGAACAGATGGCGGAATGGGCCCGCACCTTTGAACACTGCGGCGTACATCTCATGGCATGCCAGACCGATTTCCGCCGCTTTCACGGTTCTTTAGAAGACATGGCAGCTGCCCGTGCTGCGATTGATATTCCCATGATGTCGCGCGATCTCATCGTGGACCCTTACCAAATTCATGAAGCCCGGTGCTTTGGGGCCGATGCTATTCCGTTGCAGGTCGAACTCTTAGAGCAAGCTCGCCTGGAGGCGCTTTTGGACCGGGTGGAATCGCTCGGTATGACCGCCATCGTAGAGGTACGCAACTGCGCCGAGGTCGACCGCGCAATCAAGGCAGGAAGTAGCGTCATTGCCATCAATGCGTGGTCGTTGGCTTCGGATGCTATTAACCGCGAGGCGTTTAACGATATCGCTCCAGGCCTGCCAGAATCGATTCTGCGCATCGCAGTAGGCGGGGTAAATAACGCGCGCAACCTGTTTCACTATGCTTCACGCGGCGCCGATGCAGTTTTGGTGGGCGAATCAGTCATGGCTGCCCAGGATCCTACGGCGCTGGCGCGCTCTTTGGTGGCTGCCGGGCAGCACCCAGCGTGCCCCGCGCGCAAGATAGAATAAGACCCCAACTAGCTGGTGGGGTGGGGGATAAGGCACACTGGCTATGTGCACACAGAAATTCTTGCAAATATTCCGTCCCCGCCGCAGGGCGTGTGGCAGTTGGGGCCCATTCCCCTTCGTGCCTATGCGCTGTGCATCATCGTAGGAATTATCGTCGCCTTGCGAATGACCTTACGCCGCTACACCGCACGCGGCGGTAACCCAGACACAGTATGGGATGCCGCCATCGTGGTCATCCCAGCCGGCATCATTGGCGGGCGGCTCTACCACGTCATTACCGATAACCAGAAGTACTTTTGCAATAGCTGCAATCCCGCGGACGCGCTGAAGATCACCAATGGCGGACTGGGCATTTGGGGCGCCGTAGCCTTGGGCGCACTAGCTTTGTGGGTGCTTTTCAAAGTGAAAAAGGTGCCGCTCGGCCCCTTTGCTGACGCGGTGGCGCCAGGCCTCGTCCTCGCGCAGGCGATTGGACGCCTAGGTAACTGGTTTAACCAAGAGCTCTATGGGCGCCCGACCGACGTTCCGTGGGCTTTAGACATCTATTATCGCGTCAATGAAAATGGCGGCTATGCTCCCGTTTCCGGACACTCCACGGGTGAGGTCATGACCTCGGTGCACCCGACTTTCTTGTACGAGCTCGTGTGGAATGTTCTAGTCTGTCTTTTCCTCTTGTGGGCTCACAAGGCCTGGAAGTTGGGGCACGGGCGCGTCTTTGCCCTCTATGTCATGGGCTATACATTGGGCCGCTTCTTTATTGAAGGGATGCGTTCCGATGAGGCGACCCATATCTTTGGGGTCCGCGTGAATCTCATCGTCTCCCTAGTGATTTTTATCATCGCCGCGGTTGTCTTCTTTATGCTTGATAGGCCCCGCCAGGGCCCAGAGTCCCCCGAAGAGGTGGATCCTAAGTATTGGGCAGCGCACCGCGCACATGATGAGCACCGCGATGAGCACGCGGTATCTGACGGGCAGCAACCGGGTTCTTTATCGACGTAAACACTGCCCAAGTGTGCCCGGTTGCTTTTGGTTTTGTGGGAAATAGGACATTTTGGGGTGCCCGTTCAGAAAATGAGCCCGAGAAATTGTGGCCCCAATCCTTTCGAAGGAGTAGGTTGGGGAGTGTTCAGTTTCCCCGACGGAATAGGCCAATAATGCTGGATAGAAGAACGAAGATTGTTTGTACTCTCGGCCCTGCCGTTGCTAGCGAGGATGGTATCTTGCGCCTTGTACAGGACGGCATGGACGTTGCCCGCCTGAATATGTCTCACGGCGAGCATGCAGACCACGAGGCGAATTACAACTGGGTGCGCCAAGCCACCGATAAGACCGGCCGCGCCGTAGGTATCTTAGCGGACCTCCAGGGCCCTAAGATTCGCCTTGGCCGCTTTATTAATGGCGAGGAGCAGTGGGATAACGGCCAGATCGTCCGCATTACCGTGGACGATATCGAAGGCACCCATGACCGCGTCTCTACCACCTACAAGGGCCTGGCCAAGGACGCCAAGCCAGGTGACCGCCTGCTGATCGACGACGGCAAGGTTGCCGTTGTTTGTAAGGAGGTCGACGGCAACGACGTTGTCTGTGAGGTCACCGAAGGTGGGCCGGTTTCCAATAACAAGGGCGTTTCCCTCCCTGGTATGGATATCTCTGTTCCGGCTTTGTCGGAAAAGGATATCGCTGACCTGCGCTTCGCTTTGAAGCTCGGCGTTGACCTCGTGGCACTGTCCTTTGTCCGCTCCCCAGCAGATGTGGATAAGGTCCATGAGATTATGGACGAAGAGGGTCGCCGCGTTCCGGTCATTGCCAAGCTGGAAAAGCCTGAGGCAGTAGACGCGCTCGAGTCTATCGTGCTGGCATTCGATGCCATCATGATTGCCCGTGGTGACCTCGGTGTTGAGGTGCCGCTGGAGCGCGTGCCGCTGTTCCAGAAGCGCGCTATCCAGATTGCTCGCGAGAACGCTAAGCCGGTCATCGTGGCTACCCAGATGCTGGATTCCATGATTTCTAACCTGCGCCCGACCCGTGCAGAGGCTTCCGACGTGGCTAACGCCGTTCTCGATGGCGCTGATGCCGTTATGCTCTCTGGTGAGACTTCCGTGGGTATTGACCCGCAGAACGTCGTGCGCACCATGTCCAAGATCGTGGCTAATGCTGAAGATGGTGGCAAGGTTCCACCGCTGTCCCACGTTCCGCGCACCAAGCGTGGTGTGGTGTCCTATTCCGCCCGCGATATTGCCGAGCGCCTCAATGCAAAGGCCATCGTAGCCTTTACTACCTCCGGCGATACCGCTAAGCGAGTGGCTCGCCTGCACTCCCAGCTTCCGCTGTTGGCGTTTACGCCGGACCCAGCGGTTCGCTCCCAGCTGGCTCTGACGTGGGGTGCTGAGACCTTCTTGGGCCCGGATGTTAAGTCCACCGATGACATGATGGAAGCCATCGATGATGCATTGCTGAAGATGGATAAGTACGAGGAAGGTGACATGATTGTCGTCATTGCTGGTACCCCTCCAGGAATCGCTGGTAACACCAACATGATTCAGTGCCATCTGTTGGGTGAGACCAAAAAGTAATTTCTTTTGGTACAAGCGCCGTGACCCTCTTTTAACACGTTCCACGGGTCGCGGCGCTTTTCTATATACATTTATACAAATGTAGATTTATATTTACCTCGAGTATACTCAGCGGTTGCTTTCCTGACATGCGGCTGCAGTACTTTTTGGTTGTTCATGTTTCAGCTTCTCTACACATTCAAAGGACAACTGCACAATGACCTAAATCAGGCCGACTTGGCCTCAGTGGCTGCGCTTACCGCCATCCATTTTCATTTAATTGTCAATAAGCGTCGACGGGGATAGGCTGAGTGCATGGCACACGAGCACCACGACCACGATCACTCCAGCACGCCGCTGCGCGCACTCTTGATTGCGCTAGGCATTACCGGCACCGTCTTCTTCGCGGAGCTGATCGGCGGCTGGTTGGCGGGTTCGATGGCGCTGATGGCGGATGCGATGCACATGCTTTCCGACGCTGCGGGGTTGATCATCGCGGTGTTAGCGGTGTTGGTTGGGCGCCGACAAGCATCGGCTCAGGCCACGTACGGCTACCGACGAGTGGAGGTGCTTGCTGCACTGGCGAATGCAGTGATGGTGCTGGCGATCTCGGTGTGGATTGTCGTCGAGGCGGTGCGCCGCCTGCAGAGCCCGGCCGAAGTGCAGGGAAAAACGATGCTGATCATCGCGGTGATCGGCCTGGTGGCGAATGCGCTATCGGCGTGGGTTCTGCACCGGCACCGCAAATCCTCGATCAACGTGGAGGGCGCGTTCTTGCACGTGTTAGTGGATATGCTCGGCTCGGTCGCAGTAATCGTGGCCGGCATCGTGGTACTGACCACGGGGTTTGTGGCGGCGGACGTGATCGCCTCCCTAGCGATCGCGGCGATGGTGCTGCCGCGCGCCTGGCAGCTCATGCGGCTTTCGGCGAGCGTGCTGCTCGAGCAAGTCCCGGCGGACTTCGACGCCAGTGCGATCGAGCCCGCGCTGCGGCAGGTCGAGGGCGTTGCTGACATCCACGACCTGCACTTGTGGAGCCTGGACGGCGTGAACGTGCTCACGACCGTGCATATCGTGCGCGACGGCACCGTCGGCACCGGCCCGCTGTTGGATGCCGCCCAGCAGGCCCTGCGCGAACACGGTATCGAGCACTCCACCATCCAGATTGAGCACCCAGAGCACGAATCCCACGAGACGGTGTGCTGATTCCCTTCTAACCTGACTTAGGCCAATTTTGTGCGGAAGTTCGCGGCCGGTGATTACTTGGATGGTGGCAGTGAGGTCGGGCGGGAATGGTACGGCGGCGTGAATGGTTTCGCCGCCAACGACGAGTTGAAAGCTGCGGTATTTCTTGAGTGTTCTCACGAGGCGTTTGATGAAGTGACCACTGCGGGTCTCCATCAGGTGGGTCACGGCTAGTGCTGCCATCACAATATTGAGATGTGCTGTGATCGAGTTTTGTTTCCTCGCATAGATTGGGCGTGCTTTCAGGTCTGATTTCGACATCCGATACGACATTTTCAATGTGGAATAGCCTGCGGTAATGCCCGATAACCTCCTGGGCGGGAAGAGCGGTCAGGTCGGTTTCATAGCCTTTAATTCCGGCTAGGGCTCGGTGTTTGGCTGCAAGAGCGTAGTTGACCTTCTTGTTCGGGGTGGAAAGATCGAAATAGCGGTTGCGCTTAATGGCGATTTCGCCGTCAACAGCGCGTTTGGCTTTTGCGACTTGCTCTTTGATTCCGCGCAGGCCGCGTCTGGCCCGATCATAGGAGTACTGGAAGTGGGTCACCGTATTCGGGGTTGTGTGTTTGCGCGCATCGCTTGCCGAGGCTTGTGTCCAGATCTGGCCGTGGGCGTAGGCTTCACCAGGGATTTCCCGCCGCCAGGTTTCAATCACCTCAGGCACGGTGGGGTTTCACCGACAAAATGTAGTGCAGACCTGCATCTATCAATGCTTGCTTGTTCGGAGGGTGTCAAGTTGTTTGTGTGTGGGGCTAGGTTTATAGGTATTTGTCGAAGCTGTCGGGGTAGGCCACGGCCATTTGGTTAATGGCTTGTTTCCAGCCGGAAACTCGGGTCCCTTCCATGAGTCTGCCGGTTGTCGCTGAGACTCGTTTGCCCTGCTTCGCTCTCTTGGCAACTCGTCTGTCTTCGATATTGCAGATCATCAACCATAGCGTCTTGAGCGCTGATTCATTGTTAGTGAACTGCACCCTGTTGCGGGTAGCTTTCCGCAGTTCATTGTTGAATGATTCAATCGAATTCTTCGTGTAAATGACCTTGCTGGCTGCTGGTGGGAACTGGAGAAACGGTACGAAACGCGCCCATGCATCTCGCCAGACTTTGACTGAGCGTGGATACTTTTCTCCCAATTCAGAGGCTTCAAATTCGTCTAAGGCAGCCTTAGCTGTGGACTCGTCCGTGGCGGTGTAAATCTTTTTCAACGCGGCCGATACGCCCCGGCGATCCCTGTAGGCTACCCATCGGTTAGCGGCACGAATCAGGTGCACGATACAGGTTTGCACCATAGAGTTCGGCCAGGTTGCCTTTACTTCTTCCGGCAAGCCTTTGAACCCGTTACAGCAAACGATAAAGACGTCTTTAACCCCACGGTTAGAAAGATTGGCGCATACTTGCGCCCAGGATGAAGCGCTTTCTTCTTTGGCAATCCACGATTCCAAAAAGTGCTTGATACCGTCGAGAGCCACGCCGATTGCCATGTACGCGGACTTATTGACCACTAGGCCGCCATCGCGGATTTTAATGCGCAGCGCGTCCAGGAAAATGACCGGGTAGAACTCGTCTAGCTGGCGGTTTTGCCAGACCATGACCTCATCGAGGACGGCATCGGTGACTGCGGAAATCGTCTCATGGGAAATATCAACACGCATCGCCGTTGCCATATGGTGCTGGATGTCCCTAATTGTCATCCCACCGGCATACAAGCTGACGATCATGTCATCAACGTCGGTCAATCTCCTCGAGCCTTTAGGGACCATAGTCGGCAAGAAGGTTCCCGCCCGATCTCTTGGCACATCAACGGTGACTGGCCTGTAGTTAGAATCCACGGTCTTTGGATACGACCCGTTGCGGTGATTGTCTGTTCTAGCTGCAGCTTTAGCGCTCCTGTCGCCAGACTCGTAGCCCAGGTGGGCATCCATTTCAGCGTTGAGGCCTCTGGGAATCGAGGCCTGTAGCATGCCGCGAACCAGGTCGTTGGCATCCGTTGTAGACGTGCCTAGGTCATCAATCAGCTTCGCGATTTCAGGGTTAGCAAGAAGCTTCTTTTCAATCGCATCAATCTTGGCCTTATCAGCCGGATCTCGTCTCGCCACAGTAGTCATTCTGGTCCATCTCCTCATGCAGGTTAGGTACCCACACACAAACCATCAGACACTCTCTATTCCGAAGCCACTCCGGCGGCGTGGGCCGCGCACAACAAGGACCGCGATAAGCTGCAGGACATTAGCCGTGAGATGCTCGGCAGCGCCCTCGACTGGGTCATGGCCGCTGGCCACCCGTTCTACGATAATGACCACCAGAAGGTCGATACTCCCGACTATAGCTTCATGTACGAGGACGACTACGCCAAGCTTTCCGGAGGCGAGACCGACTGGAATTACTTCGAGTCCGACGATGACTTCAAGAAGATGGCGCAAGGTGACGTCAAGCCGTAGCAGAAGTATTGGGGTATCGCGCAGGTAGGTTCCACGTTGCAGAACTCCCGCTCGGGCGAGGCAAAGGCTCCGTACTCTGACCCGCTTAACGACGTCGTCGATCTCCCCACCATGACGACTGGCGCCCTCAATGCGCTGGGACAGGACGAGGATGGCTTTTTCCATCATGATTGAGGGCGGTGCCATCGACTGGGCCGGCCACGGAAATAACCCAGTGCGCGATATCGAGGAGACTCAGGACTTTAATAAGTCGGTTGCTGCTGCCATCAAGTAGGTAGAGGAGAACTCCTCGTGGGAGGACACTTTGCTCGTCGTGACCGCGGATCACGAAACCGGTTATCTATCCGGTGCGAATGAGGCAGCGACGGACGACAACCCTGATGCGGAAGACCGCTTTAACGCCATGGAAGGCGAAAAGGGCAAGGTCGCTCGGCACGGTTGGTACTCCGGGCAGCACACCAACCAATTGGTGCCATTCTTCTTCAAGGGTGCAGGCTCTGAGGACATCATGGCTAATACCTCCGGTACGGATTCGGTGCGCGGCGATTTCATCGATAACACCTTGGTGGCCAACTTGGTCTTTGATGAGTGGTGGAATGGTGACGCCGGCTCTGCCGACGAGCCAGAGCAGCCGGGAAGTACTACTAATCCGGCGGATGATGCAGGAAAGAAGGGCAGCAGCAAGGGCTTTGCCGCAGGTCTAGCTACAGGCCTAGGAATCTTGGGCGCTGTCGTTGGCGGACTCGGTTTCCTAGCCACGCAGATGGGTGTGCTCAATATTGACCTAAAGCCCATCTATGAGCAGCTAAAGCGTGTCGGCCTGCGCTAAACAAACAGAAGTAGGCCTAACGCCACGTTAAAGTCCTGCCCTCAGCTGCAGAAGCGGAGGGGCAGGACTTTTCTTAGCTCTGGGAAATCGGAGTTGGTTGGATCTTCCAGACCTCGTTGGCATAGTCCGCGATGGTCCGGTCGGAAGAAAAGCGGCCAGAGTAGCAAATATTGAGCCACGCCTTCTTGGCCCAGGCAAGTTGGTCTGCCTCGTATTCGGCAGCCATGCGGTCGCGGGTCTCGCGGTAGTCGGCGAAGTCACCTAGGACGTAGTACTGGTCTTGAGCGTGCTCCCCGAAGCCGTCGAGAAGCGAGGCGCGCAGATCGCCGAAGATACCGGCATTGTCTGCGCCCAGGGTGCCGTCGACAAGCGCATCCAGTACGCGGGCCAAGCCTGGCACGCTCTGGTAAAGCTCGCCCGGGTTGTACTCTGCGCGCAGCTGTGGCAACTCCTCATTGCGGGCGCCGAAGATATAAGCGTTGTCCTCGCCAACCGCCTCGACGATTTCTACGTTTGCTCCATCCATGGTGCCCAAGGTCAGGGCACCATTCATCATGAACTTCATATTGGACGTGCCGGAGGCTTCCTTGCCAGCCACAGAAATCTGCTCGGAGATATCAGCGGCTGGGATGATGTGCTCTGCGGGGGAGACGTTGTAATTCTCTACGAAGACGACGCGGATGATGTCCTTGGTGGCCGGGTCGTTATTGACCAGGTCTGCGATGGTGTTGATGAGCTTAATAATCGCCTTGGCGCGGTCGTAGCCCGGTGCGGCCTTGGCACCAAAGATGAAAGTACGCTTCGGCACGGTTTCGCCCTCGTCCTTGATACGGAAGTAGAGGTCAAGGACGTAGAGGGCGTTCATCAGCTGGCGCTTGTACTCGTGCAGGCGCTTAATCTGCACGTCAAAGATGGAATCAGGGTCGATTTCAGCGCCTTGGTGGTCGTTTATCCACTGCGCAAAGTCGCGCTTATTGGCCTGCTTGATGGCGATCAGTTCTCGTAGTAGGTCAGCATCGTCGGCCTTATCGGCGAGTCTGGCCAGCTGGGTGAGGTCAGTAACCCACGCATCGGAACCAGCCTGCTGGGTGAGCAGTTCTGCCAGGCGGGGGTTGCACATCTTCAGCCAGCGGCGCGGGGTGACGCCATTGGTCTTATTGTTGAATTTTTCTGGCCAGAGCTCATGCCATTCAGACAGCGTATCGGCCTTGATGATTTCGGTATGCAGGGCGGCGACACCGTTAATGGAGTAAGCGGCGTAGCAGGCGATCCAGGCCATGTGAACCTGTCCGTTGGACACCGGCGTCATGTAGTCAATGCGACCCTGATCCAGGCCGCGATGGGCCATATCTTCGCGGAAGCGGCGATCGATTTCTTCCACCAACTGCCAGATGCGCCAGAACAGCTTTTGGAAGATGGACACTTCCCAGCTCTCCAGTGCCTCCGCGAGCACGGTGTGGTTGGTGTAGGCGAAGGTCTCGGTGACGATCTTCCACGCCGCATCCCAGCTCAGACCATGGTCATCGAGCAATATGCGCAGGAGCTCAGGGATGGCGAGCACAGGGTGAGTGTCATTGAGCTGGATGGAGTTGTACTGCGCAAAACCGGTGAGGTCCTCGCCGTGCTGGGCAATGTAGTTATCCACCATGGTCTGCAGGGATGCGGAGACAAAGAAGTATTGTTGGCGAACGCGCAGTACCTTGCCCTCGTAGGTGGTGTCGTTGGGGTAGAGCACGCGGCAGATATCCATGACGCGCTCGCGATCGACAATGGCCTCCGTAAAGCGCTGGGAGTTGAAGACGTCGTAATCGAATTCAGCGATGGGTTCGGACTTCCACAGGCGTAGCGTGCCTACGTTATCGGTTCCATAGCCGGTGATAGGCATGTCATAGGGAATGGCGCGCACATCCATGTCATCGAAGTGGACACGGCGTTGCTCGGAGGCGCGGCGGATGATGAAGTCATAGCCGTTTTCCATCCATGCATCAGGCTGTTCCTTCTGGAAGCCATTCTCAAAGGACTGGCGGAAAAGGCCGTAACGGTAGAGCAGGCCATAACCGGTGACGGGGTAGTCCTGGGTGACAGCGGAATCGAGGAAGCAGGCGGCAAGGCGGCCGAGGCCACCGTTGCCGAGCGCGGCATCGTGCTCGGCGTCGAGGACATCGCTCAGCTCGTGATCGGCAGCGGTGGCCGCTGCCTTGGCATCGTCGACCAAGCCCAGGTTGGTGAGGTTATTGAGCAGCGCGCGGCCCTGCAGGAACTCCGCGGAGAAGTAGTGCTGCTGGCGGGTGGCAGCGTAGGCGGAACGGGTGCGCTCCCAATTATCGGCAATCTGCTCCATGACGGCGCCGGATAGGCCCGACCAGAACTTGCGGTAGGAAGCGCTGTGCGGGCTCACACCGGAGGCCGCACGAACATGGGAGGGAACGGTGGATTCGAAAACAGAGTGCCGTGGCTGGCTCATGTGAAACCTTAAGTTAGTGGGAAGTCACGAAACGTCTGCCAGCTTAATAGGATTGGCGCAGCCTTGCAGGGGGAATAGGGAAAGGCGCGCCGGGTACCTAGGACTTAGCCAAGTAGGTCAATGCCGCACCATATGCTGCCCGGGTGGAGGCATATACGGTCGGGGCATAGTCCGGAAGGAAGGTCGCCTGGTGGTTTACAGGCGGATTCTCTAACTCATTTTCCGGAGTGCAGCCGATGTGCCAAAAGACATAAGGTACGCCCCATGCTTGTGGTAGATAGCAAAAGTCCTCAGAGGCGGTAGAAGGGGAGGCGATGACCGAATCGGAGCCGAAGGCGGCATCGAAAACCTCGGCCACTGGTGCGTGGGCCGTGGCGTCGTTATCGGTGACCTCGCCGTGAGCGTAGTACTCAAAGGTCGGGTCTTGCTCGCTTCCGGACGCCACACACTCGGCCTTGACCATGCGCTCGAGGGAGGCATAGATCTTTTCCGCGAGTGCGGGATCGTAATAGCGCGTATTGAGTACGAGCTCGGCGGATTCGGGAATGATGTTGTTTTTATCGCCGGAGTGTAGCTCGCCTACAGAGATGACAAAAAACTCGTGTGGGGCAACTTCGCGGCCCACGATAGCTTGGAGGCGGGTGACGATCATGGCCGCGATATAGGTGGGGTCGATGGAGTTATGGGGCATGGAGGCGTGGGCTGATTTTCCAAAGACGCGAATGCGCAAGGAATCGCAGCCGGCCATGATGGGGCCTGCGGTGTGGCGCACAGTACCGGCGCGGCCGGGCATGATGTGTTGTCCTAGGCAAATATCGGGACGAGGCACACGCTCGATGAGGTTATCGGCCAACATGTCCTTAGCCCCCACGGAGGATTCTTCGGCCGGTTGGAAAAGGGCGAGGAAGGTGCCGGACCAGGAGCTCCGAGAGGCGTCGAGAAGCGCGCAGGCACCCAGCAGCGCCGTGGTGTGCATATCGTGCCCGCAGGCGTGCATCTTTCCATTAGTGGCGGAATAGGACACGCCGGTGGCTTCCTCGACAGGCAACCCATCGAAGTCTGCGCGCAGCAAAGCAGTGGGCCCATCGCCGTTGCGGAAAATAGCGACCATACCAAAGCCGCCGATGTGTTCTACTACTTCGCAGTCAAAATCGGCGAGCTTGGCGCGGATGCGAGCGGCGGTGCGCTCCTCTTCATGCGAAAGCTCGGGGTGGCGGTGCAGGTCTTCGTAAAAGTCCTGCTGCCACCCCAGATCAGCTTCTTGAGAAGTGACAAGCTGGGCGATGCGGGCAGAATCAGACATGGTTTCACACCTTAGGGATTGGGTAGGGTTGGCGCTATGCCGGTTATTCAATTTGATGTTTTGGTTCCCAACGCGCAAGCAGAGCGCGTCGCGGAAATCTTTACCACCGCCACGGACAAGCTGGTGGAGAGTGGTTCGCTTTGCTCAGCTGACGTTACCCGCCCAGAGGCACCACAGTTTCCAGAGGGGTTGGAGGAGCAGCTGCGGCAAAATTATCGCGACGAGCATGAGGACCGCGACCTTGAGGACGCGAGCGTGCACCGCTACGACATTGCGGTGGCGGGCGTGAGTGGCTCGGTCAACCAGCTGGGCATGGTGCTCTCGCGCCTTCTCACCCCGCATGCAGTGCTGCCCAAGGACCACGTATTGCTTGAAGACGAGCTGGCACATGAACGGCCCGCTATCTTCCCGTGGTCACTGTCCATTCGGCCTTAGAGCTGCTTAACGATGTCCCCGGCGGCCGCCGCTAGCTGCTGGGCCAACGAGCCTTCTTGGCTAAGGGGAGCGCAGTAGGCGTCGGTGTCGTGCTCGAAGGAGCCGGCGATAATGCCCACGGGAGTTCCGGTTTGTCGGGCGAGATCCGTGATGGTACCGACTGCCTTGCCGGTCAGAGACTGTTCATCAAAGCGGCCCTCGCCAGTAATGACGAGATCGGCAGCGGCGATCTTTTCCGGAAGGCCCAGTGCTGCGGCTACGTGCGTGCCGCCGGACAGGACGCGCACGTGTTCGTCTGAGCCCCAGAGGGTGCGCGAGAGCCAGGACAGGCCAATGGGAAGGCCACCCGCGGCGCCATAATAGGCAGAATCTGCATCGGTGCCGGTAACCTCGCAGGCTTGGAGCATGGCGCCGGCCAGCAGCGCTACTTGTTCGCCTTCAGCTCCCTTTTGGGGGCCGTACATGGTTGCCGCCTGCACTGGGGTAGCGCGGGTATCTGCCAGCAGTGTGAAGTCGAGCATGCCGGCCTTGATATTGAGCTGCGCGGTATCGATGTGGTCCAGCTGAACGAGAGGAGCGCCGCCCTTGGGCAGGGCATAGCCGCGGGCGTCGTGCGCGGCGGCGCCGAGTGCGGTGAGGACGCCCATCCCGGCGTCAATGCTGGCGGTGCCGCCTAGTCCCAGCACGATCGAGGTAGCGCCTCGTGTTTCTGCGTCCGCGATCAGCACGCCGGTGCCATAGGAATCGGCGTGGAGCGGATCAAGGCTGTCCTGCACGGCTGGCAGCCCGGTGGCAGAGGCGACGTCAATGAACGCAGTGGTTCCGGCGAGAACATAGCTTGCCTGAGTCAAGCGGCCAATGGCGTCGGTAGTGGGCAGGGTAATGGTCTCGGCGGATTGTCCGCCGGCCGCTGCTGCCTGCGCAAGGACGGCAGCGGAGCCTTCGCCGCCATCGGCCATGGGCAGGGTGGTCACTGTGGCGTCGGGAAGCACCTGGCGCACTCCCATAGCAATGCTGGCTGCGGCCTCGGGCGCGGAGGCGGTGCCTTTAAACGAGTCTGGGGCGACGACAATATGCATGCCAGCAATTATAAAGCCCGTGTGCAATGGGGCACTGCGCGGCTTAAGTTTCGAACGGTCTACAGAAAATATCTATCTTTATTGTGGCTGGTAAAAGGTGTTGTGTATCTCCCTAAACCCTCGAACCTGCTTGCATTATCGGTAGTGTGATAGGAAACTGGTATCTGTTCTTACAAGTCCACAGAATGGAATGCACACCATGTCAGTAGATAGCCAAATCTCTGAGTACTACGACAAATTGCTCAAGCGCAATGCGGGAGAACCAGAATTCCACCAAGCGGTTTCTGAGGTCCTGGATTCGCTGAAAATTGTCCTGGAAAAAGACCCGCAATACGCGGACTACGGCTTGGTGGAGCGCCTGTGCGAGCCTGAACGCCAGCTCATCTTCCGTGTGCCGTGGATCGACGATAATGGCGAAATCCAGGTCAACCGCGGCTTCCGTGTTCAGTTCAACTCCGCGCTCGGCCCCTACAAGGGAGGCCTCCGATTCCATCCCTCGGTCAACCTGGGCATCATCAAGTTCCTCGGTTTTGAGCAGATCTTCAAAAACTCCCTGACCGGCCTGCCCATCGGCGGCGGCAAGGGCGGTTCTGACTTTGATCCCAAGGGCAAGTCCGAGGTAGAGGTCATGCGCTTTTGTCAGTCCTTTATGACGGAGCTGCACCGCCACATTGGCGAATACCGCGACGTGCCAGCCGGTGACATCGGCGTCGGCGGCCGCGAGGTCGGGTTCCTCTTTGGTCAGTACCGCCGCCTGACCACGCAGCACGAATCTGGCGTCCTCACCGGCAAGGGATTGACCTGGGGTGGTTCCCTGGTTCGTACTGAGGCCACGGGCTTTGGCACGGTCTACCTCACCAATGAGATGATGAAGACGCACGGCGAGTCTTTCGACGGCGCCAAGGTTATCGTCTCCGGTTCTGGCAATGTGGCCATCTACGCTGCCGCTAAGGCCCAAGAGCTCGGAGCCACCGTAGTGGCCATGTCAGATTCCTCCGGCTACATCACTACCCCTAATGGCGTGGACATTGAACTGCTCAAGGACGTGAAGGAAAACCGCCGTGAACGCATTTCCACCTATGCCGAAGAAGCTGGAAACGGCGTGGAATTCCACCAGGGTGGAAATATCTGGGAAGTACAGGCAGACGTGGCTTTGCCGTGCGCAACGCAAAATGAGCTTGATGGTGAATCCGCAAAGAAGCTCGTCGATGGCGGCGTGCGCTACGTAGCCGAAGGCGCCAATATGCCGTCTACCCCAGAGGCGGTCCATGTCTTCCAAGAATCTAAGATCAACTTCGCGCCGGGCAAGGCCGCCAACGCTGGTGGCGTTGCTACCTCTGCGCTAGAAATGCAGCAAAACGCATCCCGTGACTCCTGGTCCTTTGAATACACCGATGATCGCCTCCATTCGATCATGTCTAATATCTTTAAAAACATCGATAGCACGGCTAAAGAATATGACCGTGAAGGCGATTACGTTGCCGGTGCAAATATTGCTGGCTTCAAGAAGGTAGCGGACGCCATGCTGGCACAGGGCGTCATTTAGTAGCTCGCTTTTACTTTTAAGCTCCCCTTCTGCGCTGCCTTTGTGTAGTGGAGAAGGGGAGCTTGTGGCTTTTTAGAAGCGCCATTAATTCCGTGCGCGGGCCGATAGTTGGAGATGATCGGCTCTGGAAGTGAAATCTGCAGTATACACTCGGTGCGTGGCCTCCACGTCTGGCACGTGAGGGCATGTAAAATTCGCAGCATGTACCGTGTCTTTGAGTCCCTAGATGAACTAGTCCAGCACTTGGAAGAGGCCCATAGCCTCCCCATGACCTCTAATTGCATGGTTCCGCGCCATGAAATGCTCGCGCTTCTCGACGACCTCCGAAACGCCCTGCCCGTTGAAATTGATGACGCGCAGGATGTCTTGGATAAGCAGGATGAAATCCTCCACGGCGCCGAAGAGCGTGCGGACCAGACCATCAATGACGCTAATGCGCAGGCCGATGACATCGTGGGCCATGCTCGCGAGGAGGCGGATGCCACGGTCTCCCACGCAGAACAGCATGCCGCCAAGCTAGTGGCTGATGCTGAAGCTCGCGCTGAGTCCATGGTGGAACAGGCCCGCGCGGAGGCTGACCGCACCATTGCTCAGGCCAATGATGAGTATGAACGTTCCGTGGCAGAAGGTCGTGCTGAGCAAGAGCGCATGGTTTCGGAATCGGAAGTTGTCCGCCGCGCTGATGAGGAAGCACACCGCATTGTGGAGTCCGCCCACACCGAGTCCAACCGTCTGCGCAGTGAATGTGATGAGTTTGTAGACGGCAAGCTAAGTGAATTTGAAACCACCCTCAATGGGCTGCTGCGCACCGTAAGCTCTGACCGCTCTGCACTGCGCGGCGGTGCCGGCGTCCGTTCCCGTGGCGGCGACTACCAGCCCACGGGTCGTGCCGGTGGCGTTGCGGGAGGCCCCCGTTACGCAGAAGGCGAGGCATACGAGCGTCGCTATAACGAGCGCTAAACCTTTAAATTCTTTCTGCCCTTAAGCTTCATTTCCTGGATGGAACTGGGCTCTGGAGCTTGAGGGGTGAGGGATGGTTTGGTCCCTTATATCAGGCACGGCTAAAGGCTCTGGTGGGTGGGCAGACGGTTTGTCGTACACCGTCTGCCCACCCACCAGAGCCTTAATGTTTTCCTACCAACGCTGGCAGTTCAGGAGGTTGCGCGGGAGCGCGGCAGTGTGGTGGGCACTGCCGTATTTGCTGCATGGGGAGTAGCTGTTAACGGCGTGTGTGTGGACGTGGCGCTGCCTTCTTCCTTCGAGGTGAGATGCGCAGGTGCGGCGGATTGGACGGCCATACATGCTGCAATGATTGTGGTCACTAAGCCGGGGAAAAGGAATGCAACGAGTGCGGTAAAGAAATAGGAAGACAGTGACGTCAAAGAACTATCCCTAAAGTTTTGCGGAAAGCACATGGCGCACATACTCACTAACGCATCTGTGGCAACTAGCATGGTGCCTACAGAAATAAGCGCGGTAGGAATGGTTTCTCGTGAGAACCAAGTAATGGCACCTGCGCTTAGGGAAAAGATGAGTGCGCCGGTAAGCACCGAAAGGTCCATGCCAGTGGGCAATACCAGGTTGGTGCCAGCTACCAAACCAGCAACGATGCTGCAGATGAGTGCAGTAAAAAGGCGAATCCCACTAGCACCATAGATTCCTGAACGGTCCGGCTGTGGAGTGGCGTGCACGAGCGTGCCGGCAATGGTTAATACCGCGGCAGGAAGGCAGCTAAACATGGCGAATCCGAGTGCGATGCTGCGTGGATCCGGGGAGGCTAGCGCCAAGTGGTAAGTCATGTCTCCACACTAAAGACGGCTTTGGCTTGGGAAAAGGCTATTCCGGAAAGGCATAGGCCCTTTTACTTTAAACGACAGACTCTTGACAGAAAGTTTGCCTGTGCTGGCCGCTAGGCGGAGTTTGCGGGGCAAGGTAGACTACCTAGTGTTATGACATCACCATTGAAGTTCGATGTGGGCGAATTGTTGAACGCCCAAGGCGCTGACGCACTGCCGGAGCAACGCACCCAGACCGGCCCCGCACCTGAGAGGATCGGCGTCGAGATGATCGCTATTCCGAAGGGCGAGGAGCTCACTGTAGACGCCACCTTGACCCCTCTAGGTGCAGGTGTCTTGGTGGATGCCAACGTATCTGGACGGCTGACAGGGGAATGCTCCCGGTGCTTGAAGGAACTGCACCCAGAGCTGGACTTGCACGTCACGCAGGTCTTTGCCGCCGATGAATCTTTCGTCTCTGGCGATGATCCTGCAGCCGATGATGAAGGCTCCGGAGATGAGATTCCGGAGATCGAGGATGATGAGCTGGACCTTTTGCAGGCCGTGATCGATGAGGCAGGCCTCAACCTTCCCTTCGCGCCGGTGTGTGAGGACGGCTGTGAGATCGACACGCCTGAAGGGGTGACCACCGGTATTTCTGGTGAAGAAGAGGAAGACAAGGTCGATCCCCGCTGGGCTGGTTTGGAGAAGTTCCTATGAGCCGCAAAAAGAAGCTAACCGGGGAAGAGGCACTGGCAGCTGAATTTGCTGCAGTAGACCACAGCCCATTGTTGGAATCGCTCGGCGTGGAATTGCAGCCAGAACACCTGCGTTTGGCGCTTACTCACCGGTCGTTTGCCAATGAGAATGGGCATTTGCCTAATAACGAGCGCTTGGAGTTTTTGGGCGATGCGGTGCTGGGCCTGTCGGTGGCCTCTCAGCTCTACATCACTTATCCCTCTCGTCCTGAATCGGATATTTCCAAGATGCGTGCTTCGATCGTCTCGCGCTACGGACTATCGGATATTGCTCGTGAGATAAACCTCGGCCCGCACATATTGTTGGGTAAGGGCGAGCAATCCACTGGTGGCCGCGATAAGGATTCCATCCTTGCCGATACCACCGAGGCTATCTTTGGCGCTATCTACCGCGAGCATGGATTCGAAACTGCGCGAGATGTCATCCTGCGCTTATTTGCGGAAAAAATCGAAAATGCCACTGTGAGCGGCCGCCACTTGGATTGGAAGACCACTTTGCAGGAGCTGTGCGCCGAGCTTAAGGCACCGATGCCGGTCTACTCGGCTACCTCCACCGGCCCAGAACATGACCAAACCTTTAACGCGGTAGCTACCGTAGCTGGTCTAACCGTGGGCAATGGAGTGGGACACAATAAGAAGCTAGCCGAGCAGCAAGCGGCTCAGGAGGCGTGCCAGACTTTGCGTGAGACTCCTCTCTTGGTGCAGGGCACTGCGCATAAAGAAGGCTAAGCATGCCGGAACTGCCGGAAGTCGAATCCGTCCGCCGGGGTCTTGAGCCCCACGTGGTGGGGCGGACTTTTGAGTCTGTGTACGTCCTTCACCCGCGTGCCAACCGTGGCCAAGATGAGCCACTTTCCGGTCTTCTTGTCGGTAAAGAGATCGCCGCTGTGGCCCGGCGAGGCAAGTTTATGTGGCTGGAATTTGTGGGCGAAGATTTCATGGATCCCCACCGCGACGTCCTTTTTGTCCACTTAGGCATGTCGGGCCAGGTTCGAATCGGCACGACTGATTCGCCGCATCTGCGCATTAGCGCTCAGCTAAGCGGTGGGACAGAGCTTAGCTTTGTAGACCAGCGCACCTTTGGCTATTGGCTCTATGCGCCGTGGGCGAAGATCTCGCACATTGGCATTGACCCGTTGGAACCAGACTTTGACATTGTGGCTACCGCACGGCGCCTGCGGGCAAAGAAAACTGCAGTAAAGACCGCACTGTTGGATCAAACCTTGGCTTCTGGAATCGGCAATATCTATGCCGATGAATCCCTGTGGGCGGCACAGATTCCGCCCCGCAAAAGGGCATCGACGTTGCGGCAAAAGGATGCCGTAGCCCTGCTCGAAGCGGCCCAAGAGGTTATGGCCGCCGCCCTAAAAGTGGGTGGCACGAGCTTCGATTCCTTGTACGTTAATGTGAACGGCGAATCGGGATACTTCTCGCGGTCTTTGGCCGCGTATGGGCGGGCTGGCCAGCCCTGTCAGCGTTGCGGAACGCTCTTGGAGCGCTGCGTAATTTCAGGGCGTTCCACCCATTTCTGCCCCCATTGCCAATAAGTTATGGCGCATGAGGTTCACGTTGTGAACCTCAAGGCAGTAAATTATTCTGCATGGATTTTCTTGAAAATGTCGTAACGACATTTAATGACGGCGTCTGGTCGTGGATTCTGCCCTGGCTGCTCATCGCTGCGGGCCTATTCTTCGGCATCCGTACCGCTTTGGTGCAGGTGCGCATGGTGCCAGATATGTTCCGCGCCGTCGTCGAGCGACCCAAGGGGGAAGGTCGCGATGAGGACGAGGACTACGGCGGCATCTCTGCTTTCAAGGCCTTTACTATTTCGGCCGCCTCCCGCGTCGGCACCGGTAACGTGGCCGGCGTGGCCGTGGCCATTTCCGTGGGCGGCCCAGGTGCTGTCTTTTGGATGTGGCTCATCGCCATCCTTGGTGGTGCAACTGCATTCATCGAATCCACGCTGGCGCAGCTGTGGAAGGTGCGCGATGGTGATGGTTACCGTGGCGGCCCAGCGTACTATATGAAGCGGGGTTTGGGCTGGGGCCCGCTTGGCGTTCTTTTCTCCATCGCTATCGCTTTTACCTTTGGTTTGGTCTACAACGCCTTCCAGACCAACGCCATCGCGGATGCGGTGTCTTTCTCTTTTGACCGCGATGACACCATGTTCCGCGCCATCATCGGTGTTGTTATCGCCATGGTTGCAGGCCTCATCATCTTTGGCGGTGTTAACCGCATTGCCAATATCACCCAGATCATCGTGCCTTTTATGGCGGTGGCCTACCTGCTTGTCGGCGGTTTTGTAGTCATCACGAACTTTGACAAGGTGCCGGGAATGATTGGAGATATTGTCGGTCACGCACTGGGCATTAAGGAAATCGCAGGCGCCGGTCTCGGTGCGGCCATGATGAAGGGTATTCAGCGCGGACTGTTTTCCAACGAAGCTGGCGAGGGCTCTGCTCCGAATGCAGCGGCTACCGCGGCAGTCTCGCACCCGGTCAAGCAGGGCCTGGTACAAACCCTTGGCGTGTACTTCGACACCTTGGTGGTGTGTACCATCACCGCCTTCGTCATCTTGCTGGGGCCGGAGATTGCCTACGGCGCTGAAGCAGAAGGCGTCTCCTTGACCCAGGCGGCTTTGTCTTCTGAGGTGGGCGAGTGGGGCATCCACTTCGTCAGCTTCATCCTTCTCTTCCTGGCTTTCTCCTCCATCCTGGGCAATTATTACTTGGCGGAATCTAACCTGGAGTACCTCACCCAGAGCAAGCCTGCGCTGGTAATCTTCCGCCTTGTTGTGCTTTTCTTTGTCTGGTTCGGCGCAGTGGGCTCCCTGCCGCTGGTCTTTGCCTTGGCCGATACCGGTGCGGCAACCATGGTGATTCTCAATATCATCGCCATCGTGCCACTATCCGGTGTGGCGATTAAGTTGCTCAAGAATTACAACAAGCAGCGCAGCCAAGGCATTGACCCGGTATTCCACCGCGATATGATGCCGGAGCTGAAGGGCGTAGAGTGCTGGGACGGATCGGATCCTGTCACTCGCCGCAGGGAGGAGGATCGCCGCGTGTTGCGCGATAAGGGACACCACGACCACTATTAGAAATTAGGGAGACCGCATGGCACTGGAAAGAATGACCGCTTTTGTCCATGGGCACGTTCAAGGCGTGGGCTTTCGGTGGTGGACGCGCTCCCGTGCCCTTGAGCTCGGCTTGAACGGGCATGCCACTAATCTGGCCGATGGCCGGGTGCAGGTGGTAGCTGAAGGTCCGCGGGAGAAATGCGAGGAATTGCTGGGACTCCTCAAAGAGCAGCCGAGTACGACCCGCCGCCCGGGAACGGTGGATCTAGTCGTCGAACAATGGGCTGCCCCTAAGGGCGAATCTGGCTTCATCGAACGCTAACTCGCAGCACAAGCCCGCCCAGCCGAATCTCGAGGCTCGGCTGGGCGGCTGCGTTCAAGGCTTGCTAAACTTACCCAAATGCACCTGAAATCGCTGACGCTGAAAGGCTTCAAATCATTCGCGTCGGCGACGTCTCTGAAATTCGAGCCAGGAATTTGCGCCGTCGTCGGACCGAATGGCTCCGGCAAGTCCAATGTGGTCGACGCCCTGGCCTGGGTTATGGGTGAGGGAAGCGCCAAGACGCTGCGCGGTGGAAAGATGCAGGACGTCATCTTTGCCGGCGCTGGTGACCGCAAAGCGCTGGGGCGCGCCGAGGTCACCCTCACCATTGATAATGCGGACGGTGCGCTGCCAATCGAATACTCGGAAGTGTCGGTCACCCGCCGGATGTTCCGCGATGGCGCCAGCGAATACGAAATCAATGGCGCCAAAGCGCGCCTGATGGATATTCAGGAGCTGCTATCTGATTCCGGTATTGGCCGCGAGATGCACATTATCGTCGGCCAAGGCAAGCTTTCTGAGATCCTAGAATCGCGGCCTGAGGATCGGCGCTCGTATATCGAAGAGGCTGCGGGTGTGCTCAAGCATCGCCGCCGCAAGGAAAAAGCGCAGCGCAAGCTCACCGGCATGCAGGCCAATTTGGATCGCCTGCAGGACCTTACTGATGAGTTGGGCAAGCAGCTCAAGCCTTTGGCCCGTCAGGCTGAGGCCGCGCAGCGCGCTGCCACTGTACAGGCTGATTTGCGCGACGCTCGCCTGCGGCTTGCCGGCGATAGGGTAGTGCGCCTGCGCAGCAAGTTTCAGGAGGCCGAGCGCGCGGCCGAGGTCCTAGCCGAGCAAGTAGAAGAAGTTACTGCGCAGCTAGAAGAGGCAACGGGTTCCCAGCTAGAAGTGGAAGCCCAGCTGGAGGAGATTAACCCCAAGGCGGATTCCGCCCAAAAGCTGTGGTTCGACCTATCCACGCTTTCCGAGCGCATTTCCGCCACCCAGCGCATCGCGGAGGAACGAGCGGCCAATGCCGACGCCCAGGTGGCCTATTCTGGCCAGGACCCGGATGACCTAGAGGCCCGTGCTGCCCGCGCGGACGAAGAGCATGCGGAGCTTCTCGCCGCGGCAGAGGAAGCTGCGGAACGCCTAGAGGCTATCCGCGAGGAGGTAGCAGAGCGTCGTGAGGCATTCGAGGCCGCTGAGCGCGAGCACATGGCGCAGCTGCGGGCTATTGCGGATAGGCGTGAGGGCGTCGTCCGCCTCATCGCCGCAGAAGAAAAGGCGGCAGGCCAGGTAACTTCGGCAGAAGAGGAGCTGGCGCGTCAAGAGGAGACCTTGACTTCTACCAAGCAGCGCACCCAAGCTGCCCAGGCGGAAGCCGATGAGGTAGCGGATAAGTTGCAGTCTTTGGCCGGTGAGCGTGAGCCGCTCGAGGAAGCCCATGTGCGAGCGGCCAGTGAATCGGGTGCGGCCGATAAGCGTTTGGAGCAGCTACGCGATGAGCAGCGCGAGCGCGAGCGCGCCGTCTACACGTTGCGCTCCCGCATCGATACCTTGGCTCAAACTGCGCCGGAAAAGATTGAGGTCGGCGAGCATTTCCAACCGTTGGCCGAGTTCATTACCACCAAGTACGAGACCGCGGTAGCTGCCGCGTTGGGTGCTTTTGCAGAGGCCCAGGCGGGCGAGATTTCTGCCCAGCTGATTGCGGACTTGGAAAAGGGCACGCGCTCTGCGCTTATCGACGTCTCCGTGGCCGCCCCTTCCTCTTCTTGGCGCGTGGATGCGACTTTGCCCGCAGGCACCTCGTGGTTGCTCGACCACATTGCGGTGGTTCCAGAGGTATCCGCCGCGCTGCACCGCCTCCTTGCGGATGTCGTGCTCGTCTCCGATGTCGCGGAGGCGAAAAAGCTGGTGGCCGAGGATCCCCGCCTGCGTGCGGTCACCGAATCCGGCGTGGTGCTGGGTGAAGGTTGGGTAGAAGTAGGCACCGGTGCCTCATCCACCGTCGAGGTTTCCGCCCGCATCGCGGAGGCAGAGGAGCAGTTGGAATCTGCCACGCAGGAGCTGGAAGAACTATCGGGCACGCTTGAGGGCGCGAAGATCGCGGCGGAGGATGCCCGAGTGACTGCAGCCTCGGCAAAGGCCGCCTTGCGCGAGCACGATACTGAAGTTGATGCGTGGAAGCGCGATCACCAGCGCCTGCTCAAGCAATACGAGGCCAATAAGAATGAGCACGAGAAGGCCGCGTCGCGCGCGACCGAGATCGAGGTCAAGCTGACCGAGGCCCGCACGCAGCTTGCCGACGCCCGCGATAGGCTCGCCCGCGTCGATGCGGACGAACAACCCGACGAACCCTCTTCGGTGGAGCGCGATGAGGCCTCCGCAGCATTAGAGCAGGTCAAGTCCATGGAAATGGAGGCGCAGGTTGCAGCCCGTTCTGCCCAAGACCACGTGGGGCAGGTAGCGGGGAAGGGAGAGGCGTTGCGTCGCCAAGCGCAGCATGAACGCCAAGCCAAGGCCCGCCATGAGCAAGCAATGGCGCGGCGCAAGGCCCAGGGAGAATTGGCCGGTGCGGTGGCCAAGCATTCCCGCGATTTGGCTGCCCGCGCCACGCAGCTCCTCGAGCGCGCGACCTCTGAGCGCGATGATTACTTTGCACAGCGCACCTCCCTAAACTCGCAGCTGCAGCAGGTCAAGCAACACGTCTCGGCCGCGCGGCAGCAGCTGGACCGGCTGACCAACCGCGCCCATGACTCGGAAATTGCTCGCTCCCAGGCGCAGGTGCGTGTGGACGAAGCCGAAGCCAAGATCGTGGAACAGCTGGGCATTTCGATTTCAGATCTCTTGCAGGACTACACTCCAGGCGAAGATTTCGACCGCGGGGCGGAAAACGCGCGCTTGAAGCAAGCAGAAAAAGACCTCAATTCCCTAGGCAAGGTCAATCCGCTCGCGCTGGAAGAATACAAGGCTTTGGAGGAGCGCTATTCCTTCCTTTCCACTCAGTTGGAGGATGTCATCCAAGCCCGCAAGGATCTGGCGGGCGTTATCGAAGATGTAGACGCGCAGATTTTGCAACTGTTTACGGATGCGTGGCACGACGTCGAAGCAGAATTTCCTAAGGTTTTCCAGACCCTTTTCCCCGGTGGCGAGGGGCGGCTTATTCTCACAGAGCCGGAGGACATGCTCACTACCGGCATCGAGGTGGAAGCGCGCCCACCGGGCAAGAAAGTCAAGCGCCTGTCCTTGCTATCTGGTGGCGAGAAGTCGCTTACTGCGCTAGCGATGTTGGTAGCCATCTTCCGTGCCCGCCCCAGCCCGTTCTATGTCATGGACGAGGTTGAGGCAGCGCTTGATGACGTCAACCTGCGCCGCCTCATTGCCCTCTTTGAGGAGCTGCGGAAAGACTCGCAGCTAATCGTCATTACGCACCAAAAGCCGACGATGGATGTCGCCAACGTCCTTTATGGCGTAACCATGCGCGGCGATGGTGTTACTCGCGTGATTTCGCAGCGCATGAATCCCGCAGGCAGCGCCCCTGGAACGGAGCAAGCCAGCGAGGATGCCACTCGCTTGGGCGTAGATGCTCCCCGTGGTGACGAGGCGGGGAAGTAGCCTGGGCTCGTCGACTTCCCGCAGAAATCCTTCCGCTATAGGAGGGGGTTTGGCGTGCCGCGAGCTGAGAAGACTGGCACTATAGAGGCATGAATTCTTTATGGTTATGGATCGGCATTGCGATCGTCGTCATCGTGCTGATTATTCTTTTCGTAGTAATCGGCAAAAAGCGCGGCGACGCCAAGAAGGTGTCCTTTGATAAGCCTGCTGAGGAAGAACCGAAGCAGCTGACCCAGGAGCAAAAGTCCGGCAACTATCAAGCCAAGTCCGGCTTTAACTTTGCTCCTGCTGGCGGCGCTAAGGAAGCGCAGAAAGCCCCGGTTCAGGCGGACAAGTCAGCTCAAGCGCAGCAGGCAGCGAAGACAGAGCCGAATGCTACAGACATCGCCAACGAGCAGCTCAGCGGCAAGACCTCACAGTCTAAGGAAAAGCCGCAGGCACAGGCGAAGCCGCAGGCTGATAAGCCACAGTCTGCTCAGCCCACGACTGATGCCGCGGCAAACAAGCCCGTGGCCGACAAGCCTATGGCAGACAAGTCTGTGGCAGAGAAATCAGAAACCAAGTCGGCACCTCAGCAGGGGAAGCCGGCGAAGACCGACAAGTCGGCAGAGCCTACTAAGCAGGACCAGGCCCAAGCGCCAGCGGAGGAGAAGAAGCAAGCGGCAGAATCTTCCGCTGATAAGACAGAAAAACCACAGTCCAAGGGAACTGGCGCTGCGGCCGCGGCGACGACTGCTGGCGCGGCAGGCGTAGCGGGTGCGGTAGCTGGGGCGTCGGAAAGCGAAGAATCGCACGCGGACCGTGCCCCGGAAGCGGCTGGACAGCCAGAAGCTGCACCCAAGCCGGAAGAGCCGGCAGCTGCCGAAAAGGCAAAAGAGCCGGAAGACGTTGTCTCCGTGGAAAATGCCGAGGTAGAAGAGGAGTCCCCAGTCTTCGATGAGGTTGTTGAAGACAATGACGCGGAAGACATCGAGGAGCGGGTGGACGACCGCGAGGAAGCCGAAGAAGCCGCAGCTGCTGCCGAGGCACAAACCGGTGCAGCCGAAGCCGCCAAGGAACAGACCGAAGTTCCAACAGGCGAACCTGCCCCAGCACCGGCTCCGCAGGATGATATCGCACCCGCCGGTGGGCGTCTTGGGCGTTTGCGCGGGCGCCTTTCGCGCTCGCAAAATGCCATCGGTCAAGGGCTCATGGGAATTTTGTCCGCAGGCGATTTGGATGAGGAAGCCTGGGAGGAAGTCGAAGATACGCTCATCATGGCGGATTTGGGCACCAAGTCCACGATGAAAGTGACTGACTCCCTGCGCGAGAAGATTGCAGAGCGCGGCGTTTCCAGCGAGGATGAAGCCCGTGCCATGCTGCGCGAATGCCTGATTGAAGCAGGCCACCCAGAGATGGATCGCTCCATTAAGGCCATGCCGAATGAGGGCAAGCCAGCAATCGTAATGGTCGTCGGTGTCAATGGCACCGGCAAGACCACAACCACCGGCAAGCTTGCTCGCGTGCTAGTAGCCATGGGCCATAAGGTCCTTTTGGGAGCGGCCGATACTTTCCGAGCTGCGGCCGCTGATCAGCTTGAGACGTGGGGCCGCCGAGTTGGCGCCGATACCGTGCGCGGCAAGGAAGGCGCTGACCCAGCATCGGTAGCCTTCGATGCGGTAGCAACCGGCGTGGAACAGCAAGTAGATGTGGTCTTGGTCGACACCGCAGGCCGGCTCCATACCTCCACGGACCTGATGGACCAGTTAGGCAAGGTCAAGCGCGTGGTAGAAAAGAAGACCGATGTGGACGAGGTCCTGCTGGTATTGGATGCCACGGTGGGGCAGAATGGCCTTACGCAGGCACGAATCTTCCGCGAGGTAGTAGATATCACCGGTGTGGTTCTCACCAAGCTGGACGGCACCGCTAAGGGCGGAATCGTCTTCCAGGTACAAGAAGAATTGGGTGTTCCAGTCAAGCTTGTGGGCTTGGGCGAAGGCGCCGATGATCTCGCGCCATTCGAAGTTGAAGGCTTCGTCGACGCTCTGTTGGGTGAGAAGTAGCAGCCAACCTTGCAACTCCCCCCTGCATATCGGGTGTCACGTACGTGCGCCACGGTGTGCTGGGGGCGTCCTTCGTTTTCATGGGCGAGTTATAGCGTGCAACAATCTCGCGAATTCTTTTCTCTCTCATCTCGCTGTCGGTTCGCAGACTATGCAAAAAGTCCTATGCAATTGGCGCGGGAATAAGTCCTGCTGAGTGCCTGTGAATTCTCTGCCTGCGAGCGTAATTGTGGCGGTTGTGCTTGCCTTTTATGTAGCGCAGGGGAATGCTGCAATGTGGTTTGACCTTGGCGGGAATGGTAGCCTGAAAGGGCTGTATTTAATGCGAAATTCGCATTAAACCTAGACCAGGTTCGTGAGGCAAGTATTTCGTGACGCTACTTTATGCAGTCCTCCTCGCGGCGCTGGCAGTGATCTTGGCACCGGTAACCGTAAAGGTTATTGACCGAAAAGCAGGCTATCCACTGGCTGGCCTTTTTCTTATTGCAGCGGTCCTCATCGCCAAGGAATTTCCTGCCATTGCAGCCGGGGAGGAATTAAGTTTCCACGCCACTTGGGTGCGTGATTTCATCGCACCAGGCGTCGACGTAAGCTTTGCTCTCCGCGGGGACGCGTTGAGCATCTTCTTCGCTATGTTGGCGCTGGTCATTGGCGCCGTCGTTTTCACGTATTCGGCGGCCTATTTGCCCAAGAATGAGGGCAACACCAGCTTTTATACCTTGATGACAGCGTTCACGCTGTCCATCTTGTTGCTGGTTCTGGCCAATGACGTGGTGGTTTTGTTCCTTGCCTGGGAGCTAGTCTCCTTGGCTTCGTTTATGTTGATTGCTCGCTCCGGTTCAGGCGGCGAGGCTGGTTCGCAGCGCACACTGATCCTAACCTTTATTGGTGGATTGACCCTGCTGACCGGCTTGGGTATTGCCGCGACGGTGACCGGATCGACTACCGTTTCTGATATCTTGGCGTCCCCTGTATGGACGGAACGCCCAGGGATAACGGCAGCCGTAGCCGTGTTGATTGCGGCGTCCGCCTTTACTAAGGCGGCACAGTTCCCATTCCATTTCTGGTTGCCAGAGGCTATGGCCGCTGCCACCCCGGTATCGGCCTTCCTTCACGCAGCAGCGGTGGTCAAGGCCGGCGTATACCTGCTTATTCGTTTTTCCACCATCTTCCACGATGTGGCGGTGTGGAATTGGTTGCTCATCGTCGTAGGCATGGGCACCGCGGTGATGTCCGCGGTATTTGCAGTGCAGAAGACGGATCTGAAAAAGCTAACGGCCTATTCCACCGTCTCCCATCTGGGCTGGATTGTTGCCACCATTGGCGTGGGTACCCCGTTCGCTATCGCTGCAGCGTTGGTCCACACTCTGGCGCACGCGCTGTTTAAGTCCTCGCTGTTTATGCTCATTGGCGTCATCGACCACGAGGCTGGGTCGCGCGATATTCGCCGCCTAGGACCACTGTGGAATAAGATGCCGTGGACATTTGGCTCCGTAGTAATTGGCGCGGCCTCGATGGCTGCGGTGCCACCCCTTCTGGGCTTTGTGTCCAAAGAGGGAATGCTCACGGCGTTTGAGGACGCCCCGATTGGCGGCGCGGGCCAGGTAATCCTGCTCATCGTTGCTGGCAGCGGTGCCTTTTTCACCTTTACTTACTCCGCAAAGATTGTCTTCGGCGCCTTCTTTGACGGACCTCGCGACATGGGACATGTCCATGAAGCCCCAGTGTCGCTCTGGCTGCCCGCCGCTTTGCCGGGCTTTATGTCCTTGCCGCTGGTATTTGTGCTCGGGCTCTTTGATGCCCCGATTGATGATGCAGTGGCTGCCGTGGGATTGGAGCATCATTCGCACCTTGCCCTCTGGCACGGGTTCAACGTTCCTTTCCTTATCTCGCTAGTGGTCCTCATCGTCGGTATTGCCGGTATCTTTGCCCGCAAGAAGATGTGGGCAAGCTTTGAAGCTCACGAGTTCATGCCGCGCAGCGGCAATGATTTGCTGTATTCCCTGATGAAGGGTTGCTCCCAGTTGGGGCGCGTTCTGGGCAAGATGTCCGATTCGCATAATCCATCCCGTCATATGCTGCCGATTGTCATTTTGATTATCGTGCTGGCAGCTACCACCCTCATTCGCGATGGCGTCGACGGGGTAGCACTGCAGCCACGGGTGGCTGGTCTGGATAACCCATGGGACCTGCTGCCACTGGGCATCATCGCCCTAGCGATGTTTGGGCTGGTGCGCACCCAGAACCGCTTGACCGGTGCCATCATGATTGGCATTGCCGGCTCGGGCGTGACCCTGCAGATGTTCCTGCTTGGCGCACCTGACGTGGCGCTGACGCAGTTTATGGTGGAGGCCCTGTCCGTCATCGTCATGATGATGGTGCTGCGCTACCTGCCAGAAACCTTCCAGCCGGTGAAGAACAAATCCCGCAAGACCGGCTCCATCGTCATTGCGGTCTTGGCCGGTGTGGCTGCGTTCCTAGGCGTGTGGGGACTCATGGGCCGCCACGAGCGCTCCGATTTGGCGATGTGGTACCTGGACAATGCTCCGGACATCACCGGCGGCGACAATGTTGTCGCAACTATCATCGTGGAGTTCCGTGCACTTGATACCTTGGGCGAGCTTTCCGTACTGGGCATGGCTGCGGTGGTTATTGCCGCAATCACTACGACGTTGCCGCGGTTCCCGTTCAAGTCGGGTACACGCCCAGCGCCGTTTGGCCAGTCCCAGTTGAACTCCGTGCCATTGCGCAAGGGCGTGCACGTCGTTATCCCGCTGTTGGTCATTATGTCCGTCATCGTTTTCTTCCGCGGGCACAATGCCTCCGGCGGCGGCTTCCCCGCGGCGCTGATCATGGGTGCAGCAATCGGGCTTATCTATCTGTCCCGTGGCTCCGATGAAATTGTTTTCGGCCGCATGACTCCGATTCACCTGACCGGTATCGGCATCATCACCGCCTTGATCGCCGGCTTTGTAGGCTACTTGCACCACGGCATTGGCAATGGTGGCTTCCTGGCTGCAATCCATGCCGAAGCCTTTGGCCAACACTGGACCACCTCGCTCATCTTCGACTTGGGCATCTACCTAGCGGTGCTGGGTATGTTGACTATGGCGATTAACGCATTGGGCGGCTACCTGCGCCCAGGCACGGAGCGTGAATTCTTGCCATGGGTTCATAATGATGATTCCGCGCTGCCGACGACTCCACGCATTTCGCTTGAAGACGTCGACGATCCGTACCCAGACCCGATCAACCCTTCGACCGATCCGTTGGCCTTGCTGACGCCTTCGGAAGCAAAGACGAAGAGGAAGAGTAAGCGCTCCGCGGCTATCCGGGGAGGGGAGAAGTAATGATCCTTGCATTGACTATTGCTTTGCTCATCGGTAGTGCTGTCTATCTCATCCAGCAGCGCGGCTTGGTACGCATCGTGCTGGGCATGATGGCCTTTGGCCACGGTGCCAACCTGATGCTGCTGGCTACGGGTGTGTATTCCTACCGCGGAGAGTCCTTCCCATCTCAGGTTCCGCACGATCAGATGGCCGACCCGCTGCCGCAGGCCTTCGTGCTGACCGCCGTTGTTATTTCCATGGCAACCTCGACCATCTTGTTGACGATGGCGGCCATGGGCAAGAACGACGACACCGATGTGGTGGAACCAGTTGATGACAACACCATCGACCATGCCTTTTCGACCTTGGGACGCGACGCCCAAAATCGCCAAATTTTGGAGGATTCCACCAATCAGCTTGACCGAATTGGTGAGGTGGACCACAACACTCCCGTTGCAGAACGCGGCGCAACTGAACAGAAGGAGGATGACAAATAATGGCTGATGCTGTAGCTCAACTCCTTCCGTTATTTCCAGCGGTCCCGCTGATTGCAGCGGCCTTCGCACTGCTGGCACCGTGGCGTGCTCTACGCGATTCCATCATGCTTATCATCCCGGGTATTGGAATTTTCGCCGGCCTGGGCCTGCTCATCTACACCATGAACAATGGGGTAGTAGCCCATACTGTTGGCCTCTACCAAGGCAATGTGGGTATCCCGTTTGCGGCGGATGCCTTCTCCGCGTTGATGATCATTACTACGATGATCGTCGCGTTTGGTGCCAACTGGTTTGCCATTGTGGGTGGGGAGACAAAGTCTCGTTACTATCCATCGCTCACCCTGATTTTGATCACCGGTGTGTGCGGTGCATTGCTAACCGCCGACCTCTTTAACTTCTTCGTCTTCATTGAGGTCATGCTTCTGCCGTCCTACGGCCTTATCACCATGTCTGGTACGTGGTCGCGCTTGGCAGCCGGCCGTGCCTTCGTCTTGGTTAACCTTTTCGCCTCCACCTTGTTGGTTGTTGGCGTGGGTTATATCTATTCGGTTACTGGTGCGGTCAACCTAGGCGCACTGAAGGGCGCAGCGGCAGGCAATGGGCCGGTGACCGTGGCGGCAGGCTTGATCCTCATTGCGATTACCGCCAAGGCCGGCGTGTTCCCCGTGCAGTCGTGGCTGCCACGCACCTACCCAGGAACCTCCGCCGCGGTGATGGGCCTGTTTTCCGGCTTGCACACCAAAGTGGCCGTCTACATGCTCTACCGCCTCTACGTGCAGCTATTCGATCTGGAACAGCGCTGGAAGCTGTTGATCATCGTCATCATGATTATCTCCATGATGATCGGTGCCTTCGGCGGTCTAGCGGAAAATTCCATCCGCCGCGTCCTCGGCTACCAGATGCTCAACGGCATGCCTTTCATTTTGGTCATGCTTGCGTTTACCTCTGATGACCCACGTCGCGCACTGGCAGCTGGCATCATGTACACGATTCACCACATGGTGACCGTTGGTTCGCTGATCTTGGCCTCTGGTGCTATTGAGGAGACCTACGGCACGGGCTTGCTCAGCAAGCTTTCCGGCCTTGCTCGCCGCGACCCCATCATCGCGTGGATTTTCGCTGCCGGTGCATTCTCCGTCGTGGGCTTCCCACCGTTCTCGGGAATGTGGGGCAAGCTGATGATTGTCTTCGAGATCGCCCGCGTGGGTGGTGCTTGGGCCTGGATTGCCATCGCGGCCATCATCATCGCTTCTTTCGCTGCCTTCTTGGCCATGCTGCGCGTGTGGCGCAAGGTCTTCTGGGGCAAGGGCCTGCCGGAGGACAAGGTCCCGGATGAATTGGTCATCCGCAAAAAGCTCATGGCCCCATCCGCGGCTCTCATCCTTGGTTCGCTGTGCATGTTCATCTTCTCCGGCATCGTCCTCGATGTTGTGGATGCCGCAGCGGAGCAGCTGCTGGACACTAACGCATATACTGAAACCGTCTTGGGAGATGAGCCTATTGCCGTTCCCAATATCGATGAAATCCAGGAGGGCCGTTAAATGAACGCAATTGTGTATGCATTGTGGCTCATCAAGGAGATTTTCGTAGCCGGCATTAGCTTGGCACTGGCGGCCTTCAAACCGGATAACGAATACAATCCGGTTATCATTCGCTACCCCCTGCGCGTGACTAGTGCCTGGGAGATCTTCTGGTTTACGTCCTCCATTACCGCAACCCCGGGCACGCTCTCGCTCGGTTTGCGTGAACCGCCCCGCCAAGGGCTGCCGCGCATCGTGCTGGTACAGGCCGTCCAAGGATCCGACCCGGCGGGAATCGTGGCTGATCTGGCTGAGATGGAACAGCGCCTCGCCCCGCGGGTTAAGGACATCGATTATGGGGTGCCGGGCCAAGGGGAGACTACAGAATTGGATGAGGCTTTCTACGAGTATCCGCTGGAGTCTGTGGGACACTATATGCGCTCGCCTGACTTGGCGCGGGCGGAGGACACTCCGCTTTCAGAAAGCCAGGCGGACGTCGAAAACCCAAAGCGCCGCGCCCGCAACGTACAACGCAGAAAGGAGACCGAGCGATGATTGACTTTGCCACATTGTCCCCATTCGGCTGGGTCGTATTTGTATGCGTATTCATCATTGGCATCGCCACGTGGTGTGGCGTGCTGCTAGCGCTTCGTACGCGCGATGAGCTCACCCGCGCCATTACCTCGGATATAGTTTTCTACGGCATGATCTGCATGTATTTAGCGTGGTCGATGACCAATAACGCCCCGATGGCGTATTACATTGCACTCCTTGGTGCCATTGCCGCCGGTGTGCTACCGACGCTCTCGATGGCCCGCATTATTTCGAAGGGCAGGCGATAAACCATGGCCATTTCTGAAATTATCGCCTCGGTCCTGCTTATCATCGCTACCCTCTTGGTGGTCGCTACGGTGGTGTCGCTGTGGCGAGCGCCCGATGCCTTGACCCGTGCTAACTTGCTGGGCCCTACCGTGGGACTTGCGGTACCGCTGATCATCGTAGCCAAGCTAGTCGTGGACTTTGGCCGCGATGGCTTTTCCCTGTGGCTGCTCATCCAAGCACTGATCGCTTGCTTCGGCGTATGGATCATCGGCTCGGTAGGCTCCTTTTATCTGGGCCGTTCCATCTACGGCGTCACCGTCACCGACGTCAAACACGCCAAACACAACAATAGGGAAATTCAGACCGTGCACGCAGAGGAAGACGATATCTAGTCCTCTCCAGCCCCTTCTGGCGGCGAGCCGTTTCTGTTCCTGCGCGTGGCTGCGGGGAAGACAGAACAGCTCGCCGCTTTTCTGGTTGCACAGGAGGTCTTCTGAAACCACCAGCGCTCTGAATACGCAATGTGGAAAAGTTGCACAGCAATTGCTGTGCTCGGGCTAGAATGGGTGCACGTTATTCGGTGCCTGTAGACCCGCCCCGAAGAGTTAGCAAGGAGTAACAATGAAACTCATCACGGCCATCGTTAAGCCCTTCACCCTGCCGGAAATCCGCCAGGCTTTGGAGCAGCAGGAAGTACGCGGCCTCACTGTTACTGAAAGCCAGGGCTTTGGGCAGCAGCGTGGACACAGCGAGGTATACCGAGGGGCAGAATACGCCACCGACTTTGTGCCCAAGGTGAAGCTGGAGATTGTTGCGGCCGATGACCACGTCGAAGACATCATTAATGCCATTGTGGATGCTGCCTACACGGGCAAGATCGGCGATGGCAAGCTGTGGGTAACCCCGGTTGAAGATGCCATTCGTGTGCGCACCGGCGAGCGCGGCGAGGCGGCGCTCTAAGTCCGCATGCATACCGCCGCACAGATTCGCGCCGAGGCCCATGCCTCGGCGCTTCGTGTATTGCGCAGTCTCGAGCTTCCACCGGGAACAGCGCTCGCTGCCACCGGATCCTTTGCGCGCAATGAGATGACTCCGCACTCTGATATTGATGTCATCCTCATCTATCCGGAAGGTCACGAGCCAGATCCGGCTTTGGTGGAGCAGCTGTGGTACCCCGTGTGGGATGCCAAGTACCGCCTGGATTATGCCCTGCGCACCCCGCAAGAGTGCGGGGCGATTGCCGCCGAAGATGCCTCTGCCGGCTTTGCCCAGTTGGATTTGGCCTTTGTAGCAGGGCGCAAGGTTCTGGTGGATGAGGCGCGGGCGCAATTGCTCGCAGCGTGGCGGCGCCAGCTGCAGCGCGGCTTTGATGATTTCTTGGATACCGCGATTACTCGGTGGAAGCGTTCGGGCGCTGTGGCAGCGATGACGAACCCGGACTTGAAAAATGGGCGCGGGGGATTGCGCGATATTCAGCTCTTGCGCGCGATGGCTTTGGGCAACCTGTGCGACTTTCCAGATTTGGACGTTGAGCAGCGGCTGCTTCTCGACGCCCGCACGCTCCTGCACGTCACAGCCCGGCGCCACCGGGATATCTTGGATCCCGAGTTCGCCGCGGATGTAGCTGCGGACCTGGGGTTTGAAAGTCGTTATGCCTTGACAGCGGCTTTGGTCAGCGTTGCAGCCACGGTCAATAAGGCGGTGGAGCGCGGCCTTGCTACCGCCCGTGGGGTGCTAGGCCGTAATGCTTCAGTGACCGGCCGGGGCCGGCGCCGCCCGCTCGATGTGGACGTGGTGTCCGAGGGCGGCAACATTTTCCTTTCCCGCAATCCAAATGTAGAGGACCCGTGGCTGCTCACCCGCGTGGCGGCTGCCGCGGCACGCACGGGATATATCATCGCCGAGACCACGTGGCACCAGCTCCAAGGCCTGCCCGAGCTGCCGCTACGCTGGCCGCGGGCAGCGGTGGATGATTTCTTCGCTATTTTGTCCTCGCCGCGATGCACGCCGCGCGTCATACAGGACTTGGACCGCTATGGCCTATGGGAACGCTTAGTCCCAGAATGGGGGCATGTGCGCGGCTTGTTGCCGCGCGAGCGCAGCCACGTCAATGCGGTGGACCATCATCTCATCGCAACGGTAACGCGGTGCGCGCAGATGCGTACTTCGGTGGCTCGTCCTGACTTATTGCTGCTGGCCGCGCTTTACCATGACATAGGCAAGGGCTACGGGCGCCCTCATGCCCAAGTAGGTGCGGAGATGATTACCCGCCAGGCAGCCCGTATGCGGTTGAGCGTCGCCGATAGGTCGCGCGCCCAAACCTTAGTGGCAGAACATATCACCTTGGCGCGGTTAGCGGCGACGATGGACCCGGCTTCCGATGCCGCTCGCGATGCCCTCTTGGCTGCCGCGCATTATGACCAGCTGACTATATCCCTGTTAGCGGTGTTGGCTGAGGCTGATGCCCAATCGACTGGGCCTGGCGTGTGGACACCGCGAGTGGAGCAAGCACAGAAACTGATCGTCGCGCGGGCACTTGAGGCGCTCAAGCCACGTGTTCTCGACCGCCCTGCTGTGCATGTACCGCTATCTAGCGAAGGCGTTGCGCTCAAAGTGGATTGGGAAGACCAAGAAGTCAGCGTGTCGTGGTGCGGCACCTCTCAAGGGGAGCTAAAGCGCATCTTCGCCTTGCTATCGGCGCTGGGGTGGACCATCGTGCGGGCGAATATCGTTCGCGAGGAGGACGGTGTCTATAAGGCGGAGTTTTTCATCCGGACGGTGCAACAGACCCTAAAGGAGGCGGCCCAGGAGGTAAGGTTTATCCAGTCTTATAACTCCCGTACTTATACGGAGCTGCCAGATATCGAGGGAGAAGTAACCACCGCGGCTTTTGATGTGGGCGGCATTTTGGTCATCCGGACGGTCGAGCGCATCGGCGCTTTAGGGCACTTGGTAGAGGCATTGCCGGACTTTGTATGGCTGCGCCATGAGATTTTGGGCGCGACGATGATCGTCAATGTGTACCTCGCCGGGCAGGTTTCTCGCGCTACCGTGGTGGGGAATGTGACCAGGGCCCTGGCTAGGGACTAAGATTGAATAGTTGAACTTTAGATCGATCTAAATTAAGGGAGCGCATCCGTAGTGTTTGACTCACTATCAGACCGCCTACAGTCAGCCCTGGCGGGCCTGCGCGGTAAGGGCAAACTGACCGAGGCTGATATCAATGCCACCGCTCGCGAGATCCGCCTCGCGCTGCTGGAAGCCGACGTGTCTTTGACCGTCGTCCGTGGCTTTATCAAGCGCATCAAGGAACGCGCCCGCGGCGCGGAAGTCTCTGAGGCGCTTAACCCAGCGCAGCAGGTAGTCAAAATCGTCAATGAGGAGCTCATTGAGATCCTTGGTGGCGAAACCCGCCGCCTGAACTTGGCTAAGAACCCACCGACGGTGATCATGCTCGCCGGCCTGCAGGGTGCTGGTAAAACCACCCTGGCCGGTAAGTTGGCCAAGCACCTAGCTAAGCAGGGCCATACCCCGATGCTGGTGGCCTGTGACTTGCAGCGTCCGGGCGCGGTGCAGCAGCTGCAAATTGTCGGCGAGCGCGCTGAGGTGCCGACCTTCGCACCAGATCCGGGAACCTCCCTGGACTCCAACGAGCATGAAATGGGCACCTCGCACGGGGACCCGGTGGACGTCGCCAAGCAGGGCATTGCTGAGGCTAAGCAGAAGCAGCACGATGTGGTCATCATCGATACCGCTGGCCGCTTGGGCATCGATGAGACCCTGATGACGCAGGCGCGCAATATTCGCGATGCCGTCAACCCGGACGAAGTCCTTTTTGTCATCGACTCCATGATCGGCCAGGACGCCGTGCAGACGGCCGAGGCCTTCCGCGATGGCGTGGACTTTACCGGCGTCGTTCTCACCAAGCTGGACGGTGACGCCCGTGGTGGTGCGGCCTTGTCTATCCGTGAGGTCACCGGCAAGCCCATCATGTACGCTTCTACCGGTGAGAAGCTCGATGATTTCGATGTCTTCCACCCGGAGCGCATGTCCAGCCGCATTCTGGGTATGGGTGATTTGCTCTCCCTTATCGAGCAGGCTGAAGCAACCCTGGACCATCAGAAAGCCGAAGAGGCAGCCTCTAAGCTGGGCTCTGGCGAGCTGACGCTAAATGACTTCCTTGAGCAGATGTTGATGATCCGCAAGATGGGTCCCATCGGCAATCTGCTGAAGATGATGCCCGGCGGCAAGCAGATGAATGAAATGGCCGCCATGGTGGATGAAAAGCAGCTGGACCGCATCCAGGCGATTATTCGCGGTATGACGCCGCAGGAACGCGAGGATCCGAAGATTCTCAATGCTTCGCGCCGCAAGCGCATTGCTAATGGTTCTGGTGTTAGCGTTTCCGAGGTCAACCAGCTCATTGAGCGCTTCAACCAGGCTAAGAAGATGATGTCCAAGATGGCTGGCCAATTCGGCATGGGCGGCATGGGTGGTCGCTCCGCTACCAAGAAGAAGCCTAAGGGCCGCAAGGGCAAGAATGGCAAACGAAAGAAGGGCAAAGGCGGCGGTGGCAACCGCGGCCCGAAGATGCCAGGCGGTATGCCGGGCATGGGCGGAATGCCAGGAATGCCCGGTGGCGGCGGCATGCCGTCCATGGAGGAGCTGCAAAAGCTCCAGCAGCAAATGGGCGGCGGCGGGGGCATGCCAGGTATGCCCGGCATGCCAAAGATGCCGAAGGGAATGGAAAATATCGACCTCAACAACCTGGACTTTGGCAAGGGCACAAAATAATCTTTCTAGCCCGTAGTCAGAGCAAAGGGGCTTCCGCATTCTCGCGGAAGCCCCTTTTTAGTGCTTGCGGTTGTCGACGCCCCCCTTAAACCGGCTTCGCGAAAGCGCAGCCGGTTGTGGATCTTAAGAGCTAGACTGCTTCATCTTGGCCAGCGTTGGGGTAGGGGACTGGGTTGGCATGTTGCTTGCCGGCATTGGTAGGCGCTGCGGGCGCTTGCTCCACGGCTCCTGCAGCCTGCTCCGGTGGAATATCCGGGGCTTCCTGCTGGACTTTTTCCCCGTTGAGGAAGGGCTTTAGGGCCTCGCGGATCATTGGCATTGCAGATTCCGCAAAAGCATTGGTGATGTGGTGCATGTCGCGGTAGACCATCGTATTGCCGATGATGACCGGGCAGTCACCATTGGCATCGCAGAACCACGGAGCGGTATCAATCGAGAGCATATTCTGGTACTTCGACAGCACGACCGCACCGGGGTCATAAGGCTGGTAGACCTGTTCAACGCGCATGCCGCAGCCGTAGGCATCTTCGGTAGCGACGTAGCATTCATCAAACTCACGTGGGCGGCCTTCTTCATCGAATCCCCACGGGTTATCGCGGAAGCCCAAGAAGGGGGTATCGCGTTCGGCCAATTCATCCCAGAATGCCTGGTAGCCGGCGGGCACGGCATCGGGGCCGGTGCCGTATTCATTTTGCGGACGAGTGGTATTCGAGATGACTAAGGCCGGGTTCGCCTCTTCGATGCGATCCATGACCAGCTTGCCCCACTCGGCACACTCTGGGGTCACGGTGACATCGTCACCCAATTCAATCGGGCAGCCCTGGCGCAGCAGCGGTACCAGCTTAAAGCCCATTTCCTTGCCTAAGCGGTCCAGCGCGGCAGAATACTGCTCCGCGTGGGAACCGCCCACCAAATAGACTTCCTTCTCTGCGTTGGGGTCACCGAAAATGCAGGGGGTCTTTCCATCCTTGCGGGTTTCGAAGAAGAAGTCAGCAGGCTGGCTATCTGGTACGAAGCACCAATTTGCCGCTACTGGTGGCTGGATACCGCCGGCCAGGATCGGATCAGGTTTAGCCTCCACATTATCCGGCGGGGTGATGTCGTTGATGAACGTCGTTGCGCCGGGGTAGAGGGCAGGATCCAAAAGCTCCGCATCAGCATCATCAAGGGTGCGCATCCACAGTGGCTGGACAGCCAAGAGACCGATCACGGCTGCGGCGACTACGACGCCGCCCACACCGCGGGCGGCACCGGCGGGTTTCTGCAAGGTCGAAAGGCCCTTGCGTACCGGCAAATCCTCGGCCGTGGGGCGCTTGCGGTGCTGGCGCAGGGGCTTCTCCAAAAAGCGGTGCGTGAGGTCCGCCAAGACTAGCGAAATGACGATAATGATGACGCCCAACCACCACGACGGGGTTTCTTGACCCAGGTAGGAGGTAGACAAAATGAGCAATGGCCAGTGCCACAGGTAGAGCGGGTAGGCTACGTCGCCCAGCCAGCGCGCCTGCTTGGAGGCCATGGCCTTGGAAATCTTGCCACCGCCGCCCAAGATAATGAGCACGGCGCCGCCTAGTGGCAAGAGGGAAAGCGGGCCAGGATACGCAGTGGTGTCCGCGATGATGGCACCAGTAAAGATGAGCATCAGAAGGCCCAGACCAGTAAAGAGGTCATAGAGGCGGGCCGGAATCTTCCAGGAGGAACCATAGATGGCCAGGACCGCGCCCAAGGTTAACTCCCAAGCGCGCGACCAGGTGGAGTAGTAGTTCTCTGGAGTTCCGTAGAGACCGTGGCGCGAAGCGTAGGCGAAGGAGACGATGGTGACCACGATGAGGATCGGGCCAGCAATCTGGTTGACCGTGGGGAAGCTGCGCTTGCCCAAAGGCTGCTGCTTCGGCCGGAGCTTCATGATGGCAGCCAAGATGAGCGCGAAGGCAATGCCCATGATGTAGAACTGGCCCTGTACGGCCATGGACCACATGTGCTGCAGCGGTGAGGTATCAGCTGCGGCGGCCGTGTAGTCGGCGTTTTGTTCCGCTAGCTCCCAGTTCTGGTAATACAGCATGGTGGCTGTGATCTGTTGGGTGAGCTCGGTGCGCATAAGCTGCGGGGTGAAAATGCGCACTAGAATGTAGGTCACGCCGATGACCAGAACCAAGCTCGGCACTAGGCGCCGCAAGGTGCGCCAGATGGGCCACCATGGGTTCAGCGAGGCGTTGGGCTTGCTTGCGTAGCGCAGCTGGGAGCCCAAGAAGAAGTAGCCGGATAGCAGCAGGAATACGTCGACGCCGCCGGATACCCGTCCGACGAATACGTGGTAGATAACTACGAGGCCGATGGCAATACCGCGCAGACCATCAAGGTCATAGCGGTACCGGAAATTTCGCGGTGATTCTTTAGTCATAAACTGTCTTTTCGTGCGCCTATGCCTGGATGGTGGGGGCGGAAGGCGCGCCATACATATGAAACGAAATGTCTATATTCGGCCCTTAAGGGTACTCTGCTTCAGTATCGCAGGCATAACGAACCTGCGTGCGTGGCGTAGTAATTTTTGAAAATGCAGCTACTCGCGCTAAAATATTTCAAGTTATCTTCTCGGTCGTACTGAGCTAGATGAACTACATAACGTAATATTCTGCGTAGCACCGTTCCCGTCTACGGTCGGCCGGTATGTCACGCGCAGATAAAATCCAAGGGTTGAACCGGCGCACTATGTAGTGCGCGTCCGAACTGCCCAGTGACTAGAAAAGGAGCCATCATGGCTGTCAAGATTAAGCTGCAGCGCGTGGGCAAGATCCGTGCTGCTGAGTACCGCGTGGTTATTGCTGATGCCCGCACCCGTCGTAACGGCAAGGTCATCGAGAACATCGGTATCTACCACCCGAAGGAAGAGCCCTCCCTCATCCAGATCGATTCCGAGCGTGCACAGCACTGGCTGTCCGTTGGCGCACAGCCAACCGAGCCGGTTCTCGCTCTGCTGAAGGTAACCGGTGACTGGCAGAAGCACAAGGGCCTGCCGGGCGCAGAGGGCACCCTGAAGGTTGCTGAGGAGAAGAAGTCCAAGTTGGAGATCTTCAACGAGGCACTGGCTGAGGCTAACAATGGCCCGACCATCGAGGCCATCACTGAAAAGAAGAAGAAGGCCAAGGAAGAGGCTGAGAAGAAGGCTGCTGAGGAAGCTGCTGCTGCAGAGGCTGCCGCTGCTGCCGCCGGTGAAGCTGACGCTGAGGCCGAGGAGAAGGCTGAGGCAGCTTCCGAGGAGTCCGCAGAGTAATCTGCCTTCCTTATTAAGCGCATAGCGCTTTAGCTTCGGGCCCCGCCGCTACGATCACTGGTCGTAGTAGCGGGGCTTTTATAGTTCGCGAAAGGACGCCGGCACAGGATAGCGACCGCGCACGCTAATCCTTGGCGGGGCCGCGTGCGCGGTCGCTAGTGGCAGTGACGCGCTAGGAAACTTGCGGCATCCATGTCGGGGATATACCAGTTCGCCTTTAGTTCTGTGGCTTGTAGTTGGAGTAGCGGCTGTAGACGTTAGAGGGGTCCTTAAAGTCCATGCCGCGCAGGGCGCCTGCAACAACCGGTGTGAAAAGCTCGAGGATCTGCTCGCGTGGAAGCTGGGACATAGGGCCGGTGATGGCAAGTACAGTAAATCCATGAATAGTTGACCAGGCCAGCAGAGCATTCTGCATGAAATACGTCGAGTCAGTGGTATTGTCCAGCGCTTCCGCGTGGCGGGACAATAGGGCGAAGAAATCGCGAATCTGCTGTAGGTGATCCATCTTCGGATCATCTTCCGTATTGGGATCTACGCCAAGCATGAAACGCAGCGCCTTCCACTCCAGCATGCAGCGGAAGAAATTGGTCTCATCCAAGGCAAACTCGAGGTAAGCGTAACCAATCTGCATCAGGTGTTCTGGAAAATCTAGGCCCTCTGCAGTCTCGGTAGTCTCGTGTAAACGCCGGACCAACTCATCGGTAGCAAGTTCAGCGACCTTATCGTGCAGTTCTTCTTGGTCCTTGAAGTGGCGGTATGCGGAGGTAGGGGACACTCCTGCTTCGCGGGTTACCGCACGGACGGTAATTGCGTCGGGGCCGCTTCTTTTACCTAGTTGAACAGCGATACGGAGCAGCTCATCGTGGAGGTTTCCATGATGGTAGGGCTTATTGTGCGTTTCTTTAAAATTCATATTATCACCAAAACCTATGCGTGTATAAATTATTTGGTTAGCATGGTGAGTAGCAAAATTGCGGGGGTAGAAGGGTCGCCGCTCTCGCTTGTAGCCTCGACCTTATGTACCTCATATGCAGGAAGGTGCACGATCGAGCCGGGGGTGAGCGTGATGGTTTCACTGCCGTAGCTGAAGTCAAGCTCACCGCGCAGCGCCTGCACGGTGATGGGATGTGCGGCCTTATGATCGGGCAGGGACTGTCCAGGTGCAAAGCTAAAGAGAATGAGGTTGGCACCATCGGCGCTCAAGACGCGCTGTACGCCCGGGCGCGGGCGGTGCGGATCGGTATCAGGCGCGATGTCCAGCAGGTTTAGCGCGGACATTACGGCTTCCTCGCCTGAATGAGAAGCTGCGCCAAACGTGTCTGGGGAGTTGGTTGGTAGATCGCTCATGAGCCCACTTTAACGACAATGAGACTCAAATTCTGGGTTTGCTTTCCAAAGCGCCAAAATTCATGACTGACAAGGGCAAAGAGGTCTGTGTTGTAGACTTTCCGCTATGGAATTGATGATTGGTCGCGTGATTAAATCGCACGGCGTGAAAGGTGAAGTCGTAGTAGAAGCCACTACGGATGAACCGGAGGTGCGCTTTGCGGTAGGGGAAGTTCTTCATGGCACGCAGGGCAAGAAGGAGCACACACTAACTATCAAGGCGGTCCGGAGCCATAAGGGAAGGCTGCTCATTACCTTTGAAGAGATCAAAGACCGAACAGTGGCGGATAGCCTACGTGGTACTAAGTTCTTTGCCGCTCCGCTCGACAGTGATGATGATGGCTTTTATGACCATGAGCTGGAAGGGCTGCGCGTTCTTTTAGCTGGCAAGGAAGTTGGTAAGGTCACATCGGTCATCCACGGCGGAACCCAGGATTTGTTGGAGGTAGAACTCGACAACAGTAAGGAGGCGCTCATTCCCTTCGTGCATGCCATTGTTCCTGAGGTGAACCTGGAAGCTGGAACGTGCACCATCGATCCGCCGGAAGGACTGCTTGACCTATGAGGCTTGACGTCATCACCATCTTTCCGGAGTACCTAGACCCGTTGCGGCATGCGCTTTTGGGAAAGGCCATTGAACAAGGTCGCCTTGAAGTAGGTGTGCACGACCTGCGGCAGTGGGCTACGGATGCGCATAAGTCTGTCGATGACTCGCCGTTCGGTGGTGGCCCCGGCATGGTTATGAAGCCAGAAGTTTGGGGGCCGGCGCTCGATAGCGTCGCCGCGCGGGAAAGTGCGCCTAATTTAGAGTCTGCGCTGCCACACCTAAACCGTCCGCGCCACGACGAATTAGAAGGGGTAGAAGCACAAGCCTATGCGGTTGATGCCACGGCCGATGAGGATAGCGACCTCCCACTGCTTATCGTGCCGACGCCAACGGGAAAACCGTTTAGCCAAGCAGATGCGCGGGCGTGGTCCAATGAGGAGCACATTGTTTTTGCCTGCGGGCGTTATGAGGGCATCGATCAGCGCGTGGTGGATGACGCCGCTCGGCGCTACCGCGTGCGCGAGGTTTCCATCGGTGATTATGTGTTGATCGGTGGGGAAGTGGCAACGTTGGTGATTGCTGAGGCAGTAGTGCGACTCATCCCCGGTGTGCTGGGAAATAAGCGCTCTCATGAGGAAGATTCTTTTTCTGATGGTCTCTTGGAAGGCCCGAGCTATACCAAGCCGCGAGAGTGGCGGGGCCTAGCCGTGCCGGACGTGCTCACCTCGGGAAACCACGGTTTGGTAGACACATGGCGGAGGGAACAGGCTTTACTGCGCACGTGGCAACGCCGTCCCGAACTTTTGGAGGCGGCTGAGCTCGATAAGGACGACAAGGCCTTCATCGCGCAGTTGGAACAAGAAGCCAACACACAGGGTGAAGGTTAATGGAAGTAAGCGCTGACCTCTCCGTACTCCTAGTAACCCAGGAGTGGGAGAATAGCCTCGAAGCATTGCCAGAGACGCTGCGGGCACGGGGCTTTGAGCCGCTAAGCATTTTCGCTCTCCAGGTGGCGGGGGAGTGCACTGAAAGCAGCCCGCTAGCGCAGGAATATCGCTTCAGATTCGGCCAGTGGCCACAAGGAATTCCGGTGTGGCGGCTCATCGTAAACGGAGAGACCACGCAGCCGCTGGCCACAGTGGCTTCCTTGGTAGCAGACTGCTTGCCGCCGGCAGCCTCGTGGGTGGGCAGTGCGGAAATCGGTTTTACGGAGATGGGGCTTGGTGCCCCGGCGGTGTGGCGGACGGATCCTGAGCGATAGGAGGGATCTGGTAAATCTCTTAGCGCTTTTTCATGCCTACACTGCAGTGCATATGCCTTCTAGGGCTATAGTAAAGGAGACATCCCCTCCAGATTCCTATTCCCAAGGTGGTCCCTTAAATATGACGGCTCCCAACGGCAATAACTACGGTGGATATAACCAACAGCCGCCCCAGTACAATCAGCAGTATTATTCCCAGCCGCAGCAAAGCGGTGGCGTAGGTGGCGCCACGATCGCCGCGATTATCGCAGCCATTGTGGCGGTCATCGCGGTGGCAGCCATGGTCATCATGTTCGTGACCAATACCAAGGATGATGCATCGACTAGCGCGGACGCCGATAGTCAATTCCAGCAGGCTGATGCCAATAGCGGCTCTGGCTCCGGTTCTAGCAAGCACTCCGGTTCCTCGTCCAAGGACGATGCTGAGGATGAGGATGAAGATTCTAGCCCGGTCACGGTGACCAAGACCAAGGACGCCCCAGCACCAGCGCCGGCACAGGCAGCGTCTTCTGGCAGCAGCAATGGGCACTCTTGGAGTGACTTCACTAGCTACTATGCAGCTACCAGTAAGACCTCCAGCGGCTTTGCCAGCAACGTCTATACCGCGTTTATGAATAACTGGGTCGCTGGCGGCGGAACCGGCGCTACCTTGAGTGTCTACTCGCCGGCCACAGGTGGTACCTACACCATGTACTGCTCCGGTAGCTCTTCGCGCGTTTCCTGCTCCGGCGGCGATAACGCCCGCGTGGTTATCTACTAAGAACGCACTACGGCAACCTCCTGTCCTTACTGGGAAAGGAGGTTTTGTGCGTCTTGGGGGGCGTCGGCAAGCGAAGGCAGTAGAGGGGCCGTGCGGTAAATTGGGTGGGTCTAATCCCAAACCTCGAGAAAGAGTGAGGAGACCACGTGAATATTGCGGCCACTATCGCCGCCGAGCTCAACGTCAAGGAATCGCAGGTTTCTACCGCGTTGCAGCTGCTTGCGGAGGGCAATACAGTGCCCTTTATCGCCCGCTACCGCAAGGAGGCCACCGGTGGGCTGGATGACTCCCAGCTGCGCACCATTGAAGAGCGCGCGAACTATCTAAAGGAACTACAGGAGCGCAAGGAGACCATCCTTGCGGCGATTGAAGAGCAGGGCAAGCTTGGTGACGCCCTCAAGGATCAAATCCTTGCCTGCGAGACCAAAGCGCGCCTAGAAGATTTGTATCTGCCGTATAAGAAGCGTCGCAAAACCAAGGCCGATATTGCCCGCGAAGCCGGCCTTGAGGGGCTGACCGATAAGCTCATTGCGGATCCCAACGCCGCTCCAGAAGAGTTGGCACAGGCCTTTACCACCGAGGGCTTTGAGGACACCAAGAAGGCCCTCGACGGTGCCCGGGCCATCTTGGTGGACCGCTTCGCGCTCGACGCGGATCTGGTGGGTGAAGTACGTGAGCGTATGTTCACTGAAGGCTCCATGGGCGCGCACGTTATTGAGGGCAAGGAAGCCGAAGGCGCGAAGTTTAAGGATTACTTCGATTTCAACGAGCCCTTCCACAAGCTGCCTTCGCACCGCATTTTGGCGCTGCTGCGTGGCGAGAATGAGGGAGTGCTGCAGCTGCAACTAGATGCCGGCGATGACGCCGATTACGAGGATGTAATCGCCTCCCGCTTCGATCTGGATCGCTCCTCCAAGTGGCTTGCCGACGCCGTCCATTGGGGCTGGCGCACCAAGCTCTATATTTCCTCCAGCCTGGACGTTCGCATGCGGCTGAAAGAGATTGCGGAGGAAGGCGCGCTGAAGATCTTTGCCACCAATTTGCGCGACGTGCTGCTCGCGGCACCTGCTGGCCAGCGTGCCACCATCGGCTTGGATCCGGGTTATCGCAATGGTGTGAAGTGTGCGGTAGTGGACAAAACCGGCAAGGTGCTCGATACCGCCATTGTCTACCCGCATCAGCCGCAGAACCAGTGGAGCCAAGCAGTTCAGACGCTGTCGACCCTGTGCGCAAAGCATTCTGTAGACCTTATGGCCATCGGCAACGGCACCGCCTCCCGTGAGACCGAGAAGCTGGCCCAGGAAATTGCGGACCTTATCAAGCACGCTGGGGGTCAGCGACCCACTCCTGTGGTGGTTTCGGAGTCCGGCGCCTCGGTCTACTCAGCTTCGCCGCTTGCAGCGGAGGAATTCCCCGACATGGATGTCTCGCTGCGCGGTGCGGTTTCCATCGCTCGCCGCTTGCAGGATCCTTTGGCTGAGTTGGTCAAGATCGACCCTAAGGCTATTGGTGTGGGGCAGTACCAGCACGACGTTAACCAGACCGCGCTCGCTCGCACCCTTGATGGCGTCGTGGAAAGTGCGGTAAACGGTGTGGGCGTAGATCTCAATACCGCTTCCGTCCCGCTGCTTGAGCGCGTGGCGGGTGTCAATTCCACCATCGCCGCCAATATCGTTTCCTACCGTAATGAACACGGTTCTTTCGCTTCCCGCAAGGAACTGAAGAAGGTACCGCGTCTGGGGCCTAAGGCCTTTGAACAGTCTGCGGGCTTTCTCCGCATCAACGGCGGTACCGATCCGCTGGATTCCTCCGCCGTACACCCAGAGGCCTATCCTGTCGTCTCCCGCATCGCGGAGAAGACGGGCCTGGGTATTTCTGAACTTATTGGCAATACCCGCGTACTCAGCACGCTGGCGCCAGCAGACTTTGCAGACGAGACTTTCGGCATTCCTACGGTGACCGATATCATCGCCGAGCTGGATAAACCCGGACGCGACCCGCGCCCTGAGTTCAAGACCGCCACCTTTAAAGAAGGCGTACATAAAGTCTCCGATCTCACCCCGGGCATGATTCTTGAGGGCACGGTGACAAACGTGGCGGCATTTGGCGCCTTCGTGGATGTCGGAGTCCATCAGGATGGCCTCGTCCACGTTTCTGCCATGAGCCACAAGTTTGTCTCCGATCCGCACGAGGTCGTGCGCTCTGGCCAGGTGGTCAAGGTGAAGGTCATGGAGGTTGATGTGGAGCGCCAGCGCATCGGTCTCTCCCTCCGTTTGGATGATGAACCGGGGCAGCCGGCTCCGAAGCGCCGCGGTGATTCCCCACGCGGTTCTGCCAAGTCCGGTGGCGGGGGAGGCGGAAAGCGCTCTGGCCACAAATCTGGGCGCGGATCCCGGGGTGGCTCGCGCGGCCGCACGGGCGGTGCAGGCAGCGCCGGCGGTGGCGGAGTTATGGCCGATGCTCTGAAGAGGGCAGGCTTCTAGATGTCTCCCACCGCGGTGAAAAATCGTGGTTGGGCAAGGCAGCGTGCGATATGAGAATTTGGTTCCGGCTGGCGTATGTGGAAAAATAGTGCACCGTTCTATGTAACGGGCACGAACCGGTTAGGCAGTACGCCGCTAGGGTCCTCTGTCCCAAACTGAAAAGGAATATTGGCATGTCCAACATTATTGACAAGGTCGATGCAGCACAGCTGCGCGACGATATCCCGTCCTTCCGTCCAGGCGATACCCTCGACGTTAACGTAAAGGTTATCGAGGGCAACAACGAGCGTGCACAGCTCTTCAAGGGCATCTGCATCCGTCGTCAGGGCTCCGGCATCCGTGAGACCTTCACTGTCCGTAAGGTTTCCTTCGGTATCGGCGTTGAGCGTACCTTCCCGGTTCACTCCCCGAACCTGGAGTCCATCAAGGTCTCCCGCCGTGGCCGCGTCCGCCGTGCGAAGCTCTACTACCTGCGCGATCTGCGCGGCAAGAAGGCTCGCATCAAGGAGCGTCGCTAGTACTAGCGCGCTGCGCGCCAGTTTCCCCTTGCACCCTGCTGTGGGTGGAAGGGGATTTTTCAATGCCCAATTTTGCTCAATTCACAGTTGGAAGCCCTGATCTAAACGGAAAGTTGTCTGTGAATCCTCCTGCCTCGAGGGGGATAAGGCCGGAAATCGGACATGGGGTTGCTAGGATTTAGCGCGTGAATAAAGACAGCAACTCGCAGGAACAGTCGCCGGAAGGCGAGGGGGCCTACCCCGTACAGGGCGACGCCACCCAGCAAGGCAAAGAGGCGACTAAGAAGAAAGAAATGCCGTGGCTGCTGGAAACCCTTCTGGTCGTGGCTACGGTTCTCGTGATTGTCGGACTTTTCCAGAACTTTATCGGCCGGCAGTATGTGATCCCATCGGGCTCGATGGAGCCGACTCTGCACGGCTGCGAGGGCTGCACAAATGACCGTATCTTTACGGAAAAGATCTCTTACTACGGTAACGGTGAGCCAGAACCAGGCGATGTCGTCGTGTTTAAAGGCACCGAGGACTGGAATTCCAGCTACGTCTCGCCGCGCTCGTCCAATCCGGTAATTCACGGTGTACAGGATGCGTTGAGCTTCGTATCCTTGGCACCGCCAGACGAAAATACTCTGGTCAAGCGTGTGGTTGCTACTGGCGGACAGACGGTGTCCTGCCAGGAGGGCGATCCTGCTGTCATGGTAGATGGCAAACCCATTGAGCAGGACTACGTGCAAGACCCGCCAACGTATCCGGTAGATGAGTCGACAGGCTCGGAGGCCTGTGGTGGTCCGTACTTTGGTCCCGTCGAGGTACCGGAGGACAACATCTGGGTGATGGGCGATAACCGTACTGCTTCGGCTGATTCGCGCTACCACATGACCGATAAGTTCCACGGCACGGTTCCAGTAGAAAACGTCCGTGGCAAGGTGAAATTCGTATTCTGGCCGTTTACCCGCATTGGTGGGGTCGATGACCCGGACATTCAGGAATAAGCCTTCCTCCCAACGCCTGCGCACCCGGGATTTTCTCCTCCCCGTGGTGGCAGGCTTTGTCCTGCTGGTGCTCCTGCAGGCGCTGGTGGGGCGGATGTATGTCATTCCTTCTGCGTCGATGGAACCGACCCTGCACGGGTGTCCTGGCTGCAAGAACGATCGTATCGCCGTGCAAAAGGTCAGCTATTACTTCACGGACCCAAAGCCCGGGGAGGTGGTAGTTTTTGAAGGGCCCGAGTCGTGGAATAACGAGTTTGAGGTCAATCGTTCGCACAATATTTTCGTGCGCGGCGCGCAAAATGCCCTGGCGGCCGTAGGGCTGCTTCCCAATGGGGAAAATATCCTGGTAAAGCGCGTCATTGCTACCGGCGGGCAGACGGTGAGTTGTCAGGCAGGCGATCCTGCGGTCATGGTGGATGGAAAGCCCATTGACCAATCCTTCGTCCTCGATCCGCCAGAGATTCCCGTAGACCCCAGCGTGGGTTCGCGAGAGTGTGGCGGAGAATATTTTGGCCCAGTCACCGTCCCCGAAGGAAACCTTTGGGTGATGGGCGATAATCGCACCAACTCCCTCGATTCCCGTGCGCACTTGGGTGACCACCTGCAGGGCACCGTGCCAGTGAACAATGTCCGCGGGCGCGTCGAGGCCATCATTTTGCCGCTTTCGCGTTGGGGTGGGGTGGAACACCCGGAAATCTCGCATGCGGCGGCTTAAACAGCGACGCACCTACGAGGTCGCATTGAACAAAGCCGGTTTAGGCCCGGTAGCCGGCGTAGACGAGGCCGGGCGCGGTGCCTGCTGTGGACCAATCACCATCGCAGCTTGTGTGATGCCCGATCGGCCGATCAAGGAGTTGTCGGAACTTACTGACTCCAAGAAGCTCACCCCCAAACAACGCGAGAAGCTTTTTCCACTCATTAAAGACAAGGCTGTGGACTGGTCTGTGGTGCATATTGGTGCGGGGGACATCGATAAGCACGGCATCCAGCACGCCAATATTTCCGGCATGCGCAGGGCAGTTGCGCGCCTAGAAGTACGTCCGGGCTATGTGCTTACCGACGCCCTCTTTATCCCCGGCCTCACCCAACCCCACCTGCCCATTATCGGCGGCGATGCGGCCGCGCGGTGTATCGCCGCGGCGAGTGTGTTGGCCAAAGTCAGCCGTGACCACCTGATGTACGAGCTGGATGCGCGGTACCCCGGCTACGGGTTAGCCAGCCATAAGGGGTACGGAACCAAGGCGCATGAGGCCGCAATTGCGGCGCTTGGAGCGTGCCCGGAGCACCGGATGAGCTATGAGAATGTCCGCCGCGCTCATGCGGATTTTGCCGCGCGTGCCTAGCTAGAAACTAGCACTTCTCGCGCTAAGCTAAAGCGAGCTAACCCACAACCTGGAGGTCCACCGTGAGTGCAGAGGAACTCGATAACTACGAGGCTGAGGTAGAGCTGTCTCTCTACCGCGAGTACCGGGACGTTGTCAGCCAGTTTTCCTATGTCGTTGAAACTGAGCGGCGCTTTTATCTGGCTAATGCGGTAGAGCTTATTCCGCATACCTCTGGGCCTGATGTCTACTACGAGGTGCGCATGTCTGATGCTTGGGTATGGGATATGTACCGCTCCGCGCGCTTTGTGCGCTACGTCCGCGTTATTACATACAAGGACGTCAATATCGAGGAGCTGGATAAGCCGGAATTCATGATGCCGGAATAACTTTGTCAAGCCGGCGCACCTAGCGCCGTACCCTAGCTGTGGATAAAAGCGCTGCAGAGCGTAGTTATCCACAGCTAGGGTCTTTTTGCTTGTGCGTCCCTTGTGCAGGCCCTTTCACCTGCGGTGTCCTGTGCTAGCCAATGAATTTCTCGACGCACAAGGATAAACCGCAATGCACTTTAGTTCAGAACACCGCTTGGCCACGAAGAAGCCTCGTCATAAACAAGTCTTAGGTAGAAGGGGAGAGGCCTTCGCAGCGCGCTATCTGCGCGAACGTGGGGCAGAAATAATCGCTGCCAACGTCTCTTATCGGGTGGGGGAAATCGACCTCATTGCCCGGGAGGCGGACGGAACCATCGTCTTTGTTGAGGTTAAGACCCGCGCCAATTCCCGCTACGGGGTAGCTGAGGCCGTAACCCCGCAGAAGCTCGGGCGACTGCGGAAAGCCGCGGCGCAGTGGCTTGATGGAAAGCCACTGGCTGAGGTGCGATTCGACGTCATTGCTTTGGTTGCGCGCGGGCAGGGGTTTGCGCTGGAACACTTCAAAGGGGTTGAAGATGGCTCTAGGTAATTGTTTGACCATGTCCTTAAACGGAGTCCTAGCTCACCTGGTTGACGTGGAGGCGAACGTCGGCCACGGGCTGCCAGGGATACACGTTGTAGGCCAGACGGATACCGCAATTTCCGAATCCCGGGATAGGATCAGGACCGCAGCCTTTAATTCCCATCTGCCCTGGCCCAAGACCAAAGTGGTGGTCTCCATGTCCCCGGCGTCGCTTCCCAAATCCGGGTCCCACTTTGACCTACCCATAGCGCTTGCGATCCTCGCGGCACAGGCGGAAGCCGACTTCCCGTCTTATGGCAGTACTCCCTCGCCCGCCCCACGTCTCCAGCGCACCTTGGTCTTAGGCGAGCTCGGTCTCGACGGCTCCGTTCGGCCTGTAGCAGGCATTATCCCCGCTCTTCTGGCCGCACGGGAACAAGGAATTACAACTCTCGTTGTGCCACCTGGCAATGCCGCCGAGGCCACATTGGTGCCGGACATGGACGTACTGGTTGCTTCGTCTTTGAAGGAGGCTTTCGGATGGGCCTGCGGTAATCGTGGGCTGCCGCAGGCGGCGAGCTTTACGGGGTCGCTCAGCCCCGCGCCTGCGGCGGGGTCGCGACTCGACTTTAGCGATATCGCTGGTCAAGCTAATGCCAAATGGGCTGCCGAGGTTGCTGCAGCCGGCGGCCATCACCTGATGATGATTGGGCCGCCTGGGTCAGGAAAGTCCATGATCGCCTCGCGCCTGCCCACCATCCTGCCTGTCCTTACCCCAGATCAGCAGGTCGAAACCACCGCAATTCATTCGCTTACCGGAACCCCAGGTGAGATCATCGAGCGCGCCCCGTTCATCGCCCCGCATGCCTCGGTTACTCGGGCGGCATTACTTGGCGGCGGTTCCGGACATCCGCGCCCTGGTGCGGTGAGTTTGGCTCACAATGGTGTGCTCTTTCTCGACGAGGCCAGTGAGGTAGCCGCGCCGGTACTCGATGGTCTGCGTGCACCGCTGGAGGAAGGACACGTGCGGTTGGCGCGCTCGCGCCGCGAGGTTACCTATCCTGCCCGCTTCCAATTGGTCATGGCGGCAAATCCGTGCAGGTGTGCGGCCGAAGAACCGTCCAAGTGCAGGTGCAACCCCCATGACCGGATGAACTACCTCTCCAACCTCTCCGGACCGTTGCGAGACCGTCTGGACATGGTGGTCACCTTAAGCGGGCAGGCGGCAACAATTAACGCGGACGGTGAAGAGGAATCCGCAGTCATCGCCGAGCGCGTCGCCACTGCCCGTGAACGTGCCGCCGCGCGCTGGTGGGCGGATGGCATCACCGCGCGCACCAATGGGGAAGTTCCCTCGTCCTATTTGCGCCGAAAGAGGCCCGCTGCGGAGGCTGCGATGGTCATGTTGTCTGCTTACTTGGCTGAAGGCGAAATATCCCAGCGCGGAGTGGACCGCGTATTGAAGCTCTCCTGGACTCTGGCCGATCTAGCAGGAAAGGCGCAGCCGGACCTGGATGAAGTGGGGCGCGCGCTCGATCTACGCGGCTCAATTAACGTCGGGAGGCTCGCAGCATGAGCGAACTTGACCTCTCTACTCCGTATGCGACCTGGGTATATCTCAATCGGGTGGTGGAAGGCCCCTCTGCTGCATTGCAGGCCCTGCTCACGCAATACCCAGCTGAGGAAATCGCCCACGGAATCTACAATCGCGCCGACTGGATAGGCCCGCTTTTAGCGCGCACGGCCTCCCGCTATGACTGGTTGCGGCAAGCCGAAGATATGGCGGCAGCCGAAAAAGTCGGGGCCCGGCTCATTACGGCAGAAAGCCCAGAGTGGCCCACAGAGGAGTTTGACTCTGCATTCGGCTTCTATCAACACAGCGGGGAGGCCCCAGCTACTTTTGATGACCAAGCATTGCCGCCGCATAGCCTGTGGGTGCGCGGTGCGCCATTGCAGGCAGAGGTGGCTCAAGCTGTGGCCATCGTCGGTACTCGTGCCATTTCCCGCTATGGCTGGCAGGCCACCCAAAACGTCGTGTCCGGATTGGTTCAGCATGAATGGACTCCAATATCAGGCGGCGCGCTGGGAGTGGATACCGTCGCGCACGAAACAGCGTTGCACAACAACGGGCGCACGGTAGCCATAGCAGCGTGTGGCATCGATAGGGATTACCCAGCCCGCAATGCCAACTTATTCGCCAAGATTGCGGACAATGGTTGCATCATCTCTGAATTCGCGCCGGAAACCGCGCCGAAGCGCCACCGGTTCTTAACGCGCAATCGCTTAGTGGCAGCATTGAGCCACGGCACCGTCGTTATGGAGGCGGCATTTCGATCTGGCGCATTGAATACCCTCAACTGGGCAGAAGCGCTTGGGCGAGTTGCGATGGCGGTGCCGGGGCCGATAACTACTAGCGGTTCGTTGGGCTGCCACCAGCGCATTCAAGAAGGCCGTGCACAGCTGGTTACCAGTGCTGATGAAATTCGCGCTCTAGTAAGTCGCGCCGGGGAAGTAGACCCAGGAGCACAGTACGAAATCAATTTTGCGGCAACCATGACCCAACGCCTCTCCCGCAATGAGTTGCGCGTCTTTGACGCGACGCCACCGCTAGGACAGGAAAAAGCAACGGCAGAAGACATTGCCCGTGAAGCGGGATTCCGTTTACCACTGACAGTTCACTTACTGCTGGCGCTGGAAAAGATGTGCGTTGTCGTCCGGCATGGCAATACCTGGGCGCGCCGGGAAACGGAATAAATGGCACCTGCGTATGGCGAGTACACTGCTGTGGCATGAGTGAAGATGGAAAGTCCGCGAAGGCTCCGAAGGTTGAGGGACAGATGGCTGAGGCCATTGAGGACTTCGCGGATTTCCAACTACATGTCAAAGGCCGCGCAGAAGCGACGGTGCGCGGGTATCGCTCCGACTTGCGCGACCTTGCACGCAGCGTGCCGACCTTCGCGGAGTTTGACCTCAACAGCCTGCGCCAATGGTTGGCCGAGGCTGTTGCGGAAGGAAAATCGCGTTCCACCCTGGCACGGCGCACCGCGGCAGTGAAGGGATTTTCTACTTGGGCAGCGCGCGAAGGGCACCTTAAGCGAGACGTTGCTGCCCGCTTAGTTACGCCCAAAGTGGGGCGTCACCTTCCAACGGTTCTCGCTCCGGAGCAGGCCGGCGAGCTTATGGGCAATGCGGTCTCTGCAGATGAAGTCCACTTTCTTCGCGATAGCGCCATCCTGGAGTTGCTCTATGCCTCCGGTATGCGTGTGGCGGAGTTGGTCCGGCTGGACCTAGGCGATATTGATTTTCAACGCGGTACCTTGCATGTCACCGGTAAGGGCAATAAGCAGCGCGTAGTGCCTTTCGGGCTCGCAGCGGAAGACGCTTTAAAGCAGTGGATTGACAAAGGCCGTGGAGAAATCGCCACGGCTGAAACTGAAGCGGTTTTTGTTGGCAGTAGGGGAGGGCGCATCGATCAACGCCAGGTGCGCCGCATTGTAGAAAAGGCCGCCAAAGTCACTGGTACACAGGGGCTTACCCCGCACGGGGTGCGCCACTCTGCCGCAACCCACCTTTTGGAAGGTGGGGCAGATTTGCGCGTAGTGCAAGAACTGCTGGGACACTCCTCGCTTAATACCACGCAGATTTATACCCACGTATCCGCGCAGCGCTTGCAGCGCGTATACGACCAAGCCCATCCCCGAGCTTAAAGCGGTTTGAGACGAATTACCGGCATATCCAGCAGAGTTAAAGGATCGATGTAGGTATCTTTTGCGATGAGTGCACCCCAGTGCAGTCCGGGATAGCCATCGACGGGATTGCCTAAACGGCCTATCACTTGGCCCTCGCGGACTTTTTGGCCCTGCTTTACGGAGCCGTGCACGGGCTGATACGTCGTTCTCACTCCATCCGCGTGGGCAATGGAGACAACTGGTTTGCCGGCCACCGTGCCCACAAAGGCGACTTCGCCGTCTTCGGCGGCTACTACCGGCGAGCCTACTGATAGGGCCATGTCGACGCCGCGGTGGCCAGGGCTCCACTTTTGTTCTGGGGCGTCGAATCCACGCAACACCCGCGCCGGGCTAGGTTTGCCGGAAGCAGGGTCGACATAGGCCGCGGCAGGTGGGCAACACAGAATAAGAAGCGAAAGAAGGGTGAGGAAAGTGGTGGGGAGGAAGGTGGGGCGTCGGCAAGCAGGAAATGCGGAGGGGGAAAGGAACTGATTCATGGGCACAGTTTCCGCCGGAAAGAAGCGTTTTGGGAGTCCGTTCTCCTTTAGCTGTGGACAACTTGGGTTGCATGATGTGATTGAGCCGGTTGTGACGATTGATGCAAAGTGGCTGCGGCGAAGTTGTGGATAAGCTGTCTTCGGTTTGGAAAAACCAGCGTAAGGGGATTATTCTTTGGGGCAGCAGTGTGTCCACCTTGTGGAGGCATTGACTACGCGCGGCGAAGTTGTCGCTTCCTGCTGGAAGGAAGAGACAGCCTGACGGTTGACGTGGTCCTTGGAAACAAGGTGTCAGCGGGGCCTTCGTTGCTAGGGTGCGGAATAAAACACCGCACAATTGGAAAACCGAAAGACAAGATAAAAGAAAGCGAGCGAATCATGGCAGTTGTAACCATGCGCGAGCTCCTCGACGCTGGTGTGCACTTTGGCCACCAGACCCGTCGCTGGAATCCGAAGATGCGTCGTTTCATCTTCACCGACCGTAACGGCATCTACATCATCGACCTGCAGCAGACGCTGACCTACATTGACGAGGCTTATGAGTTCGTCAAGGAAACCGTTGCACACGGCGGCACCATCCTGTTCGTTGGTACCAAGAAGCAGGCTCAGGAAGCAGTTGCTGAGGAAGCAACCCGCGTCGGTATGCCTTACGTCAACCACCGCTGGTTGGGCGGCATGCTCACCAACTTCCAGACCGTTTCCAAGCGTCTGAAGCGCATGAAGGAGCTTCAGGCAATGGATGAGCGTGAGGACGGCTACAAGGGCCGCACCAAGAAGGAAGTTCTCATGCTTAACCGTGAGCGCGCCAAGCTTGAGCGCGTCCTGGGTGGTATCTCCGATATGGCCAAGACCCCGTCCGCGCTGTGGATTGTTGATACCAACAAGGAGCACATCGCGGTTAAGGAAGCTCGCAAGCTGAATATTCCGGTAGTCGCCATCTTGGACACCAACTGTGATCCGGATGAAGTTGACTTCCCGATCCCAGGCAACGACGACGCCATCCGCTCCACCAAGCTGCTTTCCGGCATCGTTGCTTCCGCTGTAGAGGAGGGTAAGAAGGCGCGCGAGGAGCGCCAGCTGGCTGCAGCTAAGGAAGCTGCCGGCGACTCCGCTGAGAAGGAAAAGCGCGATGCTGAGGCGGCTGCCGCAGCTTCCGACCCGGCTTCCGCGGAAAAGTCTGAGGAAGCATCCGCAGACAAGGCCGAGAAGTAGTCTTGACTTCTCGCTAGGAATTTTCCTCACCTGCGTTTAACTGAATACCCCACGCACTTTTGGTGTGGGGCAGCAAGGGAGTAATTCCTGCCCAAGGCTGTTTACCAACCCCCGCCACCGTGCTGTAACGGCGGCGGGGGTTGGTTTTATCTATGCTGGGTTCTGCTGAAACCAGCTCCACTTTCATACAGAGGTGGGAAAGGGGTGGTTTCTGCCACCCTAAAGCGGCGCGATTTCACCGCGTCGACTACGCTGTTTGAACGAACACTGTTTGATTTTCAAGGAGGATCGCCCCAACTATGGCGAACTACACTGCTGCAGACGTCAAGGCACTGCGCGAAGCTACCGGCTCCGGCATGCTCGATTGCAAGAAGGCTCTGGAAGAGTCCAACGGCGACTACGATAAGGCCGTTGAGTACCTGCGCATCAAGGGCGCTAAGAACGTCTCCAAGCGCGCTGACCGTGAGGCTACCGAGGGCCTCATCGCCGTTTCTGGCAACACCATGGTCGAAATCAACTGTGAGACCGACTTCGTTGCTAAGAACGAGGCTTTCAAGACCTTCGCAGCCAAGATTGCTGACGCTGCTGCTGAGGCCAAGGCAAACTCCGCTGACGAGCTCAACAACATTGAGATCGACGGCAAGAAGGTCTCCGAGATCGTGGACGAGGAGTCCGCAAAGACCGGTGAGAAGCTGCAGGCACGCCGTGCCGTCACCGTAGAGAGCGACAACGTTGCCGTTTACCTGCACCAGCGTTCCGCTGACCTGCCGCCAGCAGTGGGCGTCTTGGTTTCCTACGAGGGCAGCGAGGAAGGCGCTCACGCTGCAGCCCTGCAGATTGCTGCCATGAACGCTGAGTACCTCACCCGCGAGGACGTTCCTGCAGAGATCGTTGAAAAGGAGCGCGAGATCGCTGAGGCCACCACTCGTGAGGAGGGCAAGCCAGAGGCAGCTCTGCCGAAGATCGTGGAAGGCCGCCTGAACGGCTTCTTCAAGTCCATCGTTCTGCTGGAGCAGGCTTCCCTGTCTGATAACAAGAAGACCGTAAAGCAGGTTGCTGAAGAAGCTGGTACCACCATCACCGGCTTCGTTCGCTACGAGGTTGGCGCTTAAGCCCACCCCTGTTTTAACGACTAGCCCACGAAGGACTATCCTTCGTGGGCTTTGTCGTGCGCTCACCGTGCCGACTAGTGCGGATTGTCTATCCGTAGGAGAGGGACCGGCACGTAGCAATTGCCTACTGGCTTGCACCGACGGGCGGTGTGAGGAAGCGAAAGATATATGGGTAAGATAGGGCGGAGATTGAAACTGCCCCGCGTTAAGGAGACGAAGTAGGCGTGACTGCTGCAGAAATTAAGCGAACCGGATACAAGCGAGTAATGCTGAAGCTGGGCGGTGAGATGTTCGGCGGCGGCAAGGTCGGCATCGACCCAGATGTGGTTGAAAACGTAGCCCGCCAAATCGCCGAGGTTTCCCGCCAAGGAATCGAGATTGCAGTGGTTATCGGTGGCGGAAACTTCTTCCGCGGCGCCGAGCTTTCCCAGCGCGGCATGGATCGTGCTCGCTCGGACTACATGGGCATGCTGGGCACGGTAATGAATTCCCTCGCACTACAGGACTTCCTCAAGCAGCAGGGCGTGGACTGCCGCGTGCAGACCTCCATCAACATGGCGCAGATTGCCGAGCCGTACCTGCCGCTGCGCGCTGACCGCCACCTGGAAAAGGGCCGTGTGGTTATCTTTGGCGCCGGCATGGGCATGCCGTACTTCTCCACAGATACCACTGCCGCGCAGCGCGCCCTGGAAATTGGCGCCGAGGTTCTTTTCTTGGCCAAGGCAGTCGACGGTGTCTACTCCGATGACCCACGCACCAACCCGGATGCGGAACTGTACTCTGAAATCACTCCGCGTGAGGTCATTGAAAAGGGCCTTAAGGTTGCGGATGCCACGGCCTTTAGCCTGTGCATGGACAATGATATGCCAATTTTGGTCTTTAACCTGCTGGAAGAGGGTAATATCGCCCGCGCCGCCGGCGGTGAAGTTATCGGCACGCTGGTGCAGTCCTAATATTGTAAGGGCTGCGAACCTGCTACCTTTTTATACAGCCACCCCTATTCGTTTAAGGATGATTTAACCTCATGATCGATGAGATTCAGCTCGAAGCAGAAGAGCACATGACCGCTTCCGTCGAGCACACCCGCGAGCAGCTGGTGACCATTCGTACCGGCCGCGCGAATCCCACTATGTTCAACGGCTTGGTAGCCGAATACTACGGTGTACCTACCCCGATTACTCAGATGGCTACCATTTCCGTACCGGAGCCGCGCATGCTGCTCATCAAGCCTTATGAACAGTCCATGATTCATGAGATTGAAAACTCCATCCGCAACTCGGATTTGGGCGTGAATCCCACCAACGATGGTCAGGTTCTGCGCGTTACCGTTCCGCAGCTGACGGAGGAGCGTCGTAAGGAAATGGTGAAGCTGGCCAAGAGCAAGGGCGAGGACGGCAAGATTGCTATCCGTAATATTCGCCGCAAGGCCATGGAGCAGTTGAAGAAGCTGCAGAAGGACGGCGACGCCGGCGAGGACGAGGTCATCGCAGCGGAAAAGGAAATGGAAAAGATTACTTCCGGCTACATCGAGCAGGTGGACAAGCTGGTAGAAAATAAGGAAAACGAGCTGATGGAGGTCTAAGACCTCCCGTCATTGCCGCCGTGCCCGTCCCCGGCCGGCGGCGCTTTTTCTGTTCCGCGGCCTACAGCTCCGAAGTGTGGAGTAGGGGAGGTCGAGCAGTGGAAGTTAGCGAGGGGGCGCGAAAGAAGCAGCGAAAGGAGCCGGTCATGGTGAGTGACGCCATTAACCGCCGATTGCCTCAGCCGAAGAATGGCGCAGGCCGCGATTTGCCGGCCGCTATCGGCGTCGGCGTAGGTCTCGGGGCACTTGTCGTGCTCGCCGTATGGGCCGGCCCACTCGCGTGGTACGCGTTTGTGGCCCTTGCAGTTGGCGTTGCTATGTGGGAGGTGCTCAGCCGCCTGCGGGAGCATTCCTACTATATCCCGCGCACGTTGCTCATTATTTTGGGCCAAGCTATGGTGTGGGTCTCGTGGCCACTGGGCGCGCCCGGCCTTGTCGCGGTCTATGTCACCGCTGTGCTGGCGCTTATGTTTGGTCGCCTCTTCCATAATGGTCGTCATCGCCCACCAATTAACTACCTGCGGGATATGTCCGTCGGCATTTTTGTGCTGACATGGATTCCGCTTTTTGCCACCTTCGCAGCAATGCTGTCGCTGGTGTCGACCCCATTTGCCAGTGGCGCCGCCTCCATCGTGGTCTTTATGTTGTGCGTGGTGGCCTCCGATACTGGTGGCTATATCGCTGGCGTGATGTTTGGCTCGCATCCCATGGCCCCTGCAGTAAGCCCCAAGAAATCGTGGGAGGGCTTTGCCGGGTCAATCCTCTTTGGCGTGGTCACCGGCGCGCTTACCGTGAAGTTCCTGCTCCATCACGATGCCTGGGTGGGCGGCCTGATGGGTCTTGGCCTTGTCATTTGCGCCACCTTGGGCGACTTAGTGGAATCACAGTTTAAGCGTGAGCTCGGAATCAAGGATATGTCGGCCCTGCTGCCCGGCCATGGGGGCCTGATGGACCGCCTAGATGGCATGCTGCCTTCCGCCATGGTCACCTGGGTGGCCATTAGCTTCCTGGCAACGTTCACGCCATAGAAGCAGCGGGTACGCAAAAGCCGCCTCTCCCCAATAGTCCGTCCTAAGAAGGCAGGACAGGGGGAGAGGCGGCTTTTTAAGACCTATACCTGCTGAGCCTGCTTGCGCAGTTGGCGGCGCAACTCAAACATGCGCCAGCCACCCACTAACGCCATGATGAGTGCTCCGCCAATGGCGAAGATGAGGAAAGCGATTCCAGCAGGGAACTCACCGGACCAGCCTAGGAAATTCATGGGAACCGCGTGCTGGTTTTGCATGATGAAAACAATGAGAACAATCAGTAGCAGGAAACCTACGATGAGCGCGATCCACGTGCTGGCTGCGAAAGATCCCTTCGCCTTGCCGGAAGGCTGGGTGGAGTGAGAAGTAGAGTCAGAGACCGTCGGCTCTAGGCTAGAACCGGTCTCCGGTGCAGAAGCGTTCATCTCCGTCGAGGAGAGGTCTGCGTCGGAAGAAGAAAAGTCATCTGCGGTGTAATTCGGATTTGTCATGTATCCATTATTTCTTTAAACCTGTCGATTATGCCACTTGGCACGGCTTTCAATTGGAAAAACCCACGCAGACCGTGGAAAGATGGGCAACACTATGGCTCAACCAGTGAAACTTAACTTCTCCGCCCCGCGCCGCGGACTTCCCCCTAAGCACTTCGCCGACCTGACCGAAACCGAGCGCATTGATAAGCTCGCAGAAATTGACCTACCTAAATTCCGTGCAAAGCAGCTGGCTAAGCACTATTACGAGCACTATACTGACAATGTGGAGGATATGACCGATATCCCCGCCGGCAAGCGCGAAGCAGTTAAGGAAGCCTTCTTCCCTGAGCTCATGAAGCCTATCCGGACTACTTCCACGGATGACGGCGAGACCACTAAGTCCCTGTGGCGTTTGCATGATGGCACACTGCTGGAGTCGGTTCTGATGCGCTACCCAGGACGCGCTACGTTGTGTATTTCTTCCCAGGCCGGCTGCGGTATGGCCTGCCCGTTCTGCGCTACCGGCCAGGGCGGTCTGGACCGTAACTTGTCTACGGGCGAGATCGTTGAGCAGTTCCGCCATGCTGCCGCCGCAATGGCGGCAGAAGGCGGCCGCCTGTCCAACGTGGTCTTCATGGGCATGGGTGAGCCACTGGCCAACTACAAGCGCGTGGTGCAGGCCGTGCGTCAGATTACTGGCCAGGATGGTGCCGGCTTTGGTCTTTCTCAGCGCAACGTGACTGTGTCCACCGTGGGCTTGGCTCCGGCAATCCGTAAGCTGGCGGACGAGGATTTGGCCTGCACGCTCGCCGTTTCCTTGCACACTCCGGATGATGAGCTGCGCGATGGCCTCGTGCCGGTCAATAACCGTTGGTCCGTCGATGAGGTGCTCGATGCTGCGCGTTATTACGCGGATAAGTCTGCTCGCCGCGTGTCTATTGAGTATGCCCTGATTCGCGATAAGAATGACCAAGATTTCCGCGCGGATATGCTGGGCCGCAAGCTGCATCAGAAGCTGGGCTCCAAGGTTCACGTCAATGTCATTCCGCTGAACCCCACACCGGGCTCGGAATGGGATGCGGCCCCGCAGGACCGCCAAGACGAGTTCGTGCGCCGCGTACAGGCCCAAGGCGTTCCTTGCACGGTGCGCGATACCAAGGGCGATGAGATTGCGGCAGCTTGTGGTCAGCTCGCAGCGGATGAACGGGAAGATAAGTCTGCCTAACTGATAATATTGGCGGATATGATTATTCCGAATTATCCGCCGCTTGCAGATGATCCCACCGCGCAGGCCCTTGCCGTGCGCGGTCTGAATAAATCTTTCGCTGGACGCCCCGCGGTGTCGAATTTGAGCCTCGACATCCCGCGGGGCTCTATTTATGGCATCGTCGGACCGAATGGCGCTGGCAAGACGACCATGCTCACCATGGCTTGCGGCTTACTGCGGCCAGATAGCGGCGAGGCCTTTATCGCCGGGCACAATACCTGGCAGGACCCGATCGCAGCGAAGGCGGCAATGGGCCTTCTCATCGATGGTGCTCCAGTTTTCGACCGCTTGTCAGGACCGGAATTCCTTTTCTACCTCGGGGCATTGCGCCGCATGAATCAAACGGAGGCGGAACACCGCAGCGCGCAACTCTTGGATGCCTTGCAGCTTGCCGACGCCGCCGATAAGCCCATCGCAGACTACTCCGCTGGCATGACCAAAAAGATCCTCCTAGCTGGTGCACTATTGCACAACCCAGAAGTTGTGATTCTTGATGAGCCTTTGGAGGCCGTGGATCCTGTATCAGGCAAACTCATTCAGGAACTACTGCGTGCCTACGTTGACCGCGGTGGCACGGTTATCTTGTCCTCCCATGTCATGCAATTGGTGGAGGGGCTGTGCGACCACGTAGCCATTATTGCCGGTGGCCAAGTGCTATCTGCTGGACACGTAGAGGAGGTGCGCCAAGAAGGCAGCCTCACGGATGCCTTTATCCACTTCGCCGGCGGCAGTGAATTTGATGCCGGCTCCTTTGATTGGCTGCGGCGCGATAGCGACGAGCCGCAACGTAGGGGAGGGGAGTTTTAGTCCTTATGACCTCTACGCTTCTAAAACTTCATCGCACATTGTGGGTGCGGAACCTAAAGTCCAATGCCTCAGCGGTCTTGATTCCAATCTGCCTGTTGCTCTACGGACTCATCGGCATGGCCTCGCTCGCTGTATTGGCGGCGGCAGATATCTCCAGTGATTCTGGTACCGGAAACTTCCATGCACTTACTGCCGCCCCTGCAATAGGCACCCTCGCTTTTCTGGTCATCACGCTCATCATGCCCAGCGGGGAGAACCAGCTATCTGCGCGCGAGCTTTCCGCGTTGCCGTTGCGCCTGAAAGACATTACCCCAGCACTTGCAATAGCTTCGGTACTCAACTTGCGCGCACCGGTGCCGGTTCTGCTGACCATTGCGTACACAGTCATTGGAAGTGTGACTTTAGCCGCCAACGCACAAGCTCTGCTTATCTTGCCCTTTGTCCTAGGAATGATCTTTGCGTTAGTGCTGACGTTGGTTCTCGCGGACCTTGCGGTTTATGTTGGCGCCACCGCCGCGGAGCTAAGCTCTACTATGCTGAAAGTGCTAGGTTCAGTGGCGGTAGTCTTGCTTATTTTTGGCTCGAACCGTCTTTCTTCCCTTATGGATTCTGATTTCCCACTAGGTACAGTGGGAGGGGTTCTTGCGTGGACCCCTTTGGGTGCGCCAGTGGGATGGGCGCTATCTCTTTGCCAAGGCGAGCTAGTGGTAGCCATCGCGCAGTTTCTTATAGCCGTGGTCTCGCTATGTGTGGCTGCATGGGCCTGGCAGCGCTTACTGCGTTTGCAGTACGAACGCCGCACCCTTGCTGCTGGCGAGCATAAGCGCAGCGGGAAGGCCAAGGGGATCAGCCGCTTTTCATTGGGATCATTTTCCTACCGCAGTCCGGCGGCGATGGAATTTACGCGCTCTTTTCGTTATATCTTCCGCGATTCACGCCTTATCGGCAGCATCATCATGCAACCGATCCTTGCGCTTATTTTCATCTTCCAGGGAATCAACTCTGATTCCGAGCTGCCCACAATAGGCATACTATTTTTGGGTCTCTTCGGTGGATTGCTGGCTACCAACGATTTCGGCTATGACGGGCCTAGTCTCTGGGTGAAGCTGGCTGCTCCGGTCCGCCCCCGTACGCTGCTCTATGCGCGTCACTGGGCTCACTTGATGCTTTCGGTTATCGTATTCGTGATATTGGCTATAGTCCTCTATATATTAAGCGCAGACAAGCTGCAGTCTGTGTGCTTTATCGCTGCGGCTACGGGCATATTCATTTCTTCTGCAGGGCTATCCCTTCTTCTCACTACCTTTAATCCCTTTGCCACCGCGCGGCCCGGTGGCAGTATGTGGGCAGATAAATCTGGCTACTCGGCCAGCGCGTTCTTAAGCGCAATCTTGAGCCTGTTTATCGGCTGGACGCCGATTATTCCCGGTGTTATCCCAATGGCCCTCGGGTACGGTTCAAATTCCGTATTGCTCGCGTTGGGGTTTGTCTTAGTAATCGCGGTCCCCGTCGTTTGCTATATCGTTGCCTTGCAGGTCAGCGGTAAACGTGTGGATGAAACGCTGCCTGAAATCTACTCCAAGGTCAGGCACTGGGTATCTTAACCCGCGAGTGTAGTTCTAATGTTTTCTTGGCTTTGTTGCTTGGCCAAGCAATTCAGACGGGCGCACAGTAGCAACCTCACCGTAGTTGCTGGAGTGCGTGCCGGCTGCAGAGTACGGGGAGATTGCTTGCGCCGCGCGGCGTCGCCAAGCGGAGGCATAAAGAAACCGCCGGCCTTCGCGGGGAAGGGCGGCGGTAGCTAAAGCGTACTAAAAGCTTAGAGCGCGTGCTTGCCGGAGGTAACCGGGGTGGCGTTGTTGGTGCCTGGCTCAACGCGCAGGTGAGAAACGCGGGAAGGCTCAATGTTGAGGGCGCGCAGCTGGGAATCGGTCAGCTCGGCGTATACGCCGGTGTTGGTCTTCTGGTCGTAGACCCAGTCCGGCTCCTGGTGGCCCACCGGCTGGTTGCGGGCGGTTACGGTGCGAACCTGGTGCAACTTAGGCTGGAAAGCGTGGATGAGCAGGCCAACGGCGAGCAAGATAGCCAAGGCAATGAGCCAGATGGTCTCAACGTGGCCGTGGTGGTTACCAAAGTTGTAGGCAAGTAGGAACAGGACAGAAATCCAACCGGCGATCTGTACGCCAGAGCGGCTGATGCGGGACCAACCGAATCCTGCGGATGGAACGTCCTCAGTAGAAACACCGTCAAATACCTGCGGTACCGGCTTGTGGGAAGACACTTGCTCTCCTTCGCTTCTGCGTGTGTCCGTCTGTGCGATGGGCATGCGGGCACACCAATGCCATTTGTCTGCTACACATTCTAAAACATCGCACCTTAGATGGCGATTAAACACCCCCGTCGCAGTGCGACGTACCTGCCGCGACCGCCCAATGGTGGTGGGCGCTAGGGTGGAAGCGTGACTACTCAGCGAATACTCATTCTTGGTTCCACCGGTTCAATCGGCACGCAGGCTCTGGAAGTCATTGCGGATAATCCCGATAAATTCGACGTCGTGGGAATCGCTGCGGGTGGCTCCAATCCGCAGCTCATCATCGAACAAGCCCGTAGCCTCAACCTTTCGTTTGACCACGTTGCCGTGGCCAACGAGGGCGCCGCGGCCGAGGTGTCGGCTGCTTTAGGTGGTTCGGTTTTGCGTGGCGCCGACGCTGCAGAGCATCTAGTGCGCTCGACCCCGGCCGATACGGTACTCAATGCCTTGGTGGGTTCTTTGGGGCTCAAGGCCACCTTGGCAACCTTGGAGATGGGCGAGTACCTAGCCTTGGCCAATAAGGAATCCCTCGTCGCGGGCGGCACGCTGGTTACGCAGAAGGCGCGCCCTGGCCAGATTATCCCTGTTGACTCGGAACATTCCGCCATGGCGCAGTGCCTGCGTGCCGGCGAGGAGGGGGAGCTGGATAAGCTGGTCCTTACCGCCTCTGGTGGCCCCTTCCGCGGTTGGTCGCGCGAAGAGATGTGGGATGTGACCCCTGAGCAGGCAGCGCAGCACCCTACGTGGTCCATGGGGCAGATGAATACCCTTAACTCTGCCACCCTCATTAACAAGGGCTTGGAGCTTATTGAAGCAACGCTGCTCTTCGACATCGCCCCGGAGCGCATCGACGTCACCGTGCACCCGCAGTCCATCATTCACTCCATGGCCACCTTCAAGGACGGCTGCACGATTGCTCAGGTCTCGCCGCCGTCGATGAAGCTGCCCATTTCGCTAGCGCTGAATTGGCCGCACCGCGTACCAGGTGCCCAGCCGGCCTTGAACTTTGCGCAGACGCATGATTGGCGTTTTGAGCCGCTTGATGATGCCGCCTTTCCCGCCGTTAACCTCGCCCGCCGGGCCGCGGCTGAGGGAACAGGGGTCATCTACAACGCCGCCAATGAGGAGGCAGCGGCCGCGTTCTTGTCCGGGCGCATCCATTTCCCGGAGATCGTGGACGTCGTGGGCAGGATCCTTGATTCCGCATCCGAGTTTGCTGGTGTAGTCTCTAGCCTCGATGAAATCCTCGCGGTGGAAGGCGAGGCGCGCAGGCGCGCGAATGCGCTGATTGATTCGCTGGCTGACTAGAAAGCTTTCACACCATGGCAAACTTGCTGGGCATTGTGTTTTTCGCCCTTGGCATCGGGCTTACCGTAGCGCTGCACGAAGCAGGCCATATGCTCACCGCGCGTGCCTTTGGCATGCGCGTGCGCCGTTATTTTATTGGGTTTGGGCCGCGCCTATTTTCCTTCCGGAAGGGTCACACCGAATATGGACTTGCGGCCTTCCCGGTAGGCGGGTTTTGCGATATCGCTGGCATGACTGCGCAGGATGAAATCCTCACCGAGGAAGAAGAGCCCCATGCGATGTATAAAAAGCCGTGGTGGCAGCGCATAATCGTGATGGCTGGTGGCATTGGGGTCAACCTGATTTTGGGCTTTGTCATCCTCTACTTTGTGGCGATGACGGCTGGTCTTCCCAATCCGGATGCTGATGTGCGCCCGCGTGTGGGCGAGGTGACTTGCTCGGCCAATCAGAAGCCGAACCAAGAGCTAGAAACGTGCACGGGTAAAGGCCCTGCTGGAAAGGCCGGCGTGCAGGAGGGCGATATTATTGTTGCCCTCGATGGCCAGAAGCTGGATTCTTTTACCCAGCTGCGCGATGAGGTAATGCAGCGCCCCGGTGAGACCATTACGCTGACGGTCGAGCGCGGTGGGGAAGACAGGGACTTCACAATCCACCTCGATACGGTCAAGCGGTTGAACCAAGACGGCGAGCTAGTGGATGCTGGCTCAATCGGGCTGAGCAATCAGCTTATCGATGTCGTAGAAAAGCACGACGCCGTCGACGCCTTACCGGCAACCTGGCGCTTTAGCACCTATTCGCTGGGCGCAACGGTCGATGGTCTCAAGCAATTCCCCGGCAAAATTCCGGGTGTGGTGGCCTCCATCTTCGGCCACGAACGCGAGGCCGATGGTCCGATGTCCGTCGTCGGCGCTTCTCGCGTGGGCGGCGAATTGGCGGAGCGCTCCCTGTGGTCGATGTTCTTTATGATGCTGGCCACGCTGAACTTCTTCCTCGCACTCTTTAACCTGATTCCGCTGCCGCCTTTCGACGGCGGACATATCGCAGTCATCATCTATGAAAAGCTGCGCGATGGGATCCGCAAGCTGGCAGGTAAGCCCGCTCTGGGCCCAGCCGATTACACCAAGCTGATGCCGGTGACCTATGTAATGGCCGGCCTGCTGATGGGGGTTGGTGTCATCGTCATCGTCGCCGATGTGGTCAACCCCATACAGCTATTTGGCTAGCCGCCGCAGCCCTCGCTGCGCGCACTTCAGGCATAAAGCAAGCAGTGCTAGAGTGGGGGCGTTAATCACCCACCGTATGTACTTACTGTGCTTCAACAAGGAGAATTCATGTCGACCCCCATCGGTCTAGGAATCCCAGACGGCCCACCACCAGTCCTGCACCCACGCCGCAAGACTCGTCAGCTGCAGGTGGGCCCGGTCGGTGTCGGCTCTGACTCACCAATTTCGGTGCAGTCGATGACCAATACCAAGACGCACGACATCAATGGCACACTGCAGCAGATTGCGCAGCTGACCGCTTCCGGCTGCGATATCGTGCGCGTGGCTTGCCCTAAGCCTGTCGATGCGGAAGCGCTTCCGGCCATTGCCAAGAAATCTCCCATCCCGGTGATTGCGGATATCCACTTCCAGCCTAAGTACATCTTCCAGGCCATCGATGCTGGTTGCGCCGCCATCCGCGTGAACCCGGGCAATATCCGCGAGTTTGATGGCCGCGTGAAGGAAGTTGCTAAGGCAGCCGGCGATGCCGGCATTCCAATTCGCATCGGCGTGAATGGTGGCTCCTTGGACAAGCGCTTGCTGGAAAAGTATGGCAAGGCCACCCCGGAGGCACTCGTCGAGTCCGCTATTTGGGAGGCTGGCCTCTTTGAGGAGCACGGTTATGGCGATATCGCTATTTCTGTTAAGCACTCCGATCCGGTTCTGATGGTGGAGGCCTACCGCCAGCTGGCGGAAAAGACTGATTACCCGCTGCACCTCGGCGTGACCGAGGCTGGTCCGAAGTTCATGGGCACCATCAAGTCTTCGGTTGCTTTCGGCGCACTGTTGGCAGAAGGCATTGGCGATACCATTCGCGTGTCCCTGTCCGCTCCGCCGGTAGAGGAAATCAAGGTGGGCGACCAGATTCTGCAGTCGCTCAACCTGCGCCCGCGCAAACTGGAAATCGTCTCCTGCCCGTCCTGCGGTCGCGCCCAGGTGGACGTTTACAAGCTGGCGGAGGAAGTTACTGCCGGCTTGGAGGGCATGGAGTTCCCGCTGCGCGTTGCCGTGATGGGCTGCGTTGTCAACGGTCCGGGCGAGGCCCGCGATGCGGATCTCGGCGTTGCCTCCGGCAATGGCAAGGGTCAGATCTTTGTTAAGGGCGAGGTCGTTCGCACCGTGCCCGAGGACAAGATTGTGGAAACCCTCATTGAAGAGGCCATGCGCATTGCCGATGAGCAGGGTATGGAAGCCGTGGAAGGCGCCAAGGCTGAGGTTCGCGTAACCCAGTAATTTACCCACTTTGAGCAGACTGCCCCGCACTTCGGTGTGGGGCAGTCTTTTTTGGCGCTTGCGCTGCTAGAGTGCCAAGACATGAAGAAGTTGGTCGCGCTGGTTGCAACTATCACGCTCGCCTCCACCAGCGTGGTTGCCTGTACACCGAAGCCGGTTTCTGCGGAACCGGTCGCGGAAGAATTCCTCCAGGGGATGGAATCCCGCAATAATGACGGCTTAGCCGCGCTTACCGACGCCCCCTCCGACGCCACCTCTGCCCTCGATGCCACCTATTCCGGCCTGCAGGCCGAGGGGCTCGACATTGAGCTTGAAGGCGTGGACCAAGATGAGAACCTCGCCACAGCGAACTACAAGGTCACCTGGGATCTGCCCAAGGATCGTACCTTGAGCTATGACACGCAGATGACCCTGAGCAAGACTGAGGATGAGTGGACGGTGCGGTGGAAGCCAAGCCTTATCCACCCCGACCTGGGAGCAAACCAGCACCTGGAGCTGCGCGCATTGGAAGCAAAGCGTGCCAGCGTGGTTTCTTCCAATGGGGTGGAATTGATGAGCCCGGGGCTGAACTACCGGCTGGTGGTAGATACCAGCTCGCTCGATGATGTGCGGCCCACCGCCTCAAAGATCAGCGGCGCGTTGGCAGCCGCCCATCGCCAGGATGATTCAATTGCAGAGATTGATGCCAAGGATTTGGCCAAGAAATTGGAGGATGCAGACGGTTCTTACTCCGTAACTATGTTCACGGAGGACCAAGCCAAGGCGGTGCGCCCGAAGGTGGAGGGCATGGACGGCGTGCGCCTTAATGAGGAACCAGCCCTGGTTACCCGCGACCGCGGGTTAGCCCCCGATCTTATGTCGCGCGTGCGCTCTGCGGTCCAAGACGAGGTCGATGGTCAAACTGGGTGGTCCATCTCCGTGGTCAATGAGAATGGTGCGGCGCTTTCGGACGTCGAGAAGCATGCGCCTAATGCTGCGCCGTCGATTAAGGTGGGTCTTGATTACGACGTGCAGCGCGCCGCACAAGAAGCGGTAAACGAGCGCTCGGATTCGCAAGCCATGCTTGTAGCCATCCGTCCCTCTAACGGCGATATTTTGGCCGTAGCCCAAACCGAGAAGGCCGATGAGGACGGCGACGTAGCCCTCCAAGGTCAGTACCCGCCCGGCTCTGTATTTAAAATTCTCACTGCCGCGGCGGGTGTAGAAAAGCAGGGCCTTAATACCGATTCCATCGTGCCGTGCCCGGGCACCATGGACATCTTTGGCCGCGTGGTGACCAACTATAATGCCTTCGCCCTAGGCAGCGTTCCGCTCAGCCAAGCCTTCGCGCAGTCCTGCAACACCACCTTTGCGGATATTTCCACTAAGCTCAAGCCCGGTGAATTGAAGGACATGGGTAAGAAGTTCGGCTTCGGCGTGGAATACGATATTCCGGGCCTGACTACCATTACTGGTTCTATCCCGGAGGGAAAAGAACCACTAGAGCGCACGGAAGCCGGCTATGGACAGGGCTACGATTTGGCTAGCCCCTTCGGAATGGCGCTTGTTTCTGCAACGGTTGCTAATGGCAAGACGCCTACACCGACGCTTATCGAGGGGCACAAAACCACAGCCTCCGATAAGCCGCAGCGGATTCCCAAGCACGTGCTGGACAATGTCCGCGCCATGATGCGCCAAGTGGTCACCAGCGGTACTGCCCGCAGCATGGCAGCGGGTGGCACGATTTACGGCAAGACCGGTGAGGCCGAGATTAACGAGGGCTCGCACGCCTGGTTTACCGGTTACCGGGAGGAAGACGATATCGCCTTTGCCACCCTCGTGGTTTTGGGCGGCGGTTCCGATGCTTCGGTCAATATCACCAGCAATTTCTTGCAGAAGGTCGATGCCTACCGCTCCGGTCCGCACGAGGGTGCGGCTCCGCCGGCCGAAGGGTAGACCCAGAGCTGGAGCTACGGCCCTAGCTTATGACCCCGGCTGCTGCATTATGGGCGCAGAGGACTACCATGGGAAACCATGAGTAATCGAGGAAAGCTAAAGCCAGGCAAGCCCACTCCGATCCTCACCGTGCCAGAGAGCATTGAGCGACCGGAGTACGTGTGGAAGGACGAGGTACAAGAGGGCATTGGTGAGCCCTACGTCCAGTCCCCAGAGGTTATTGAGAAGATGCGTGAGGCCTGCAAGATTGCAGCCAACGCCCTCAAGGAGGCTGGAAAGGCCGTGCAGCCGGGCGTAACCACTGATTACGTGGACCGCGTGGCGCACGAGTACATGTGCGACCACGGCGCTTACCCGTCTACGCTAGGCTACCGCGGCTTCCCTAAGTCCAGCTGCGTCTCCCTCAATGAGATTGTTTGCCACGGCATCCCGGATACCACCGTGATTGAGGACGGCGACATCGTCAATATCGATATCACCGCTTATAAGAATGGAGTCCACGGCGATAATAACGCCACCTTCCTTGCCGGCAATGTCTCCGAGGAACACCGCCTGCTGGTAGAGCGCACCAAGGAGGCCACCATGCGCGGCATCAAGGCCGCAAAGCCTGGCCGCGAGATTAATGTCATCGGCCGCGTTATTGAGTCTTACGCCAAGCGTTTTGGCTACAACGTCGTGCGCGATTTCACCGGCCATGGCGTCGGCCCGACCTTCCATAACGGCCTTGTTGTCCTGCACCATGACTCGACCGTCTACCGCGACATCCTTGAGCCTGGCATGACCCTGACTGTTGAGCCGATGATTAATCTTGGCTCCCTGGATTACGAGATCTGGGATGATGACTGGACCGTGCAAAACACCGACGGCAAGTTCACCGCCCAGTTTGAGCACACCCTCGTCATTACCGAGGATGGCAACGAAATCCTCACCATTCCCGACGAGGACTAAAGCTTTTTAACAAAGGCCGCCTCCACACGACCCAATGCAGGGAAGTGGGGGCGGCCTTTGTGCATGCTTGCTGACGTCCCGCGCAAGGCATCAGCACTCAGCACGTAGCTGCGCATAGCAAAGGGGCCCCGTTCTTAAAACGAGGCCCCTGCAAGCCCTAGCTATCTAGAGCCAATCTGCGGCTAATAATTAGCGGCGGAAGATTGGGTCCAAGATGTGCTGCGGGACGATGCCGTTGTAAACAGCGTAGTTGTAAGCGCCGATGATTGCGCCGACAATGGAGGTGATGCCCAGTGCGGTAGCACCCTTCTTCCAGTTGGAAGCCCACTCCGGGATGTTTTCGGAGGTCTCCTTGCCGAACATGTCCTCGCCGGTGACCTGGTTGTCTGGAGTTACGACCGGCTTGCCGTCCTCGCCCGGAGTCCATGCGCCCCACTCCTTGCCCAGCTGGGTCAGGGAGCTGGAGGAAGAGGATGAGGTGGTGTTCTCGTTGGTGGTGGAGGACTCTGCAGAAGCAACGGCGGTGCCGCCGAAAGCTACGGTGACAGCGGTAGCAGCAGCAACGGCTGCGGTGCGGAAGTTACGCATTGTGAAAATTACCTTTCGGAAGTTTTGATTGAGCCGAGTGGCTGTTGCTTAGAAGGAAGGGCCGTGTACGAAGAAGTTGTAAACAGGGCCGATGATGCCACCGAGCAGGGCACCAACGCCTGCTAGAACGGTAGCACCGTAGAAGACCTTTGCCCATGCTGGCTGGCCGGAGAAGTCCTTGGAAGAACCGAAGATGCCAACGCCGTTAGCTGCCTGGTCGCCCTCGAGCTTGTGGCCAATCTTGGAGGACAGGGAAGGGGTGTAGTCCTCCGGAGTCTGATCGTCGTCGCCGCCCTTTGCGGTCTTGGACGGGTTCTGTGGCTGTACCTCGATCTCGGTGCCGTTCTGGTTGACGGTGTCGGCAGCGGAAGCGACGGTGGTGCCGCCGAAAGCAACGGCGAGAGCGGTTGCGCCAGCGATAGCTGCATTGCGGATACGCATATCAAAATTCCTTAAAAGTCGTACTTGCAAGGCTTCCACACTGGGAAACCAAAGTGTTATTGAATGTACAGGGAACATCCAGAAACACGCGGTAGCCGTGTTCGTATCGGCTCTAGCCGGTGTCCCCAGTGAATCTAGTAAAACTCTTGTCCTTTTGCACGTCAAGGGCCGGAATTTCATCCATTAAATTAATGTGTGCCCCTAAATGGTGGTGAATTCCCTGCAGGTGCGAATGGGACTTCCTTGGCGTGAAATGGGAATATGCACTGAAAGCTGGGAAGATACTGGGCATATGTGAGAAAGATCACGTAACAATTTACTTTTACCACTCCAGTCCCAAAAGGGCATTTTCCACTACTTCTGGCAGTGCGGGATGGATCCAATATTGGTTGCGGGTGAACTCCCGCATGTCCAACTTGTAGGCCATCGCGGTAATCAATTGCTGGATCACGGTAGAAGCCTGTGGACCCATGAGGTGCGCGCCGAGAAGCTGTCCAGTGGAGCGGTCTGCTACCAGCTTGCAGATGCCTGTGTGATCTTCCATAGCCCAGCCGTAGGCAACGTCGCCAAAGTTCTGGACCTTGACGGTGACGTCGAAGCCCTTCTGTCGTGCCTGCTTCTCAGTTAGGCCCACTGTGGCGATTTGTGGGTGGGTAAAGATGGCGGCGGGGACATTGTCGTGGGGCAGTGGGCGGAGATCTTCTGGGTGGAGCAGATTGTGCTGCACGGCGCGGGTCTCCGCATTGGCTACGTGCTTGAGCATATATGGAGAAGAGACATCGCCAAGCGCCCAAACGCCCTCTGCAGTGGTGCGGCCGAACTCATCGGTTTTTAGTCGGCCGTCGGAAAGCATCTCAATGCCTGCCTTATCTACATCCATCTGATCGCCATTTGGGGTGCGTCCAGTGGCAACCAGAATGGCCTCTGCCTCAATAGAGGTGCCATCATCTAGCTCCAACCGCACGCCCGTGTCAGTTTCCTCGAGCTCGGTGCCATTCGCTATGCGCACGTCGAAGCGATCGCGAGCAATCTGGTTGAAGCGGCTGGACAGGTCATCATCCAAGTGGCGAAGCAAGGTCTTGGAGCGATTGACCACGGTCACCTTGGTGCCGAGGCCGTCAAAGACATGGGCAAACTCCATGGCGATATAGCCACCGCCTACTACAATGAGGCTTTCTGGCTGGTGGTCCATGCGCATGATGTCTTCATTGGTGTAGTACTTCACGCCCGAGTTGGCATAGACCTCCGGAATCACCGGGCGGGAGCCGGCGGCAATGACGATCTGGTCGCCGCTGATGACATGTTCGCCGGTCTGAATGGTCTTCGGACCGACAAAACGTGCGTGCTCGTCGTACACGGTGATATTCGGGGTTTCTTCACCGCGGCGATACTGCTCGCCGCCCTTGGCAATTTGGTCAATGCGGTTGGTAAAGACTCGGTCCACGATGGAGCCCCAATTCATGCTAGTGACCTGAGCATCGAGGCCCAGCCGGCCGGCCTCGCGCGCCGCTAGGGCAATATCGGCGGCATAGACATACATCTTGGTGGGAATGCAGCCTACGTTGAGGCAGGTGCCGCCGAAGGTGCCTTTTTCAATGATGGCGATTTTCTGGTCATCAAAATCCGGGCTAGGGATGGAGTTTCCGGAGCCGGTGCCGATGATAATGAGGTCGAAATGTTCCTCGGCAGCGGGCGTGTGGGACTGGCGTGAAGTAGTCACGTTTATTCCTTTTATATAGGGGCTAAATTACTGAGTGGATTGTGGAGTATCGAGGACGGTGGGCAGCCACTTGTCACAGGTGTCAAAAGCTTCTTGGAGCGGGTCCGGAAGCGATAGGAACACATCGTGTCGAGCGCCCTTGATGGGATGCAAGGTGTAGTGGGCACTGAGTTCTTTTGCCCAGCGCCGCGTTTGCGCAACGTCGATGATGACATCTGCGTGGTTCACGCTGTCGGAGTACGGCTGACCCAATAGGGTTCGGGTGGACTGCAGCGTCAAGATGGGGACGCCGGCATCAACGCGGCCGCTGTGGATAGCATCAAAGCCATGGAACACCGCGGCTATCCAGCCGACATATTTTTTATGGCCGGCCAATGGCTTAAAGCGAAGATCAAAATCCCAGTCGCCGTAGAAATCCTTGTGTACGGACTCGCCATAGGCGGTGAGGTTGCCACCGGGCAGGGGAGTCATGGGGGCCTTGCGGCCCAGCGCATAGAGCAACGGCTTGAGGGGAGTGAGAATCTGGCCGGGCACGCCCATCATGTCGAGCCATGGACTATTAAGGATGAGGCCCGCTAAGCGCTGGTGGCGTTCTCGGTCGGTTCGGCGCAGATGATCCATCCACAGCGGGGCGATCAAGCCACCGGTGGAGTGGGCGATGAAGACGACCTCATCATTGGGGATGGCATCAAGTGCGGCGGTGAGGTCAGCGAAATAGAACGCCAAATCCGATACATAGTGCCACGACTGGCCCGAGCGGCGCGAGCGGCCGCACTTGCGCAGATCGATGGCATAAAAGTCATAACCCTCGGCGGCAAAGTGCTCCGCTACGTGGGTGTGGAAGAAATAATCGGTCATGCCGTGTAGCCACACCAGCGCCGGGCGTGACGGGGCAGCTGACTCACGTGCAGTACCACCCGCGTGCTCCGGCGCGTAGTGCACCAGCGTGGTGACTACGTCGCCCTCGCCATCGGGGTCGGTACCCAAGTCAATGGTGGCAGCTTCATAGTCAGGGCCAAGTTTGTCTGGGCCCCATACCGGGGAGTGTGTAACCATGCCTCGATTCTAGGTGCAATGAAGAACTTATGGTGCTGCCGGTGGGGTGTAAATACTGGGGGCGGAAATTCCCACATTTTCGCCACTGGTCTGGGGGAGAAATCCCAAATTGGATGAGAAAAGCGTAGAGTAAGGCCTTAATGCGTGACGCACTACCATGTTGTCATAGTGCAACGATGGTGGCGCGGGGCGCTAAGCGCTAAAAATCAAGGCGTAGACCGCGCCGATGGATATCTATTTTCAATTCGAAGAGGTAATAACACAGTGTCCTCCGCTAAGAAGACAGCACAGGTTGTAGACGAGGTCGATGTAGCACTTATCGGTGCTGGCATCATGAGCGCCACCCTGGGTGCTATGCTCCGCGAGTTGGAGCCCAGCTGGACTCAGATGGTCTTTGAGCGCCTCGATGGCCCCGCATTGGAGTCCTCCTCCCCGTGGAATAACGCCGGTACTGGCCACTCCGCGCTGTGCGAGCTGAACTACACCCCGGAGAAGAATGGCCGTATTGATATCTCCAAGGCTCTGGGCATCAACGAGAAGTTCCAGAAGTCTCGCCAGTTCTGGTCCCACCAGCTCAACAACGGTATTCTCACCGACCCGAGCGAATTCATTAACCCGGTTCCGCACGTGTCCTTCGCACAGGGCGAAATCCAGGTAGATTACCTCAAGCGCCGCTATGATGTGCTGAGCGAGAAGCACATGTTCCCGGGCATGCAGTTCTCCGCAGACGATTCCGACTTTGCTGAGAAGCTGCCGCTGATGGCGAAGGGCCGTGACTTCTCCAATAAGGTGGCCATTTCCTGGACCGACGCTGGTACTGACGTCAACTTTGGCGCGCTGACCAAGCAGTTCCTGACCGCAGCTAAGGCCTCCGGCACCGAGATCCGCTACGGACATGAAGTCATCGACATCAAGCGTGATGGCTCCGCGTGGAAGGTGTACTCAAAGAACAAGCACACCGGTGACATCACTGTAGTTAAGGCAAAGTTCGTCTTCGTTGGTGCCGGCGGTTACGCCCTGGACCTGCTGCGCAAGGCAAAGGTGAAGGAAGTTGCCGGTTACGCAGGCTTCCCAGTATCCGGTCTGTGGCTGCGTTCCAAGAACCCTGAACTTATTGAGCAGCATCAGGCAAAGGTCTACGGCAAGGCCGCTGTGGGCGCCCCGCCAATGTCCGTGCCGCACCTGGATACCCGAGTTATCGACGGCGAGAAGGGCCTGCTTTTCGGTCCCTACGGTGGTTGGAGCCCGAAGTTCCTAAAGAAGGGCACCTACCTGGACCTGTTCAAGTCCATCCGTCCAGACAACATCACCTCTTACCTCGGCGTTGCCGTGCAGGAGTTCGGCCTGACCAAGTACCTGGTGGATGAGGTGCGCAAGAGTTTCTCGGACCGTGTGGAAGCCCTGCGCGAGTACGTACCGGAAGCAAAGGAAAGCGACTGGGAGACTGTTATCGCTGGCCAGCGCGTCCAGGTGATTAAGCCTGCTGGTGCTCCGCAGTTCGGCTCCCTCGAGTTTGGCACCACCTTGGTGAATAACCAGGAGGGCAATATCGCCGGCCTGCTCGGCGCTTCCCCGGGGGCATCCATTGCCCCGGCCGTCATGCTGGAGCTGCTGGAGCGTTGCTTCGGCGAGCACATGATTGATTGGGCAGACAAGATCCGCGAGATGGTTCCGTCTTATGGCATCAAGCTGAGCAACGATGAGAAGCTGTACGACGAGATGTGGGAGTACACCCAGAAGACCCTGAAGCTGGACCGCTAAGAGCTAGCTTTCCTCGCTACACACCCCGCACCGCCACGTTTGCGGTGCGGGGTTCCGTGTCTACTAAGCAGGTAAAGGCAGCCCTAGGTGCCACAGTAGGTGAGGTAGCCCTGGAGCCCATTAGGATCCGGCGATTCGAACGTTGGGTTGGGCTCCCACGGGTGGGTGACCGCGTGGAGAAGCTCCTGATACGGGCCCAACTCCCCGCGTTCGGCAGCATCCAGCGCGGATTCTACGGCGAGGTTGCGCGGGATAACCCGCGGCACGGCCCTATCAACACGGGAAGGATCAGGAGAGGACGCAAGGTAGTCGTCCAAGAAGTCTCCCTCAGCAAAGAGCTCGCGGGCGTGGATGGGGTGGCCCGCGGCGGCGTCGGCAAGAGCGCGGTGAGCCTGCGTGATATCTGGGCCGTTGAGCTGCATGGCAGCCGCATAAGAAGAAGCGACTTCTTGAGAGGTATCCAAAGCCTTTGCTAAATCTGCCCTGTGCTGGTCCTCAAAGCGCTCGGTAAAGCCGTTGATGGATTCTTGGGCGAAGTCCATGGCCTTATTCATGTCTATATCAAAAAGCGGCAGGAGGGATTCCGCCAAGCGGGCCAGGTTCCATCCCAGGATGGAAGGTTGATTGCCAAAGGCATAACGGCCTTGCCTATCGATGCTGGAAAAGGCCGTCGCGGGCGAATAGGCCTCCATGAAGGCGCAGGGGCCATAGTCAATGGTTTCGCCAGAGATGGTGGTGTTATCCGTATTCATCACGCCGTGGATAAAGCCCAAGCGCATCCACTGGGACACGGTGCGGATCTGCGCATCCATCACCTGGGTGAAAAATTCCTGGTAGTCCGCGCCAGGGTAGTGGCGCGCAATGGCATAGTCGGCCAACTGCCGGGTGTAATCCGTCTGCGCGGCTAGGTGAAAGGTGCCGACGCGGATATGGCTGGCTGCCACGCGTACCACAATGCCGGCCGGTTGCACGTGCCCGCGCTGAATGGGCCGTCCGGTGGAGATGACTGCCAGCGCCCGGGTGGTGGGAACACCCAAGGCATGCATAGCCTCAGAGACTAGGTACTCGCGCAGCATGGAAGACAGCGTTCCGCGGCCATCGGACCCGAGGCGGGAAAAGGGAGTAAGTCCAGTTCCTTTGGCATGGAGATCCCATAGCCGCCCGTCCTTATCCACCTCGCCCAAAAGCATGGCCCGGCCGTCTCCCATCTGCGGGTTAAACGCACCGAATTGGAAGCCGGAATAGGCCATGGCGTGGCCGCCCGCGCGGCCGGTAAGGAAATCCATGCCCTCGGAGGAGCGCAGCCAGTCCGGGTCAAAGCCCAACTGCCTGGCCAGTTCCTCGTTGAGGATTACCATCTCTGGGTTCGGCTGCTCCTCACCCTCGGTGGGGCGAACCAAGTGGGGAAGCTTCTGGGCAAAATCGTGGTGTAGCTGCATTTAAACCTCCAGTGTTCCGCGCACGCGAATCTGGGCGCGGCCGCCTACCCAAATATCCGTGCCGTCATCGTTGATAAATACTTCGCCCGCCCGGCCTATTTGGCTGCCTTGTGTTGCGGTATAGCGCGCCGGCACCAAGTTGCGCGAGCGCATAAACTGCGCGGCGCCGCCATTGAAAGAACCGGTGACTGGGTCTTCGAATTGCGTGGTAAAGGCCCGCACCTCATAGGCCGGCTCGCCCCCTGCGGCGTTGGGATTAAGGCCCACAACGCCGACCTTGGGGCGCTCGCCCTGGGGCTTAACCGTACGCACCGCCTCGGCATCGCGTAATTGGAGCAGGCGCCAGCCCGGGCCATTGTCCACCCAGCCATGGTCCACAATATCCGCGCTATCTAGCCCCAGCCCACCGCAGGCCTCCTTCAGATCCGCCGGGCTTAGCGGTTCTTCGCGGCGCAGCGGCGGGGTAGCAAAGGACAAGACATCGCCCTCTTCGCGGACGGTCATCAACCCCGCGCCGCACTCCTGGACGAGACGTCCCTCCGTCCGCGGCTTGTTGCCCAGCGCCCGCCACGCGGCAGCGCTGCCCAAGGTTGGATGGCCAGCAAAATCAAACTCTTCATAGGGGGTGAAAATGCGCACGCGGTAGTCGGCACGGGCGTCGCTGGGCTCTAACAGGAAAGTGGTCTCAGAAAAGTTGGTCCAGTTTGCGATTGCTTGCATCTGCTCGGTACTTAGGCCATCGGCGCCCGCAACCACCGCCAAGGCATTGCCGTTAAAGGCACCCGTGGCAAAAACATCAACCTCAAAGAACTCGTGCTGCATGCCCGCCAGTCTAGTCAGCCCCAGGGATGAGGACTATGGGCTAGAGCCTGCGCTAGCCTAGAAAGCCATGAAGAAGCTATGGCCGGATGCGGTTCGTGCCTGGGTAGGCCCACCGTGGAGAATTATCATTCCACTGTTTTTCTGGTTTTCTTCCGCTCCTTATGCTTCCGATGTAATGGACAGGCATTCCTTCTTTCAAAAGGGCGTCTTAGTTCTTTACGCCACGGTTCTTCCATTGGCGTTGTGGCTGCATCCTAAATTGAAGGAAAAGGCGATAGGCGCAATCGCTATTGTTTTTACCCTGTGTCTTTTTACCCCTTTGGCCGCGTTGGGTAATGTCCATGCATTCCCCTTGGCGTATTGCGTTTTTCTCATTGGAGCGCATTCCCCGAAACGCTTGCGCCGTGTATGGATTGTCTGGATAGGCGTAGGCACCCTTTTTTCGGTGTGGGCGCAGCACTTTGGCAATCTGATCTTTAGTGATATTGATTTTGGGCTCGAGGGGGCACAGATTGATCCCCTAGTGTCCTTAGCCTCCGTCGTTATCATCGCGTGGCCGGTTATGGGCTTTTTCTTCTTGCTTGGCACCAATGACCGCAAAAAGCGTGAGGACCAGCAGCTGCTGGTTGAACGTGCGGAGATGGCTGGCGCGGTAGAGCGCAACCGCATTGCTCGCGAGATGCATGACATTGTGGCGCATAATTTAGCGGGCGTTATTGCCCTTGCCGACGGCGCCCGGTTCGCCGCCGCCAAAAATCCCGCAGCGGCCACAGAAGCCTTGGAAACCATCGCCTCTACCTCCCGCGATTCCCTCAAACAGATGCGCGGATTGCTCTCCGTGCTGCGAGATGGTGATTCCCGCGCCGATACCAAGGCGCCTGGTGCAAGCGATATTGCAGGACTTATTTCGGAAGCGCGCCGGACCGGTTTCGATATCACCGTGCACGGGCTGGAGGATCTGCCGACCGAAAGTGACGAGCTATACCAGTTCACCGTCTACCGCGTGGTGCAAGAACTTTTGACCAATATGATCAAGCATTCGCGTGATAAAAGGGGAGTACTGCGCTTTCGCTCTACTGGAAACGGCCTAGTATTGAGTGCCGAAAATCCGGCCGCACGCATGCCGGATAATCACAAGCCCGGCTACGGACTTATTGGAATGAGCGAACGTGTCAAGGCCTATGGCGGCAGCGTTGCTACCCGCACCGAGGATGGACACTTCTTTATTACCGTGGAGGTACCCAATGACTAACCCTGAGCAGCCAACAGGCGCGCCCGCTGGCCCCATCCGTATCGGCCTAGTCGATGATCAGCCCCTCGTGCGCGCCGGGTTCGCCATGCTCCTTGGCTCCCAAGAAGATTTGGACGTTGCCTGGCAGGCATCCGATGGCGATGAAGTCCTCGACCTTGCCCGCGCGCAACCTGCTGATATTGTGCTCATGGATGTCCAGATGGCCCGCGTCAATGGCATCGCCGCCACAGAAAGGCTGCTGCCGGAATTCCCGGACACCCAGGTCATTATGTTAACCACCTTCGATGACCAGAATTTTGTCCACGGAGCAATTTCCGCTGGGGCCTCCGGATTCCTGCTCAAAGACGTTGAACCGGAGGAACTCCTCGCCGCTATTCGTACCGTACATTCCGGCGAGGCGGTGCTTTCGCCGCGCATTACCGCCCAGGTGCTGCAGCAACTGCGCAACGAGCAGTCTGCAGCACAGCCCGATTCACATGCCACCCCCGTTGCGGCAGCAGCTACCGTCCCTCCGGCCGAAGAACTCACACCACGCGAGCTGGACGTCCTTAAGCTGATGGCACTGGGGTATTCGAATACCGAAATCGCGGAGTGCGAGTTCGTCTCCATGGCCACGGTCAAGACCCACGTGCGCCATATTCTTACTAAGACCAGCTCGCGCGACCGTGTGCATGCTGTGCTCTACGCCCTTACTCATGGCGTGGTTTCGGTGGAGGAGCTGCTGTCTCATCCCTAGGTATGACCTGCTAAATCACTCCCGAGGATGGTTACTTCGTGCTGGTCAGGCGGCACGATGGAAACCATGCTCAAAGTTTCACACCTTTCCAAGAATTTCCGTTCCTTTAAAGCAGTAGATGACCTCTCCTTTGAGGTCCCAGACGGCCAAGTCACCGGCTTCCTCGGACCGAATGGTTCTGGCAAATCCACCACCATGCGCATGTGCGTGGGCCTAGAGAATCCGACTTCCGGCACCGCGACCTTTGATGGCACGCCTTTCCGTGAACTGTCCAATCCTGCTACCACGGTGGGCACCTTGTTGGACGCCAACTGGTTCCACTCGGGCCGCAGCGCCCGTGCTCACCTGGGCTACATGGCCGCGTTGCAGGGCGTGTCTATGAACCACGTGGATGACACCCTGGACCGCGTCGGCCTTACCCAGGTAGCCACCAAGCGCGTGGGCGGCTATTCGTTAGGCATGAAGCAGCGCCTGGGCCTTGCTTGTGCGCTCATCGGCGAGCCGAAGCACTTGCTTCTTGACGAACCCGTCAACGGCCTCGACCCCGAAGGCGTGCACTGGATGCGTGCCCGTATCCGCGAATTCGCCGAGGCCGGCTGCTCCGTGCTGGTTTCCTCCCACCTGCTTTCGGAAATGCAGCTCACCGCAGATCGCCTCGTGGTCATCGGCAAGGGCAAGTTGCTGGGCGAGGGCACCGTGGAGGAGTTCGTCAACGGCACGGGAGGCGCAAGCCTCGAAGTGATTGTGGACCGGCCCGATGAACTCCTGCGGCTGTTGCACGGCACCGATGCGGAGACCTCCTTTGACGGTGAGGTCCTGCGCGTGCGCGGTCTCGAAGGCTCCGACATCGGCCGCATCTGTCTGGATAACCGCATTCTCATCTCCAGCTTGGAACGCAAGCAGCCCTCCCTGGAAGAGGCCTACCTCGGCGCCACCGCCGACCACGTGGCCTACCGCTCTGCATAGTTTTTCACCTGCACACTACGCTCCATCTGCAAAGGATAGATTCACATGAACGCTCTGATTTCTGAATCCCGGAAACTATTTTCGCTCCGCTCTACTTGGATATACCTCGCCGTAGTTTCAGCTGGCATGGCTGCCGGCGCTGTTTTGTTGGCTTGGGCGAATGACTTCAATGGTACGGTCGACGGCAAGTTCGAGGCTGTCGATGTGTCCATTTCCGGTTCACTCGCCATTGTCGTGATGGTGTTTGCTGCCGCCATGATGGTAGGCGGCGACCAAAGTAATGGAACAGTTTCATGGTCATACCTCTCATCAAATCGCCGCGTAGGTATAGTGCTGAGCCAATTTTTCATCATCACCTTTTCGCTACTACTCGCGGCCACACTGGGCATGGTGGTAGCCACGCTGTTGATTACTGCCTTCGGAGGTGATTTCAATTTTGACAGCTTCATGCATTGGCCGGATAACAATGGGTTCATCCTTGGCTATGTTGAGTGGACTGTCTTTATCCTGTTAGCTACCAGCTTGGCCTACCTTTTGCGCAGTGGTGCATTCGCAGCGATGATTCTCGTGGCAGAGTATTTCGTCATTGAAACCGCCCTCGATGCCGTTAGCGCTCCTTGGGCTAAGGCTATCCTCCGCGTGCTGCCTGATGCCAACGCTTGGGGGCTAGTAATGGGCGTCAACCGCAGTGGTGATGAGCAATCTCGAGCTGTCGCCGCTGTCGTTCTAATCGTGATGATCGTGCTCACCGTTGGTGGGTCCTGTGCGGTGGCGCGTCGTCGCTCTGTTGCGAAATAGCTACTAGGCGTTACTATCCTAGTGAGCATGAGTGATGCACTTTTTGCCCGCATAGAACCCATCCAGACCATGCGGGATGGGACGGTTAAGCAGGTCAACCCGTTCTCCGGGACCGAGGTGTGGACCGTGCCGGGCCGGGGCAACCGCCCCTTGTCCACACCGGTGGCTAACCCGCAGCCCTTGCACGAAGAAGACTTCACCCATCGCTGCGCCTTTTGCTCAGGTCGCATAACTGATACCCCGCCGGAAAAGGCCCGCATCCTGCCTTCCGGCGGGATTGTGCGTGGATTGCCCTTGAGCGAGTACGGTCACACCGTGCCGGCTTTTCGCCGCATCCCCAATCTGTTTGAAATTGTCTCCTATGACTACTGGCGCGCTAACTACGGCTTCGACATGGATGCTGAGACCCGACAGCGCATGGACAATTACCTTGCCGATCCTGCTGGCCGGGAACATGTGCTCAATATCGTGCGCACGAAGCGAAAGGCAGCGCACCTGCCTGAGGCAAGCGAAGAGGAACTTATAGAACAGGCGGCGGGCTTCTTCGCAGGAGGCCACGATGTCATCGTGGCCGGCCGCCATTTTGAGCGCGGTGCACAGGATGATTCGCACGTGGTATCTTCTGGCACCCTAAGCACCGAAGAGCACCTGCTTTTTATGCAGCTGACTATCGATGCCATGCGGGACCTCTACGAGCGCAACCGCTACGCTCCCTATGTGGTGGCCTTCCAAAACTGGCTGCAGCCAGCCGGCGCCTCCTTTGAGCACTTGCACAAGCAACTCGTTGCCATCGATGACCGCGGCATGGCCTCCCACCGAGAGGTACAGATGCTGCGCAGCAATATGAACATGTACAACGAGTGGGCGGTGGACTATGCCGCTAGCCGCAACCTCATCGTCGCGGAAAATGACCATGCCGTTCTCTTCGCCGGCTTTGGGCACCGCTATCCCACCTTGGAGGTCTACTCCAAGTCCGCGACCTGTGAGCCGTGGCGGCAGTCAGAAGAGGAAATCCGCGCCATGAGCGACCTTGTTCACGCCGCCCACGCCGCAGTAGGCCGCGAGGTGCCCTGCAATGAGGAGTGGCACCACAAGCCTGCCGACGTCGACGTCGCTCAGCCATGGCGCATCCTCATCAAGCTCCGCATTTCCACCCTTGCCGGATTCGAAGGCGGTACCAAAATTTACCTCAACACCATCTCGCCTTGGGATCTGCGCGATAGGGTAGTAAGCCAGCTTTATCCCCTGCGCGAGTCCGGGCATGTTGCCCGTTCGGTCCGCGTGGCTACGGAATGTTCGGTACAGCGCAACAGCCTGCTGTATAACCCACAGCTGCGCTAGGCAAGCTGTGCTGAGTAGTTTGCGGTGGGCTTAGCGCTTGACGACGAGCGTGAGCTCACTCGACCCAGGCCCCGGCTCCTCAACTGTCATACCCGCGGCGCGCGCAATGGCGGCAACGTCGGCGGCGCAATAGGCGTCAGCAGGCGAGAGCGCTAACTCGCGGGCTAAAAGGCCCTTGTAGTGCTTATTGAAGTGGCTGACCACCTTGCGCGATCCATCGTCCTGCACGCTTTCCACCCGTACCGTTACCGCATCCTTTACGCGGCCGAGCTGCTGGTAGGTGCCCGAGCGCAGATCCACAAGAAGCTCGTCTACCCCCTCGAGCGCCTGCGTGATCTGTGTGCCCCAGCGTGACTTCATGGTGCGGCCGCCAAGCTTCGAGCCTCCCGAAAGTCGGTAATGCGGAATGGGGTCGCTGGCGCGGAGGATGCCAAAGAGGGCGTCACCAATAGCAAGGCGATCCCACGTGGGCAGGGAAGGGGCATCCAAGGCATCAAAAAGCACGCCGGTATAGCGCAACACGGCTGGCATGGTGGGGGTGGTGAAAAGCCCCTGGTTGGATTCGGCCTCACCGCGTAGCTTTTCCGAAAGCTTGAGTACCTCCATGGCCTCGTCTACCGGAAGAGACTGCAGTTCAGCGGCAATTTCTTGCCGGGTGGCATGCAATTGCGGAAAGGACAGCTGGCTGAAGTCAAGGGGCTGTCCCGTACCGCCATGAGCTTTAGTTTCTGAAGGAGGGAGGATAATGAGCATATATACAGGGTAGCGGGGTATATTTTTGTGCATGATTACCCGCCTTTCTGAACTATTTCTCCGTACCCTCCGTGAGGACCCCGCCGATGCCGAGGTCCCTAGCCACAAGCTGCTCGTACGCGCCGGTTATGTACGCCGCGTCGCGCCGGGCGTTTATACCTGGCTGCCGTTAGGGCTGCGCACCCTGCGCAAGATTGAAGATGTAGTCCGTCAGGAAATGGACGCCATTGGCGGCCAGGAAATGCTATTTCCTGCCCTGCTGCCGCGCGAGCCTTATGAAAAGACCAACCGCTGGGTGGAATACGGCGATAACCTCTTCCGCCTGAAGGACCGCAAGAACGCAGATATGCTGCTTGGACCTACCCACGAGGAAATGTTTGCCAGTGCGGTCAAGGATATGTATTCCTCCTATAAGGATTTTCCGGTCACGCTGTACCAGATTCAGACCAAGTACCGCGATGAGGAGCGCCCTCGCGCTGGTGTGCTGCGTGGCCGCGAATTCACGATGAAGGATTCCTACTCCTTCGACATGACCGATGAGGGCTTGGACGAGTCCTACGGCCGCCACCGCAAGGCGTATCAGAATATCTTCAACCGCCTAGAGATTGACTACGCCATCTGTAAGGCCACCTCTGGTGCCATGGGAGGCTCCGCCTCCGAGGAATTCCTCGCCGTCTCTGAAGTGGGCGAGGATACTTTTGTGCGCTCCACCGAGGGGGACTACGCAGCCAACGTCGAGGCCGTGGTGACCCCAGCACCGGCGGAGAAGGATATTGAGGGCCAGCCAGAGGCACAGGAGTATGACACCCCGGGAGCAGAGACCATTGAGAAGCTGGTCGAATGGGCCCAGGGCGCAGGAATTACTGTCGACGGCCGCGAGGCCACCGCTGCAGATACCCTCAAGTGCATGATGGTCAAGCTCTACCACCCGACCGCGGAGAGCGAAGAGCGCGAGTCGGAGTTGGCGGCCGTTCTCATCCCTGGCGATCGCGAGCTGGATGAAAAGCGCCTTGAGGCCGCACTCGAGCCGGTGGAGTTTGAGTTGGCCGGGGACAAGGACTTTGCTGACAATGCCTTCTTGGTCAAGGGGTATGTTGGCCCGCGCGCCTTGAACGCCAATGGCATTAAGGTCTTGGCCGATCCGCGCGTGGTCAAGGGTACGGCGTGGATTACCGGCGCCGATGCGAGTGATCGCCACGTGGTTGACTGTGTGGCCGGCCGCGATTTCACCGTGGATGAGTTCATTGAGGCCGCAGAGGTTAAAGAAGGCGACCTGGCTCCTGATAACCAAGGCACCCTGACCTTGGAGCGCGGCATTGAGCTCGGCCATATCTTCCAGCTGGGCCGCAAATACACCGAGGCCTTTGACGTGCAAATCTTGGATGAAAACGGCAAGCGTGCCGTTCCTACCATGGGGTCCTATGGCATTGGCATCACCCGCATGTTGGCCGTACTGGCTGAGCAGCGCCACGATGACAAGGGCCTCAATTGGCCGGTTGCCGTCGCGCCTTACCAAGTGCACGTGGCCGTGGCTAACAAAGACGCCGCCGCCATGGAGGCCGGCGACAAGCTGGTAGAGGAGCTATCTGCCAAGGGGCTCGAGGTGCTCTTCGATGACCGCCCAAAGGTTTCCCCAGGTGTGAAGTTCAAGGATGCAGAGCTCCTTGGCATGCCCTTCGTGGCCATCTTGGGCCGTGCCTTCAAGGAAGGGAAAATCGAGTTGCGCATCCGCGGTGGTGAGACCCTCGAGGTTCCAGCCGAGGACATCGTGGACAAGATCCTCGAGCTCGTGCGTGGTTAAATAAGACCAACCTCTGCGCGGCGGGGTACCGTGGAAGGCATGAACTTTCAAAAGAATGGGCTTTCCACCGTGCTTTCAGCAATGGGCGTACTGCACTTTGTGAAGGCGAAGACTTTCGAATCCATTGTTCCGCCGCAACTGCCAGGCCCTGCGCGCTTCTATAACTTTGCTTCGGGCCTGTGGGAGATTGCCACCGGTGCTTTGCTTCGCCGCCGCGCCACCCGCGGCTTCGGCGGTGCTTCCGCACTCGCACTCTTTGCTGCGGTGTGGCCGGCTAATATGTACCACGCTTGGATTGAGCGTAAGGCAGGGTGGCCAAAGAAGATCTACCACATCATCCGCCAGCCGCTACAAGTGCTGTTGATGATGTATGCCTGGAACATCGCCAAGCACGAGGCCTAAAGTCACCATGGCTGCATGCTAGCCATCTAGATGAAGCACAAAAAGCCGGCCTCCTCCCCATTCCGCGAAACCCCGCGGAGTAAGGGAGGAGGCCGGCTTCGTGTTAAATGCCGAGGCTAGAATCTAGCCGGCGACGGGGGCGCCGCAGTTGGGCCAGGCACCAGCACCCTGGGTGGCTAGGACGCTTTCGGCCACGGCAATCTGCTGCTCGCGGGTTGCCTGGTCAGCGGTTGCGGCGTACTGGGTGCCGCCATTGGCGGCCCAGGTCTGCGGGTTGAACTGCAGGCCGCCCTGGTAACCATTTCCGGTATTGATGTGCCAATCACCGCCGGACTCGCAGGCGGCTACCTGGTCCCAGGCGCTAGCCGGTGCGGCGGTAGCGGCAGGCGCGGCCAAGCCAGCAAGGCCGAGAGCTGCGGCGGAAACGGTCAACATGGTCTTCTTAGAACGCATTGAGAGGAAACTCCTTCTCTTTGTGTCTGTCTAGCTTGCGGAATCTCCTGCAAGCTCATGGTGACCCAACCTACGCACGCTAGAGGAACCGAGGCAATGCATGGCGTCGTAGAGGTAGCTGTCATTTCGCTGGCCCATTGCCAGGGGATGGACAGGTGGGGCTGGTTGGGGCGGCTGTGGTCTAGTGCATACCGTGGGACTCCGCCGCGATGCCAATGAGCCAAGTAACCCATTCCTGATCCGGGGACTCTTCTTGCGCTGCACCCGTAGCGGCAGCGGACCACTTGCGGCCGTCGTGTTCGGCAAGGCCATCGATAAAGGCCAGGGCGGAAGCGGAATCGTGGGGCAGTTCTTGCTCTCCGGAGGCATAAGCCGGCTCCGGCTGCGGCGTGTTGCCGTAGCGGGCTAGTGCGTCCTGGAGGGCGTCGATGCGGCGATGATGAACGGCTAGGCGATGATCCACCTTTTCCTCGTGTTCGGGGCCAACGTAGGCGCGGGCGAAATCTAGGCCGTATACCTGCTCATACTCCCAACTCAAGAGATTAGCAGCGCTCTTTTGCTCCGGTTGGGAAAGCTCGGGAATATCGGGGGCATCGCCAGGCAGCCAAGCATTGAGCGCGATGGCCTGCTCGGTAACTAGGGTGCGCGATTCGACGGTGACTTCATCGGCCGCCTCTGTTGTTGCGGAGGCGGCATTTTCCATAATTTCGCCAGAGTCTGCGGCGTGATTGGCCTCGGTAGGACGCTCTACCTCGCAGGAGCGTGGAGGATTGCCAGCATCATCCGTGCCACATAGCCGTGTAATTTCGGCATAAAGGGCGTCCGCCTGGGAGTTGCGCAGCCCTGCGGCATGGTCATCGACGCCTCTGAGGGATAAGGCGTCGGTGGCGGCGGCGTCGGCAAGCGCCAGTAGCCTGCTTTCTGGCCGCGGGCCAAAATAGTCGACGACGGAATCAACCGCTTGGCACCCAGCCAAGGCGGGCAGGGCGGCGGTTGTGGCTACGAGGGTTAAAGCTATTCGTCGGCGGTTCACGCAAAAGACTGTACCCCGTAGCACGTAGGCTAGTGCACATGGCTTTCCCAGATGCACAACAATTGACCGATCTCCTACAACCCAAACTGGCTGAGCGGGGATTGGACGTAGAAGACATTAAAACCACCAAGGCGGGAAAGAAATCCCAGGTCATTATCCGTATTGACGGCGATAAGCGTCCTAGCTCCGATGTGTTGGAGGAAGTATCCAACGAGATTTCTGCCTTCTTTGATGACAAGGAAGCGCAAGGAGAGCTGAACTTCGGTGCAGGCTATACCTTGGAGGTCTCCACCCCCGGCGTGGACTTGCCGTTAACCGCCCCGCGCCACTGGCGCCGCAATCGGGGGCGCAAGGTCTCCTTTGACCTTGGCGATGGCAAGACGCACTCGGCGCGCATTGGCGCGCTTAACGACGCCGCCGATGCCGTAATTCTCATCACGGCAAGCAAAAAGGACGTGCAGGCGCGCGCCGAACGATTGGAAAACATTGCCCGGGCAGTGGTAGAAATTGAGTTTGCACAGCCGTCCGAACAAGAGTTAGAGGCAGTGCGCAAGACGTTTGAAGAAGCCGAGAATTAACCGGCAACCGAGAGGAATGACAAGTGAATATTGATCTACAGGCACTTCGTACCATCGAGTCCGAGCGCAACGTCCCCGTAAAGGACTTGCTGGAAGCGATTGCGGGTGCCTTGTTGTATTCCTACCTGGATTACCGCGAGTCTAATGCTGGCGGCAAGGTAGAAGGCGCCAAGTCCCGCGTCGATATCGACGCCACCACCGGTGCGGTCAGCGTCATTGTCTCGGAGCGCGACCCAGAAACTGGGGAAGTAACCACCGAATATGATGACACCCCGGAAAACTTTGGACGTGTGGGCGCGCAGGCCGTGCGCGAGGCCATCCTGCGCAAGCTGCGCGAGGCCGAGGCAGAGCGCACCTACGATTCCTATTCGGAGCTTACCGGTCGCGTTGTCAGCGGCATCGTCCAGCGTGATGCGCGCGCTAATGCCCGCGGCATCGTCGTGGTCCAGCTGGGCTCTGAGCTGGAGTCCCAAGACGGCATCTTGCTGCCGGCCGAGCAGATTCCGGGAGAAAAGCTCGAGCATGGTGACCGCATTAAGGCCTATGTCGTAGGCGTTAACCGCAACGGCGCCCAAGTACAGATCAATCTCTCCCGCACCCACCCGGAGCTGGTGCGTGGCCTTTTCGAGCTCGAAGTTCCAGAAGTTGCTGATGGCACCGTAGAAATGATTGCCATCGCCCGCGAGGCGGGACACCGCTCCAAGGTGGCCGTTGTGGGCCATGCCAAGGGCCTGAACGCTAAGGGAGCCTGCATCGGCCCGCGCGGTCAGCGCGTCAACAACATCATGCGCCAGCTCGGCGGTGAGAAGATTGACATTATCGACTTCAGCGAGGATCCAACGGTCTACGTAGGCAACGCATTGGCTCCCTCGAAGGTGGTCAAGGTCACCGTTGTAGACAATGAGGCGCAAATCGCGCGCGTGGTGGTGCCGGATTATCAGCTGTCCCTGGCTATTGGTAAAGAGGGGCAGAATGCCCGTCTAGCTGCCCGTTTGACCGGTTGGAAGATCGATATTCACTCGGACGCTGACGCTAATTAAGGATCTGCGCTTTTGTAGCGTAGGCTAGTAAACGGCCCAGTTGCAGATTGGGGCATATTGGCGACGCGAAAAGTAAGGAGTTGAATGTCTGAGAGACTAAGACTCCGGACCTGCATCGCTACTCGCCGCCGCCTGCCAGATACGGACTTGCTACGGGTGGTCATTGACCACGATGATCCGCACGGCCGCCGTCTGGTAGCAGATCCACACCGCCGGCTTCCCGGCCGCGGGGCGTGGATTAGCCCCACTCTTTCTGCACTCGAGCTAGCGGAGCGCAAACGCGCCTTCAAGCGCGCGCTTCGCACGTCCGCACCCGTGGACACAGGTCAGGTACGGCAGTACTTGGAAGCGCATAGCGGACAGGTACCTAGCGCGGAAAACGCCGCGTTGGATTCGTACGAACCAGAGTTACAAAGGAAGACCGAACACTGATGAGCGCACAACGATGAAGCATCAGCGATGAAAGTCCTACACACCTAACTAGGGGTCAGGCCAGTTTCCGCGGCCTTGACTCCTAGTCGATACCAAGAGGAGACAAGTGCCCGGAAAGCTACGTGTTCACGAGCTCGCAAAGCAGCTCGGAGTAACCAGCAAGGAACTGCTCGCCACCCTGAAAGAACAGGGTGAGTTTGTAAAGACTGCTTCTTCCACCATCGAACCGCCGGTGGTTAAGAAGATGCGAGCTCATTATGAAGCACAGTCCGGCGGCGATGACGCCGCCGAAAAGAAGCAAGACAATAAGCCTGCCAAGGGTGCCGCTAAGAGCACCGCAAAGGCGAGCGCCCCTAAGCCGGGTGCGAAGCCCGCTGCCCCCAAGCCGGGCGCAGAGGCGCCAAAGCCAGGCGCGAAGGCCGCTGCACCGAAGCCTGGCCAGGGCGCACCGAAGCCGGGACAGGGTGCTGCTGCTAAGCCCGGCGCAAAGCCAGCTGCCCCGAAGCCAGGTGCTCAGGCCCCGAAGCCTGGTGCTAAGCCTGCTGCACCGAAGCCTGGCCAGGGCGCACCGAAGCCAGACCAGGCTGGCGGCAAGAAGTCGGGCGAGCGCCCGACCCCAGGCAATTCCATGCCTCGTCCAATGCCGAAGCCAGGCGGTTCCCGTCGCGTAGCCAATAACCCGTTCTCCACGGGTGGCGGCGACAACCGTCCGGGCCCCCGTCCAGGCGGTTCCAAGGGTCAGCGTGGCGGCAATAAGCCAGGCGATAACCGCGGTAAGCGCGGTGGCCAGAACGAGGGCGGAAATAACCGCCAGGGTGGCAATAACCAGGGTGGCGGCGGTCGTCGTCCATCCCCGGCCATGATGCCGTCCCACCCGAACCCTGCGTCGATGCCGTCTAAGGCACCGAGCGGCGGTGGACGTGGTGGTCGCGGTCGCGGCGGTCGCGGCGGTCCGGGTCACGGTGGCCCAGGTGGTGGCCGTCCAGGCGGTTTCCGCGGAGGCGGACGCGGCGGACGTCGCGGCGGCACCGCGGGTGCATTCGGCCGTCCAGGTGGCGCTCCACGTAAAGGCAAGAAGTCCAAGCGTCAGAAGCGCCATGAGTACGAGGAGCAGCAAAAGCATGTCGTAGGCGGCGTGCGCTTGCCAGATGGCAAGGGCCAGACCGTCCGCCTGCGTCGTGGCGCATCCCTGTCTGACTTCGCCGAGAAGATCGGCGCGGATCCGGCAGCACTGGTGCAGGCACTGTTCAACCTCGGTGAAATGGTGACGGCAACCGCTTCCGTATCGGAAGATACGTTGCAGCTGCTTGGCTCCGAGATCAATTACAACGTCGAGGTCGTCTCCCCTGAAGACGAGGACCGCGAGCTGCTCGAGTCCTTCGACCTGAAGTTCGGCGAGGACGAAGGCGGCGAGGAAGCACTGGAGAATCGTCCTCCAGTCGTCTCCGTTATGGGTCACGTTGACCACGGTAAGACCCGCCTGTTGGACGCCATCCGTAAGACCAACGAGGGCGCCCGCGAGGAAGGCGGCATCACCCAGGGCATTGGTGCCTATCAAACCACGGTGGACGTGGACGGCGAGCGCACCATCACCTTCCTGGATACCCCGGGCCACGAGGCCTTTACCGCCATGCGCGCCCGTGGTGCTAAGTCCACCGACTTGGCCATCCTCGTGGTTGCCGCCGATGACGGCGTTATGCCGCAGACTGTGGAGGCCATCAACCACGCCAAGGCTGCCGATATTCCGGTCGTCGTGGCTGTGAACAAGGTGGATAAGCCGGAAGCTCAGCCGGATAAGATCCGTGGCCAGCTCACCGAGTACGGCCTAGTTCCGGAAGAGTACGGCGGTGACACCATGTTCGTGGATATCTCCGCGAAGCAGGGCAAGAACATTGACCAGTTGCTTGAGTCGGTCATCTTGACCGCGGATGCCGCCTTGGAGCTGACCGCTAACCCTGACATGGACGCACAGGGCGTGGCCATTGAGTCGCACCTGGATCGCGGCCGTGGTCCGGTGGCAACGGTCATCATTCAGCGCGGTACCTTGCACGTGGGTGACTCCATCGTCGTCGGTGATGCGCACGGTCGTGTCCGCCGCATGCTCGATGAGTTTGGCCAAGATGTCGAAGAGGCTGGCCCATCCCGTCCGGTGCAGGTCCAGGGTCTGTCCGGTGTGCCGGGTGCAGGCGATAACCTGCTCGTGGTGGAAGACGACCGCGTCGCCCGCCAGATTGCTAACCAGCGTGATGCTCGCAAGCGCTCTGCCCTGCAGGCCAAGCAGCGCAAGCGCGTCTCCCTGGAGGATCTGGACAAGGTATTGCAGGAGACTTCGACCCTCAACCTCATCCTCAAGGGCGACAACGCCGGTTCCGTCGAGGCACTGGAAGATGCCCTGCTGGATATCAAGACCGAGGACGAAGTTGAGCTCAACATCATCGACCGTGGTGTCGGTGCTGTGACCGAGACCAACGTATCTCTCGCAGCGGCTTCCGATGCCGTCATTATTGCCTTCAACACCCGTGCGGAAGGCAAGGCGACGGAGATGGCCACCCAAGAGGGCGTGGATATTCGCTACTACACGATCATCTACAAGGCCATCGAAGAGGTCGAGGCTGCGCTCAAGGGCATGCTCAAGCCGATTTACGAGGAACGCGACACCGGTGCGGCCGAAATCCGCGCCCTGTTCAAGTCCTCCGCGGTGGGTACCATCGCCGGCTGCATGGTTACCGAGGGCAAGGTTGTCCGCAACGGCAAGGTTCGCCTGCTGCGCGATAACAACGTCATCACTGCCGATGCCAAGATTGAGTCTTTGCGTCACGAAAAGGACGACGCAACCGAGATCAAGGCCGGCTACGAGTGCGGTATGGTGCTCTCTTACCCGGATATCCAGGTAGGCGACATCATCCAGGCCTACGAAGAGGTCGAGGTTCCGCGCGACTAAACGTCGCCGTCTCAAGGCCCGCTTCCGCTCCCGCCGTCCCCACTGCATGTGCTGCCAGCACACAGTAGGGAAGGCCCGGGGAGATTGGAAGCGGGCCTTGTGCTATTTCTGCGTCTGTGAGTTGAGGGCGCCGTGGGTGCCGCTGCCTACAGGCGCTGCCGCGACGGGTTTTCATTGTCCGCGATTCGGCACTAAACTGGTGGTTTCTTCTACCGGTTGGCGGTAATTTTAGAGATAGATTCTTTTTGAGCTGGGAGGTTCACATGGTCGATCACGCACGCGCAGCGCGCATGGCCAAGCGCATTCAGGAAATCGTGGCAAGCGCCATCGAACGCCAGATTAAGGATCGCCGCCTCGAGTTGGTGACCATTACGGATACTCGAGTGACGGGCGACCTGCACGATGCCACCGTTTTTTATACCGTGCGCGGAAAAGACATCGACTCCGAGCCAGATTTCGCACAAGCAGAAGAAGCCCTCAAACGCGCTAAAGGTCAGCTGCGCAAGATTGTGGGCGATCAACTCTCGGTGCGGTTTACCCCGACGCTAACCTTCGAGGTCGATACCGTTCCGGAGGCCTCTGCTCATATGGAAGAACTTCTGGCCCGTGCTCGCGCCCGCGATGAAGAACTGGCAAAGCTGAAGGAAAACGCCCAGCCGGCAGGGGATGCGAACCCGTATAAAACCTCCGATGAAGACGAGGCCTAAGTGACCAAGAAGCAATACGAGCCGGCAGTTGCCGCTTTGCACGATGCTCACAGCATCTGCATTGTGACGCACCTGCGGCCGGATGCCGATGCCATCGGCTCTGCTGCGGCGTTGCTGCTCGCGCTGCGTCAACGGGGCAAAGACGTGTGTGCCGTTGTGGGCCAGGAGCGGGAAATTTCCCGTAACCTTTACACCATTCCTGCCGCCGACGACGTCACCACTGGTCGTAAGCTGCCGGAAGGCTATGACCTCTACGTCACCGTTGATTGTGGTTCTTTGGACCGAACGGGGTTCTTTGCGGATCGGATTGAACAGCTAGCCCAGCAGGGCCGGGTTTTGTGCATTGACCATCATTCTTCTAACCCAGGGTTTGGTGCGATCAATGTGGTGGACACTGAATGTGAATCCACCACCGTGGTATTGCTGAGAATCCTGGATTCACTGGAGATTCAGATTGACCGTCATATTGCGCACTGCTTATATGCCGGTTTGATGACCGATACTGGCAGCTTCCGCTGGGGTAGACCGGCTATGCATGATATCGCCACCCGCCTCATGCACTACGATCTTGATACCAAGCAGATCGCAGCTGACCTTTTAGATTCCACCACTCCGGACGATCTTCAGATGATCGGTAGGGTATTGGCCGGTTTGCGCCTCGAAGAAGTAGCGGAGCACACCCTAGGCATTCTCGTCGCGCGGCTGGAAGATATCCAGGGACACTCCGATTCGGCTATCGAATCACTAGTGGAGTTCGTTCGCGCGCTTGAAGGAACCACCGTCGGCGTGGTGTTTAAGGAACAAGCTCCGGAGGTGTGGGCGGTTTCTTTGCGTTCTTCTTGCATTGATTGTTCTTCGGTGGCGCTAACCTTCGGCGGCGGCGGGCATGTACCGGCCGCGGGCTATACCGCCCACGGGGCCCCTGAAGAGATTATTAAGGAATTGGTGGCCGCTATCCAATGAGAAATAGGCAGACGGATGGAATGAACGCTGAGGATCGCTCCACCGCCGGCACGGTAACCGCACGCGAGGTCTTTGGCCTCGCGTTTCCCGCGCTTGGCGTACTTGCGGCCATGCCGCTCTACCTTTTGCTAGATACCGCGGTTGTCGGGCGTCTTGGTGCGCAAGAGCTCGCCTCGCTTGCTGCAGCCACCACAATTCACTCCGTGGTGACGACGCAGTTGACTTTCTTGTCCTACGGCACGACCGCTCGCTCTGCTCGGCTCTTTGGCTCCGGCAAGCGCGAAGCTGCGGTTGCTGAAGGCGTGCAAGCCACCTATGTGGCTCTAGGAGTAGGCGGGCTGCTCGCGGTAATCATGTGGATTTTCGGCGGAGTATTTGCCCGTGCTCTAACTGGTGATCCCACTACAGCCGCTGGGACGGCCTTGTGGCTGCGTATCGCAGCTCTGGCTATTCCCGTTACTCTGGTGGAGATGGCCGGAAACGGCTGGATGCGTGGTGTCCAAGATACGAAGAAGCCACTGTACTTTACTTTGTCGGGCATGATTCCCGGCGCTATTGCGGTGCCCATCTTCGTTCATTTCTGGGGGCTGGCAGGCTCGGCCATTGCCACGGTATTAGGCATGAGCATTATTGCTGCGCTATTCGTCCGCGAATTGCACAGGGAACATACCGGCTCCTGGCATTTTCAGTGGCATGTGGTACGCGAACAGCTCATCTTAGGCCGCGATCTTATTTTGCGTTCGGCTAGCTTCCAGGTGGCGTTTCTTACCGCCACGGCTGTGGTCTCCCGCGTTGGTACCGCTTCTTTGGCCGGTCACCAGATCATGATGCAGCTGTGGAACTTCATGTCCCTCATCTTGGATTCGTTGGCCATTGCCGCGCAATCATTGACTGGTGCTGCACTAGGTGCTGGCTCTGCGCGGCACGCACGAAGTGTGGGCAGCAAGGTGGCGTTGTACTCTACGATTTTCTCTGGCCTCTTGGCTGTCGTATTTGCTGCTGGTGCAGGGATTATTCCGCGCATCTTCACCTCCGCTCCGGAAGTGCTCGATGCCATCTCTCAGCCGTGGTGGATCCTGGTAGCCATGGTTATCGGCGGTGGCGTGGTCTTCGCCTTCGATGGTGTCTTGCTGGGCGCGGGCGATGCTGCGTTCCTGCGCACGCTGACCATTTCTTCGGTCCTGGTGGGATTTTTGCCGGGCGTTATCTTGGCGCACTTCATGGGTACAGGCTTAACCGGCGTGTGGTGTGGCCTCGCCGCTTTCATTGCTTTCCGCATGGTGGGTGTGGTCTACCGGTTCCGTTCGATGAAATGGGCCGTAGTACAGGAGCGCTAGCTGCGCTAAAGTGGGCGTGTTCATACTCTCGCGCGGTGCTCGGCTCCGTGCAGCGCGCAGATTCTAGGAAGGCGGGTGAGAAACCTATGCCAACAGTGTGGGCGGTTTCTGACTTGCATGGAGCGGTCAAAACCAATAGCGAGCGCATTGATCAGCTCACCCCGCCCGATCCCGCAGATTGGCTCATCGTGGCCGGGGACGTTGCAGAACGCGCCGATCTCATTATTCGTATTTTGCGCCAGCTTAATGATCGCTACGCCAGGGTCATCTGGGTGCCGGGTAACCATGAGCTATTTACCCGCTCCCAGGACCGGTATCAAGGCCGAGAAAAGTATACGCACCTGGTGGAAAGGTGCAGGGAAATTGGAGTTATTACTCCCGAAGACCCGTATCCGGTATTCCACGGGACCACCATCGTTCCGCTATTTACTTTGTATGATTACAGTTTCCGTCCGCATGGCCTTAGCGTGGACGAAGCTATTGACGCGGCGCGCGCAAAACAACTGATGATGACCGATGAGTTCGCCATCGCCCCCTTCGTAGACGTGCGGGCGTGGTGTTGGGACAGGTTGGCCTATTCCATCAAGCGCCTTTCCCGAGTACATGGTCCTACCGTGTTGGTTAACCATTGGCCGTTGGTCCAAGAGCCGACAATGTTATTGCGCTTTCCTGAAATTGCCTTGTGGTGCGGAACCAGGCATACGCGGTCGTGGCCGCGGCGCTATAACGCGCAGTCCGTCGTCTATGGGCACCTGCATATGCCGTCTCGCATGAATGTGGACGGCGTTGATCACATCGAAACGTCATTGGGATATCCGCGTGAATGGCAGGGGCGTGAGAGCGCCCAGGCATGGCCCTATCCGGTACTGCGTTCCTTTGTAGAGGAGGGGACACGATGATGTATCCAGAGCTATTTCCAGAAAGTGCGCGCTATTGCTACGTACGCACGGACTCGAGCTATACGGATTTGGCCAATTTTGAAGAACTCGCGGCCGAAGAAAAGTCTCTGGTTTCCCAGGCAGTTGATGTACGCAAGGCTGAGTTCGGAGATGCTCGGTGGTGCGCGCACCGAGCCTTGCAGGAATTGGGGGCCAGCCCGGCGACGCCGATTCTGCGCGGCGAGCGGGGCATGCCGCTGTGGCCCGAGGGTTTTGTAGGCTCGATGACGCATACCGAGGGCATGCGAGCTGCGGTGGTTGCCCCTACCTCAGCCTTAAAATCTGTGGGCCTGGATGCAGAACCCGCCGAACCGCTGCCGGATCATGTGCTCACCATGATTGCCCGAGCGGGGGAGATGCCGCAGCTTTTGCGGCTTCGTGAGGCGGGGATTACCTGCCCGGACCGATTGCTTTTTTGTGCCAAGGAGGCCACATATAAGTCGTGGTTTCCCATGACCTTTCGCTGGCTGGACTTTGACCAAGCAGAAATTGACCTGCGCGAGGACGGCACGCTTATTTCCTATATTTTAGCTAGGCCCACACCGGTACCTTTTATCACTGGGCGCTGGGTAATTCGAGACGGCTATGTTATCGTCTCCACCTCGGTTCCGGCTTTAGACTTTAGCCGCTAAAGGGTAGAGGGCCGTGCCACAAATACGGTGGCTAGGCGCTTGCCTTTTTCTTTAATGAGCGCCACGGCTTGACCATTAGGGGCCACAGCAGCGTGGACGCCCTTGAGTCCGCGGGGCTCAAGCCACTTGCCCATGGCGAGGGCGGCTGCCTCCTCCTCCGTGACGGAAAGGACGGGGAAGCAGCGAGCCAAGGCCTCATCCAAGCTGAGGGAAAGGCGAGGGGATTCGGCAAGGGCGTCGAGCGAGAGGGCGTCGGCAAGCGCAAAAGGGCCCACCTCAGTGCGGCGCAAGGCGGTCAGGTGCCCGCCCACCTGCAGGGCCTCGCCCAGATCGCGGGCCAGGGAGCGAATATAGGTGCCGGAAGAGCAATCCACCGTGACGTCTAGATCGATGTAGTCGCCCTTGCGGCGCTCTGCCAGAACGTCAAACCTATCTACTGTTACTGGGCGGGCGGGAATGTCTACCTCCTGGCCTTCGCGTACTAGCTCATGGGCACGGCGGCCGTTAATTTTAATAGCGGATACGGCCGCGGGCTTTTGCATAATATCGCCGGTGAGCTTGGTAATCTCTGCCTCGATTGCGGTGCGGTCAATGGCCGCAGCGCTAGCGCCCCAGCAGTGTTCTCCCTCGGCGTCATCGGTTGTGGTGGCGGCGCCGAGGCGAATGGTGGCGTCGTAGGACTTAGTGGAGGCAACCATGTGGGCCAAGAACTTGGTGCCACGCTCCACGCCAAGGACAAGCACGCCGGTGGCCATGGGGTCGAGAGTGCCGGCGTGGCCTACCTTCTTGATGTGAAAGTACCTGCGTAGGCGGCCGACAACATCGTGGGAGGTCATGCCGGCGGGTTTGTCTACGATGACGAGTCCGGAGTTTGCGAGCGCATCAGTCATAGCCTCTAAGTCTATGCTCTACGATGGTCTGCGTGGATATTTGGTACGGAATCGATGACATCCCCGCGGAAATGGGCCCAACGTCAGTAACCATCGGCGTCTTTGACGGCCTGCACCGGGGCCATCAGCAGCTCATCTCCGCCTGCGTGGAGCATGCACGCGCTCATGGTGAGCGCCCTGTCATGGTGACCTTTGACCCGCACCCAGTGTCGGTATTCCTCCCGGAGCGTGCGCCCCTGGCGGTGTTGAGCTTTGAACGCCGACTGGAATTGGCCGAAGAGATGGGCATTGCAGCCGTGCTCGTTATTGACTTCACCCGAGACCTTGCTGGGGTGGAGCCACGGCCCTACGTAGAGGATTTATTGGTAGGAAAGCTCGCAGCACAGCACATCGTGGTAGGCGAGAACTTCACCTTTGGCGCCGGCGCCACCGGAACCGCCCAGGCTATGCAGGACTTTGGTGCCGAGTTCGGCTTTAGTGTCGAAATTGTCCCACTGCTGGATGATGAGGGCGTGCGCATTTGCTCCACCCACATCCGTGAGTGCCTTGCGCAGGGGGACATCGAATCCGCAAACTGGGCTCTCGGTCGCCATTTCACCGTGACCGGCCCCGTAGTGCGCGGCGCAGGACGTGGTGGCAAGGAGCTCGGATTCCCCACTGCCAATCAGTATTTCCCGGATACGGTGGCCATCCCGGCCGATGGCGTGTACGCGGGCTGGTTCATCGTGCACTCTGATTTCTCTATCGAAGGGGATATGCGCCCTGGCGTGGCCTATGCGGCCGCTATTTCCGTAGGCACCAACCCCACCTTCGGCGATGAGCAGCGCTCTATCGAGTCCTTTGTGCTCGACCGCGACGCTGACCTGTACGGCTACGAGGCCACGGTGCACTTTGTGGGCCACCTCCGCGATATGGTGAAGTTCAATTCCGTAGACGAGCTGCTAGAAGCGATGGCCAATGACGTAGCCAAGGCCCGCGAGGTGCTCGCTGCCGATGCTAAGGCGCAGGGCTGGACCGCGAAAGACTACTTCCTGCGGGAGAAATAAATGAAGGCGATTCTCGATCTTGATACCGGCATTGATGATGCCCTAGCGCTGGCGTACGCCAGCGCCCATCCGGACCTGGACCTAATCGGCGTGACCTGCACGTACGGCAACGTGACCGTGCCCTTAGCCGTGCGCAATACACTGGCCCTTCTAGAGCTACTGGGTCAAGACGATATTCCAGTCTTTGCCGGGCCTAGCCCGGATGGTTTTCGGCCAAGCGAGATTTCTCCTTTTATCCACGGTCACAACGGCGTGGGGGAGGTCCTTCTTCCGCCGGCAACTACCCAGGCGCAGTCCCAACCTGCGGCCGATTTCCTTATCGAGGCTGTGCACGAGCACGGCGATGATTTAGTAATCATTCCGACCGGCCCGTCCACCACGATTGCTGCCGCCATGCAGCAGGATCCTTCCTTTGCCACGGCCGCACACCTGGTGATGATGGGTGGGGCTCTCACCGTTCCTGGCAACGTCACGCCGTGGTCTGAGGCCAATATCTCCCAGGATCCGGAAGCTACGGATTATCTCTTCCGCCACACTAGCGATACCACCATGGTTGGTTTGGATGTTACCTTGCGCACGCTTTTGACCACGGCGGAGTCCGCTCGTTGGCGCGCTACCGGTACCCGCGCCGGCCGCGTCTTTGCGGATATGGTGGACTATTATATCCGCGCTTATGCCACCACATCGCCCCACTTGGGCGGGTGCGGCCTGCACGATCCATTGGCCGTTGCGGTGGCGGCAGATGCCTCGCTTGTCGACGTCCTTTCGATAAACCTCAAGACTGACACCGCCGGCCCTACCCGTGGACGGACAATCGCGGATGAAACGCGATTGGATGCGCCGCCCACCGCCCGTGTGGCTGCGGGTGTGGATAGTGAGCGCTTTGTGCGAGAGTTTGTCGAACGCCTTGAGACGCTCTTCAGCGAGCTCTAAAAGCACAGCCTAGAAGCCATGTGGTTTTGATTTTTTCTGCCTGGGCGCTGTAAGGTGTTTGTTTGGCTTAGCGACTGCGGTTCACAGCAGTTGCGGCACGCACAAGTAATGCGCCCAGCGCAGGCTTAAGCGTCACGATAATGTGGACTGAAATAAAGGAGAAATACTCATGGCATTGACCACTGAGAAGAAGGCCGAAATCCTCAAGGAGTACGGCCTGCACGAAACCGATACCGGTTCCCCTGAGGCGCAGGTTGCCCTGCTGACCTCCCGCATCAATACTTTGACCGAGCACCTGAAGTTCCACAAGCACGATCACCACTCCCGTCGTGGTCTGCTGCTGATGGTTGGTCGCCGTCGTGGCCTGCTGAAGTACCTGGCTGAGAACAACGTCGATCGCTACCGTGATCTGATCTCTCGCCTGGGTTTGCGCCGTTAAGTTCGGCCCAGCTTCGGCCACCTCGCCCCGCCGTTTGGCGGGGCTTTTGTGGTTTTTCTGTTAGAATTTGACAGCGTTGTCATAGACAAAATCGACCAGGCGGCACCGACGATCGCCTAAACCACTCAAGGAGACATTTTTTAATGAGCGTTCAGAACTCCGTCGATTTCAATATTGACGAGGACTTTGGCATTACCGAGGCCATTGCCACGCTAGACAATGGTGACTTTGGCACCCGCACCCTGCGCTTTGAAACCGGCCAGCTGGCCCGGCAGGCAGACGGCTCCGTGACCACCTACTTGGACGATGACACCATGTTGTTGGCCACGACCACCGCGTCCAACCAACCGCGCGAGGGATTTGATTTCTTCCCGCTGACTGTGGACGTAGAAGAGCGCATGTACGCGGCCGGCAAGATTCCAGGCTCCTTTTTCCGCCGTGAGGGCCGTCCTTCTTCTGAAGCCATCCTGGCATGCCGCCTTATCGACCGCCCGCTGCGCCCAACCTTTGTCAAGGGCCTGCGCAACGAGGTCCAGGTCGTTGTCACCGTGATGTCTCAGGATCCGGAAGAGTACTACGACGTCGTTGCTATCAACGGCGCTTCCGCCGCCACCCAGCTGTCCGGCTTGCCCGTTTCCGGCGCTGTCGGCGGTGTCCGCATGGCACTGATCGCTGATGATAAGCACCCCGAGGGCCAGTGGGTGGCCTTCCCTAACCACGAGCAGCACGAGCGCGCTCTCTTTGAGATGGTCGTTGCCGGCCGCATTGTCAAAAAGGGCCGCAAGGACGACGTAGCCATCATGATGGTCGAGGCCGGTGCCGGCACCAACGTTGCTGAGCGTATTGCCGACGGCGCTCCTGCACCGCAGGAAGCAACCGTTGCTGAAGGCTTGGAAGCAGCAAAGCCATTCATTAAGACCTTGTGCGAAGCCCAGAACGGTCTCGCGGAGCGTGCCGCCAAGGAAACCCAGGAGTTCCCACTCTTCCCGGCATACGGCGATGATGTCTTCGCGGCAGTGGAAAAGGCTGCTACCAAGGAGCTAGAGAAGCTGCTGACCATTCCGGGCAAGCAGGAACGTGACGACGCCACCAATGAATACATGGAGCAGGTCGAAGAAAAGCTCTTGGACCAGTTCGAGGACTTGGAAGAGGCCGATGCGTCTAAGCAGATTCGCGGCGCTTATAACGCTTTGATGAAGCAGATCGTACGCCAGAAGATCCTCTCCGAGGGCTTCCGTATCGATGGCCGCGGCGTTAGCGATATCCGTGACCTCTCCGTTGAGGTGGACCTGGTTCCGCGTGCTCACGGTTCCTCCCTGTTCGAGCGCGGTGAGACCCAGATTCTGGGTGTTACCACCCTGGACATGCTCAAGATGGAGCAGCAGATTGATTCCCTGACCCCGGTGGAATCCAAGCGCTATATGCACCACTACAACTTCCCGCCATTCTCCACTGGCGAGACTGGCCGCGTGGGCTCCCCGAAGCGCCGCGAGATCGGCCACGGTGCATTGGCCGAGCGCGCTCTGCTTCCGGTCATCCCATCCCGCGAGGACTTCCCGTACGCCATCCGCCAGGTCTCTGAGGCCTTGGGCTCCAATGGCTCGACCTCTATGGGCTCTGTGTGTGCCTCCACCTTGTCCCTCTACAATGCCGGTGTTCCGCTGAAGGCTCCGGTAGCTGGCATCGCTATGGGCCTGGTCTCTGGCGAGGTAAATGGCAAGGAAAAGTTCGTCGCCCTGACGGATATCCTCGGTGCCGAGGATGCCTTCGGCGATATGGACTTTAAGGTCGCCGGTACCTCTGAGTACATCACCGCCCTGCAACTGGACACCAAGTTGGATGGCATCCCGTCTAAGGTCCTGGCCCAGGCCCTGGAGCAGGCTCGCGATGCCCGTTCTACCATCCTGGAAACCATGGCTGAGGTCATCGATACCCCGGATGAGATGTCCGGCCTTGCTCCAAAGATTACCTCCGTCAAGATCCCGGTTAATAAGATCGGTGAGCTTATCGGACCAAAGGGCAAGACCATCAACCAGATCACCGAGGAAACCGGCGCCGATGTCTCCATTGAGGATGATGGAACCGTCTACGTTTCCGCTGCTACCGGTGAGGCCGCGGATGCTGCCATCGATAAGGTGAACTCCATTGCAAACCCACAGCTGCCGAAGGTTGGAGAGCGCTTCCTGGGCACCGTGGTAAAAACCGTGCCGTTCGGCGCATTCGTTTCCTTGACCCCGGGTCGCGATGGCTTGATCCACATTTCTAACCTGGGTGGCGACGAGCGCATCGAGAAGGTAGAAGACGTCATCAACGTTGGCGATAAGGTTCAGGTAGAAATCGCGGATATCGATAACCGCGGCAAGATTTCCCTGGTTCCGGTGGAGGACTAATTCCTAAACCCAAAGAAGGCTCTGCCTTCCAGCTCACTCGCTGGATGGTAGAGCCTTTCTTCGTAGGTGTGCACCAACTAGAGGTGCCGCTAAACGTTAGTTCTGGAAGTCGATGACCACGCGCGAGGGCTCTTTCAGATACGTCACGGAGTAGGCAGTCTTCTTCTCTAGCCCAATAATAAGCTGTGTTTGTGCCTCAAAGGTGGTGGTGTAGTTGACTGCGCTGACCACCCCGGCACCAGGGGTAGTGCCTGGCTGCATGTACTTTTCTTTTAGCTCTGGGGTAGAAGGCCACGGCGTTCCCTCAATGCCTAGGTTGAGGAAGGTATTTCCTTGGACCTCAACCGGCTTTCCGGATGCCTGTTGGGCAGGGCTATCAGTATAGGAAGTAAACCACCCCGGTTCACCTTCGCCCTCCATGTCAATGACGACGCGGGTGAACCCATCGTGCGCCCCCACCCGCACGCCCGTGGGGACGAAGTTTCCGAGACTCTTTGGCATATGCTGTTGGTCCTCGAGAGAGGCCGTGCCCATACCGGCGAACGCCATTGAGGCAGAGTCTTGGGGGAGTTTTTGCTTTTCTGCATCCGCCGTTGAGGTATTGCGCGGTGCAGAAGTGGTGGCAGGGGTAGGGGAGCTGTTCTGAACTTCAGCAGTGTCGGTAGTTGACTGAACCTCACTGAAAGCCGGCGTGCCTGCCTGCGTAGTGTCCTTATCGGAACAAGCGGCAAGTGCTAACGCGCATCCTGCACTGATGGCCACGGCGATAGTGCGAGAGAAAATTGAGGGAGACATATTCATCACTTCCTTGGTGCTTACCGTGTTGCTACACCCATTCTACTGGGGCAGATGGGACAACCATTAGGAAGTGATGCAAGTGTTAATCCGTGTGATGGGGGGAGGGTGCGACTACTTCTTCAGTTCCACGAGCTGAATAAGGTTGCCCACGGTGTCATCAAAAACAGCGATGATGGACGGCCCGACATCGGTGGGCTCCATGGTGAACTTCACGCCCTTGTCACTGAGCTCCTTATATTCGGTTTCCACATCGGCGGACAGGAACTGCGTGACCGGAATACCGTCCGCCTTGAGCGCTGCGGCATAGTCTTTGGCGGCGGGATGGCCCTTCGGTTCCAGAAGCAGCTCGGTATTTCCCTCACCTTCAGCATTGGTAACAGTAAGTCACCGAAAATCGCCGTGAGTTACGTCATCCTTGATTCGGAAGCCAAGGGTATTGACGTAAAAATCGTGAGCGCGGGCAACGTCGTCTACAGGGACGGAAGCGATATATATCTGCATGCTCGCCATCCTAGTGAGACTGAGGGCATCGTCGAAGAGCGCAAGTCCATTCCAAGGCAGGCGAGGAATTGTGCAACCCCCATGCGCGTTAGGATGGGGAGAAAAGTACTACCGATGTGGCTGAAGAAGGAGAACACACCATGGCTATCAAGGTTGGCGTACTGGGCGCGCATGGACGCGTAGGCCAGGCAATCGTTGAAGGTGTCAACGCGGAAGATGACCTCGATCTGGTAGCGGAAATTGACCGCGGTGATGATTTGCAGCAGCTTATCGACGCCCACGCTGAGGTCATTGTGGACTTTACCCAGCCAGATTCCGTAATGGGAAACCTTGAATTCTGCATCGCAAACGGGATTCACTGCGTGGTGGGAACCACCGGCTTTGATAAGGAGCGCTTGGCTCAGGTAGAGGAGTGGACCAAGCAGGACGGTGCCGGCAATGTCCTCATTGCGCCGAACTTTGCCATTTCCGCAGTGCTCACGATGGTGCTAGCTAAGCAGGCTGCTAAGTTCTTTGAGACTGCAGAGGTTATCGAATTCCACCACCCAACCAAGTTGGATGCGCCGTCCGGTACTGCGATCCATACTGCCGAAGGAATTGCCGCCGCCCGCAAGGAGGCTGGTCTGGGTGACATGCCGGATGCTACGGAAAAGCAGCTCGATGGTGCCCGCGGCGCCACCGTCGACGGCATTCCGGTTCACGCGGTTCGCACCCGTGGCATGGTGGCACACGAAGAGGTTGTCTTTGGTGCTCAAGGTCAGTCGCTGACCATCCGTCAGGATTCTTATGACCGCGCGTCCTTTACACCAGGCGTACTGGTGGGCGTGCGCCAAATTGCGGACCACCCGGGCCTAGTCGTAGGCCTTGATAAGTACCTGGGGCTTTAAACCATGGCTAAAGCAAGTGAGCTAGACATTCAGCTCATTGCCGCAACGCAGTTCCACGCCCCGCAGGGCGTGGAGTGGCGCGTGGATGACTCGGCCTCTGATGGCGAGGCACTTGTCGAGTTTGCAGGACGGGCTTGCTACGAGTCCTTTGATAAGCCAAATCCTCGCACGGCAACTAATGAAGCCTACCTGCACCACATCATGGAGGTAGGCCATACTGCGTTGCTCGAGCATGCCACGGCCACCATGTACATCACAGGGCTGTCGCGGTCGGCGAGCCATGAGCTCGTGCGCCACCGGCACTTTTCCTTCTCGCAGCTCTCCCAGCGCTTTGTCCACCCGGAGGAGACGGAGGTGGTCCTGCCTAAGTTGGTGGCTGAGGACGAGCAACTTAGCCGATTAGTAACGCAAGCGGTAGATGAGACTCGCTTTGTCTACGATGAACTGCTTAGCGCACTAGAAGAGAAGCTGGATGAACCTAACGTGCTCCTGCGCAAGAAGCAGGCCCGTCAGGCGGCGCGTGCCGTGCTGCCAAACGCGACAGAAACGCGCATCGTTGTTACTGGCAACTATCGCGCGTGGCGACACTTTATTGGTGCACGGGCCGCCGAACAGGCCGACGAGGAACTCCGCCACGTTGCGGTGGAGTGCCTGAAACTGCTGCAAAGCAAGGCGCCAGTGCTCTTTGATGATTTCAATATCACCACTCTGGCTGATGGAACCCAGATGGCAGCGAGCCCCTACGCCTAACACGCGCGGGACCCCGATGCGGCTAATTGCAAGCCAAAAGGGTAATCTTGACGGCTATGAGCACAGGTATGACAGCAAAGACTGGCGTCGACACCTTTGGACGCATCGGCGTCGCCATGGTCACCCCGTTTGACCGTGACGGTGCGCTGGACGTTGCAGCAGGTCGTCGCCTAGCAGCTCATCTCGTTGACAATGGCGTTGATTCGCTCATCCTAGGTGGAACCACGGGTGAATCGCCGACCACTTCGGTCGAAGAGAAGCTGGAGCTGCTCAAAGCCGTAAAGGAAGAAGTAGGAGACCGCGCAAAGCTTTGCGCCGGTGCCGGAACGAATGACACCGCAACCTCTATTAAGTTGGCTCAGGCCACCGCGGAAGCGGGTGCAGATAGCCTGCTGGTGGTAACTCCGTACTACTCCAAGCCTTCTCAGAAGGGCGTTTACGAGCACTTTGCCGCAGTCGCGCAAGCCACGGATCTGCCGATCTGTGTCTATGACATCCCTGGCCGCTCGGGCATCCCAGTGGCGCCGGATACCCTCCGCCGCCTTGCGGATTTGCCGACCATCCAAGCCGTAAAGGACGCTAAGGGCGACCTTCCTGCGGCCGCAGAACTCATCCAAGAAACCGGTTTGGCCTGGTATTCCGGTGATGATCCGATTAACCTGCCGTGGCTTTCCCTCGGCGCTTCTGGTTTCATCTCCGTCATCGGCCATGTTGCACCGCGTGCCTTGGTAGAACTTTATGAAGCTTTCGACGCAGGCGATATGGCCCGCGCCCGAGAAATCAATGTCACTACGCTCCTTCCACTAACCCATGCACAAGCTCGGTTGGGCGGAGCGACGTTTGCAAAGGAAGCCCTGCGCCTGCAGGGCATCGAAGTTGGCGATACCCGTCTTCCTGTCACCGCTGCGAGCGAAAAGGAACGCGAGGTACTTCGCCGTGATCTGGAACAATCTGGAGTCCTCTAAGAATGAATGAACCCCGTAACCGTTCCCGCAAGGTGACCCGCAAGGCGGGCCCACCGGCGGAAAACGAAACCGCCTCCAACGAGGCGGCTTCGCCAGTTTTCCAAGCCCCAGCAACTGACGCAGGCAATTCCGCGCAGGATAATTCCGCTAAGGGCGACAAAGATAATTCTGGCAAGAAGAATTCCTCTGACAACAACACTGATGGCGGCAGCAATAACCGTCGCTCCCGTTCCCGTGGCAGCCGCGGCCGTGGCCGTGGTGGCAACGGCAATGGCAATAACCACGGTGGAAACAATAACCACGGCAGCAAGAACGGCAACGGCAACGGAAAGAACGGTAAGGGCCGGGGCCGCAATAACCGTGGCCGCCGCAACGTGCCCAAGTCTATGCAGGGCGCGGATCTGACCAAGCGCCTGCCAGAGCCACCGAAGCAGCCGAAGGATGCCCTGCGCATTTACGCTCTGGGCGGTATCTCGGAGATCGGCCGTAATATGACCGTCTTCGAGTACGGCGACGACCTCATCATCATTGACTGCGGTGTGCTCTTCCCATCCTCTGGTGAGCCAGGCGTGGACCTTATCCTGCCTGACTTCGGCCCCATTGAGAAGAAGATCCACAAGGTCAAGGCCCTCGTCGTTACCCACGCGCACGAGGATCACATTGGTGCAATCCCGTGGCTGCTCAAGCTGCGTCCGGATATCCCCATCGTTGCTTCCCGCTTCACCATCGCGCTCATTGCTGCAAAGTGTAAGGAGCACCGCCAGAAGCCGAAGTTCGTCGAGGTTAATGAAAAGTCTGACGTAACCTACGGTCCGTTCCGCGTGCGCTTCTGGGCAGTCAACCACTCCGTGCCGGATGCTTTGGGTATCATGCTGGGGACCCCAGCCGGCAACATCATCCACACCGGTGACATCAAGCTGGACCAGACCCCGCTGGATAACCGTCCAACGGATCTCCCAGCCCTGTCCCGCTATGGTGACGAGGGTGTTGACCTCATGCTGTGTGATTCCACCAACGCCACGGTCCCTGGTGTATCGGCGTCTGAGGGCGATATTCCCGCCAACTTCAAGCGGCTCGTCGCCGGCGCTAAACAGCGCGTAATCTTGGCGTCCTTCGCCTCCAATGTTTACCGTGTCCAGGCCGCTATCGACGCCGCTGTCGCTAACGGGCGCAAGGTAGCTTTTAACGGCCGATCGATGATGCGCAACATGGAAATTGCGGAGAAGATGGGCTTTTTGAAGGTTCCACGCGGCACTATTATCCCCATCGATGAGGCAGCCAAGATGGCTCCGCATAAGACCATGCTGATTACCACCGGTACTCAGGGTGAGCCCATGGCAGCTCTGTCGCGCATGGCTCGCCGTGAGCACCGCCAGATTACCGTCCGCGATGGCGATACCATCATCTTCTCTTCCTCGCTCATCCCGGGCAACGAGGAGGCCGTCTACGGCGTCATCAACATGCTGTCCCAGATCGGCGCCAACGTCATTACTAACCAAGATGTAAAGGTGCACGCCTCCGGTCACGGTTACGCTGGCGAGCTACTCTTCCTGTACAACGCAGCACGCCCGCGCAACGCGATGCCGGTGCACGGCGAGTGGCGCCACCTGCGCGCCAATAAGGAACTGGCTATCTCCACCGGTGTGGACCGCGACCGTACCGTGCTGGCACAAAACGGCGTCGTCGTGGACCTGCGCAAGGGCCGCGCCGAGGTCGTAGGTCAGATGCAGGTGGGTAACCTATATGTCGACGGCGTATCCATGGGCGATGTGGATGCCGATACCTTGGCTGATCGCACCAACCTGGGTGCCGGCGGCGTGGTGTCTATCACCTGTGTGATTGATAACCGCACCTCGCGCCTGCTGGAGCACCCAACGGTATCTACCACAGGCTTCTCCGATGATGACCGCGGCATTGTGCCGGAGGTTGCGGAGATGGTGGAAAACACCATGAACGATCTCGCCGCGGAGGGTGAGAACGATACCTACCGCATGGTGCAGAAGCTTCGCCGCAAGGTATCCAAGCTTATGGATTCCAAGTACAAGCGCGAGCCGGTTATTCTCCCGACCATCGTGCCGACTAATTCCGGTCCTTTGGTTACCGATGAAGAAGACGTTGACGCTTCTCGGGAGTCCCTGTAAATAGAACGGGTTCCTCGCGCTAAGTAAAAGCAAGCCCCAGCATGCCAGTTAGCTCGGTATGCTGGGGCTTATGTCGTTTTCTTCTGCTGAGCGCGCCAAGATGGTAGCGCTATTTCATAAGCTTGGTCCCGATGCCCCCACCTTGTGTGAGGGCTGGACAACCCGCGACTTAGCGGTACATCTGTGGGTGCGGGAAAATCGCCCCGATGCGGCCGCCGGCATCTTCGTTAAAGCACTGTCTAGCCGTCTTGAAAAGGAATCACGCAAGGTGGCCGAGCGCGACTTTGATGAGTTGGTTGATGACTGGGGGAGGGGACCTGCTTCCTATAACCCCGTCCGGTTCGTGGATGCACAGCAAAACTTTGTGGAGCACTTTGTTCACCACGAAGATATTCGCCGGGCTAACGGCATGGGCCCACGCGACTTTTCGGCACGCATCAAGCAGCAGATGCATAGCTACCTAAAGCCCTTGGCTAAGCTGGCTCTGCGTAAATCTGAACGTCCGGTTATTCTGCAGCCGGAAGGTTTGCCGCGAATCGTGGCCGCCGATACGCATGGCGTGGCGGATAAGGGCGATGCCGTGGTCCGCGTTTCAGGCGAGGTAGGCGAGCTCATCCTCTGGTCCTTCGGGCGTGATGCTGCTGAAGTTAAGGTCGAAGGGGATACCGAGAAGATTGTAAAGTCAATTATCTAAACTTGATTTAAGTGCTTATCCTTAGCTGCGGGCTGTGACTGAGGTGTATGCCGATAGATTGCGGTCTCGGAGTTAAAGAAACGCGTGTGGCTAATGTTATTTATGGGGTGTTCCGGCTAAAGTAGAGGCATGTCTGTCAAAAATGCCTCTTCGCGCGGAACGCGCCGAAAGTCGAATCGTTCACGGCCGTCGGGCCGCAGCCGGTCCGGTGCTGGCATGCCGGAAAACCTGGCTATGACGTCTTCGCATCGGCGCGCGGCGGCGACCTCGCAGGAGCGTACGGGCAGTGCGTTCCGGGCCGTCGGCAAGGGCTTGGGTGTTGCCTTTGGTGCCACGGCTCGCGGCATGGGAAATATGGCGCGGGGCGTAAGCCATGGCGTGGCCGGGCTCAGGCCTAGCGAAGACATATATGACACCGAGGAGTACGAGACGTCGAGGGAGCCGGAAGAAATTTCTGCACGCGGGGAGAAAAAGAAGAAGAACAAGGTTACTCGGGCGCGCGAGGTAGCTGCGGAAGAAGAGCTTTCTACCAAGGAAGTAAGCGAGGAAGAATCACGCGGTATTCAGGTGAAAAATCCTGATGCGGTGGCACTCGTTTTGATCGGCATTGCCATCGTGCTTGCGGCTACCGTCTGGTTTGGCGTTGCCGGCCAGGTAGGCGCCTGGGTGGGCAATATCGTCCGCTATGTCATTGGTGCAGGTGCATGGGTGCTGCCGGTTGCTCTAGTGGCCTTGGCCATTGCCTTGATGATGGACATCTCTGGTCCAGCGGGACACTTTAAGCCGCGCATTGTGGGCGGTATTAGCATTATCGTCCTTGCCATGCTCAGCTTGATCCATATCTTTGCTGGTACCCCTGAGCTCGGCTTTACCCCGGACAGCGCCGGTGGTGCCGGCGGTGTAATCGGCTACGCCATCGGCGGCCTTCTGGAGACGGCCTTCACCTCTTTCGTCGCTGTGCCGTTGCTTTTCCTCGTCATTATCTACGGCGCCCTATTGGTCACCGGCATTACTATCCGCGAGGCCTATGAGTTGGTGGCTGATGCCATTGCTGCGGCCTTTTCCCGCTTTGGCGGCGCGGAGGAAGATTATTACGACGAAGAGGGCGATGACCTCTACGGCCACGTGACTGGCGATATTGATGACATCGCGGAGGGACGCGAGCGCAGCGAGCGCCCAGCACGACCTGTGGCCAAGCGTCGTTCCTCTGAGCGTGGTGGAAGCCTGCGCGCTTTCCGACGCCCCACTGAAGACCCCGCCCCGCGTGGTTCTTCTTATCCGGTGGATTCCCCTGCTGCAGCAGAGGAGGAACATGCCACCCGCGCCTTTAGTGCACCAACCCGAGGCGGGTTCCAGTCCGTGTCTAACGCGGCTGAGAAGCCGGTCTCTCGTGACATCGGTGATACCGATGAGATCCCGGTGGTAGACGACGCCGCTGCGTCGTCGCCGCAACAACCGGCTTCCGGGGACCCGGAACCGACCCGAGTGCTGGGCACTACTCGTCAACGTCCCACTTCTCCTTCCACTCGCTCGGCTACGTCAGCGGGTGCTGATGCTGGCACCGCCGCCGGTACCGCAATTGGCTCGGCCGCTGGTGTGGCTGCGGGCGCCGCGGGTGCTGCGGGAGCTGCAAGTGGCGAAGCAAAGACTGCTGCTGCGGGTGCTGCCGGTGCCGCTGGCGCTGCAGCAGGCGGTGCTGCTGGATCTGCGGTGAAAGGAGGCGCTGATGCGGTCTCGTCCGCGCACGAGAAGGCCCGCCAACTCTTCCGCGATCGCTCCGGACGCGACGCTACGACCGGTGCACAGGTGGACTCCACCGAGCCTGCGGCAGAGGCCGCAGGGGAAACGGGTACTTCTGCAGCTCCCGCTCCGTCCGCGCAGTTTGGCAATGAGAATTACGCGGTTCCTACCACGGACCTGCTGACCCCGGGTACTCCAGCAAAGGAGCGCACGGAGATTAATGACCGCATCATTGAGGCCATCACCGATGTCTTCGAAGAGTTCAAGGTCGATGCCCAGGTAACCGGCTTTAGCCGTGGCCCAACAGTTACCCGTTATGAAATCGAGCTGGGACCAGGCGTCAAGGTATCGAAGATTACGAACCTGCAGTCCAATCTGGCCTACGCCGTGGCCACGGATAATCTACGTTTGCTCACGCCCATCCCCGGCAAGTCGGCCGTCGGCATTGAGGTCCCGAACCCGGACCGCGAGATGGTGCACTTGCGCGAGGTGCTTGATGCGCCGAACATGACCAGCTCACCGGACCCCATGCTCATCGGTTTGGGCAAGGACATCGAAGGCGAATACACCTCGTTCTCGGTACAAAAGATGCCGCATTTGCTGGTCGCCGGTGCTACCGGTTCCGGTAAGTCCGCTTTCGTCAACTCCATGTTGGTTTCGCTGCTAACCCGAGCCACCCCTGAGCAGGTTCGCCTCATCCTGGTGGACCCGAAGATGGTGGAACTTACCCCGTACGAGGGCATTCCGCACTTGATCACGCCCATCATTACCCAGCCGAAGAAGGCTGCAGCAGCCCTGCAGTGGCTGGTGGAGGAGATGGAGCAGCGCTACATGGATATGAAGGCTGCTCGCGTGCGCAAGATTGAGGACTATAACCGCAAGGTGGTCTCCGGCGAATACCAGGCACCGGCAGGCTCCGAGCGTGAGGTACGCCCGTACCCGTACATCGTCTGTGTCGTTGACGAGCTGGCGGACCTGATGATGACTGCGCCAAAGGAGATTGAGGACTCCATCGTCCGCATCACCCAGAAGGCGCGTGCCGCAGGAATTCACCTGGTGCTGGCAACCCAGCGCCCGTCCGTTGACGTGGTGACCGGTCTGATTAAGACAAACGTGCCTTCACGCTTGGCCTTTGCGACGTCCTCCCTGACGGACTCTCGCGTTATCTTGGACCAGGGTGGCGCGGAAAAGCTCATTGGTATGGGCGATGGCCTCTTCATTCCGCAGGGCAAGCGTCCTGTGCGTATGCAGGGAGCATTCGTCTCGGATGATGAAGTCATGGCGGTTGTCGATGCCGCCAAGTCGCAAGCCGCGCCGAACTACACCGAGGGCGTAACTGAAGAGAAACAATCCGAGGCCAAGCAGGAAATCGATGAGGAAATTGGCAAGGACATGGACGACCTCCTCGAAGCCGTCGAGCTGGTGGTCACCGCCCAGTTGGGCTCGACCTCGATGCTCCAGCGCAAGCTCCGTATCGGCTTTGCCAAGGCCGGTCGCCTCATGGACCTCATGGAATCCCGCGGCGTCGTCGGTCCATCAGAAGGCTCCAAGGCCCGTGAGGTACTGGTAAAGCCAGAAGAGCTGGATACGATCATTTGGATGATCAAGGGCGCTGATCCTGCCGAGGCGCCGAAGGAAATTCAGGAGGAGATGCAACAGCAGGAGCAGGATGATGCCGCCGCTACTTCCGATGCCGACTCTTCTCCAAGCTCCGATTCCTCTCCGCAGGGCGATGCCGAGGACACCCGTACCGTCCAGGCAACGTATAACCCTTCGACAGGTGCCTTCTAAGATCGTGTAGAGTTGGACGGGTCTTGGAGGGGAGTACCCCATCCTTCGGCATTGATCGTCAGCACGGAAGCGTTACGCTCCCGGTCGTGCCGGCCCGGCTGCAGCTATCTAGCCGGGCGGGGGAGACCTCCGGTCACTTTGTTGTATCTTCGACCGGAGGGATGTACCAATGCATGTGCCATTGTGGATCTGGGCGATTTCCATCGTCGTCATTCTTGGATTCTTTGTTTTTGATTTCTACTCCCACGTGCGCACCCCGCACGAGCCGACGCTGAAGGAATCCGGGTTCTGGACCCTATTCTATGTCGGCCTCGCTTTACTTTTTGGTGCCGGCGTGTGGGCCATATGGGACCACGAGCACGGCATCCAATACCTCACGGGTTACGTGACAGAGAAAGCGCTATCCGTAGATAACCTCTTTGTTTTCGCGCTTATCATGGGCGCCTTCAAGATCCCGCGTAAGTACCAGCAAAAGGTATTGCTCATCGGTATCGTTATTGCCTTGGCATGCCGCCTGGTGTTTATCCTTTTGGGTGCTGCGGTCATCGCGGCATGGTCCGATATCTTCTACCTGTTCGCGATATTTCTCATCTACACAGCGATCAAGCTCATCGTCGATGAGATTCGGGATGCCCCCGAAACCGATCCCAATGACATGGCCATCATCAAGCTGATCCGCAAGGTAGTCCACGTCACACCGCGCTACCACGGCGATAGGCTCACGCACCGCGTGGAAGATTCCTCGGGCAAGCGGAAATTTGCGTTCACCCCGCTATTTATTGCGTTGGTGTCCATTGGCCTTATCGACGTGATGTTTGCCTTCGACTCCATCCCAGCCATTTACGGCATTACCTCAGAAGCGTTCTTGGTCTTTACCACGAATGCTTTCTCCCTCATGGGATTGCGCCAGATGTACTTCCTGCTGGATGGCCTACTGGATCGTTTGGTGTACCTGCCCTATGGTTTGGGCATCATCTTGGGCTTCATCGGTGTAAAGCTCATGTTCCATGCGTTGCATGAGAATAACTTGCCGTTCGTAAACGGCGGCGAGAACGTGGAGTCGATCCCAGAATTTTCCACCATCACCTCACTTATCGTGATCGTGGGTGTCTTGGTTATTACGGTTATCGCCTCGATTATTAAAAATAAACGCGATGAGAACCAAGGCGGAGTGCCGGTATCGCACAATCACTTCGATTGGGACGAGGAAGGCAATAAGATCGTCCGGAACAAGAGGGGCGAGTTCTTGGGCAAGGCCAAAGACCTGCCCAAGGAAGAGCTACCACACTAGAAGCGGGCGTTTACGGGATTCCATTCGCGGAAGCTGCGGCCGGTGATGCAGCCGGCCTGGTAGAAGGGGTCTTTGTCCATGAGGGCGATGGCGTCGGCGACCACGGCGTCGTCGGCAAGCCCCACGATGACGAGTGCGCCGCCCTTGGAATCCGTCAAGGGGCCTGTGGCAATGATGGTGCCCTCCTCAAAAAGTTGCGCGGTAAACTCGCGGTGCGCGGGGCGAGCCTTAGCAATCTCAGGATTATTGGGGTTGTAGTCGTAGCTAACAGCAAAATACTTCATGCTTCGCATTTTAAAATGCAGGGGCATCCAAGCGCAGGTGCTTGGTGCTAACAGGTAGTATGTATAACGTGAATCAACCCGGAACACAGTCAGCGCAATCCTCGGATGTGAATCCACAGGTATCCAATTGGAACCTGCCAAATATTCTCACCAGCCTGCGCATTCTTTTCATTCCGGTTTTCGCATGGCTAGTTATTGCCGGCCATGAATGGTGGGCTTTTGGCCTATTCGCCGCCTTAATGCTCACAGATAAGCTCGACGGGGACATCGCACGTGCCCGTGGCCTTATCACCAATTTTGGCAAGATTGCTGATCCCATCGCGGATAAAGCGCTTATGACTACCGCACTGGTATGCCTCAACATCATCGGGGTGCTGCCAGTGTGGATTACCGTGGTCATTCTCATCCGTGAGTTCGGTATCACCATCTGGCGTATGGTCTTGTTGCGCCGCGGCAAGGTGGTACCTGCTTCGAAGGGCGGCAAGCTGAAGACTGTATTACAATCCTTGGCAGTCGGGCTGTATCTGTGGCCGTTGCCGGAGTGGATGAACGTACCTACCTTCCTAGTGATGCTCTTGGCCGCAGTGGTGACCGTCGTTACCGGCGTCCAATACCTCATCGACGGCAAGAAGCAGAATAGCTAGGTAGTTAATGAGCACCATGGCGGCCCGCCTCGTATCCGAGCTCACCGAGCGCGGCGAGACTTTGTCCTTTTGTGAGTCACTTACTGCTGGGTTGGCCAGCGCCACGGTGGCTTCTGTCCCTGGAGCCTCGGCTGTATTGCGCGGAGGGCTTATAACATATGCCACCGAGGTGAAATCCCACTTTTTGCACCAACCGGTAGCCGATATCGAAGCAGCCGGAGTGGTTTCTGGGGAGACCGCCCTTGCTATGGCCCGCGCGGCAGTGGCAGAAACCGCTGCGGACTGGGGGATAGGCCTTACCGGAGTGGCAGGACCAGACCTACAAGAAGGCAAGCCGGCGGGCACCGTATATATCGGCATCTATTCTCCTGGCAGAGTCGCTTTCTCCCAGCTGCTATCCGGATTGGGCAAGGAGCGCAACGAAATTAGAGAGGCCACGGTCGCAGCCGCCTTGCGTCTATTGCGCGCAACTGTGGAAGAAAATCCGGCACTGCGGGAACAATAGCGAGACAAGGAGCGTTGACCATAGTGATGAACACTTCCACTGCAGTCCTCGAACACTCGGTAAACAGCGCTACTGCACCAGCGGCGCCCGCCACTGCTCGTACCCCTGAGCCGCTTTTGCGTGAGGCTCTTGGGTTGACGCTGCGCGCCTTCCGCGCGGACAAAGGAGTGACCCTACGCGAATTGGCCGGAGTGGCCCGCGTATCGCCGGGTTACCTTTCAGAGCTCGAACGCGGTCGCAAGGAGGTCTCCTCTGAGCTCCTTGCGTCTGTGTGCCACGCGCTAGATTGCTCGGTCTCTGACGTATTGATTGAAGCAGCCGGTTACATGGCCCTGCCCTCCATGGATGAGGAGCTAGCCCATACGGCACCTGCCGCATCAGAGCTTTAGCCCACAGCGGTATACGCCAACAGCCGGCCTATTCTCTCGCGAGGAGGGTCGGCTGTGGTGGTTAAGGGGGGCGTCGGCAAGCGCCCGCGACCGCGGGGAGTGCAAGCGGTGGAAACAGCGCTTCGCTAGTATAAACAGCAGAACATTACGCACATTTTTAACCTAGAAAGGTTGAAGCACACCATGGCGAACCCATTTGTTAAGGGCTGGAAGTACCTGATGGCACTCTTCGATAATAAGATCGAGGAAAACGCCGATCCGAAAGTGCAGATCGAGCAGGCTATCGAGGATGCTCAGCGCCAGCATCAGGAGCTGTCTCAGCAGGCGGCCGCCGTGATTGGTAACCAGCGGCAGCTGGAAATGCAGCTTAACCGCCGTTTGGCAGAGGTAGAAAAGCTGCAGGGCAATGCTCGCCAGGCTCTGGAATTGGCTGATCAGGCCCGTGCCAAGGGCGATGAGAATAAGGCCGTGGAGTACGAGAACGCAGCAGAGGCCTTCGCCGCCCAGCTGGTTACGGCTGAGGAGTCCGTGGAGGATACCAAGAAGCTGCACGACCAGGCGCTGCAGCAGGCAGAAAAGGCCAAGAATGCAGTTCAGCGTAACAACGCCGCGCTGCGCGAAAAGGTCAATGAGCGCTCCAAGCTGCTTTCCCAGCTGGAGCAGGCAAAGATGCAGGAAAAGGTCTCTGAGTCTTTGAACTCTATGAACGAGCTGACTGCCAATGGCAATACGCCGTCTCTGGATGCTGTGCGCGATAAGATTGAGCGCCGTTACTCCAAGGCGCTCGGCCAGGCTGAGCTTGCCGAGAACTCCGTGGAAAACCGCATGGCCGAGGTTCAGCAGGCAGGCGTGCAGATGGCCGGTCATTCCCGTTTGGAGCAGATTCGCAGTGAAATGAACTCTTCTAAGTCCGTGGAAGGCAATAAGGCTCAGGCCATTGAGGGCAATAAAGCTTCTGGCTCTGCTGCCGACAACGCTGCCCAGCCAGGCAGTGCCAACAACGATGCTGTACAGGCCCGTCTGCGTGAGTTGCGTGGGGAGTAAAACCCCCGACTGTCTTTTAAAAAATTATCGCCTCCCTTGGTCATCATTTGGTGGTGCAAGGGAGGCGATAACTTATGCTGCTAGTCGCCGACGCCGCGGGCCTGCAACGCTTCCCCCATCGCGCGCGCTCGCCGGATGGAGCGAATAATAACGGGGGTGCCAAATGCCAGCGGGGACATCCCGGCACCGCGCGCTTTGCGGGCATCTAGGACTTCATAGACGGTTTCAAACATCAGCGGGATGAGCCGAATAGTCAGTGACATAGCCAAGCTGATGTTTTCTACCGGTATTCCTAGTCGCTTTAGGGGCTGCAGCGACTCTTCCAGTGACTCCATGATTTCATCTACCGTGGAGGTCAGCGTGAGCAAGAAGGCAGCCATCATAGCGGCGAAGACATTGAGGAACATCACCGCCGCATAGTCGAAGTCCTTTGCCCACCATTGAAAGCCTGCCAAGGGGACTAGGAAAAAGAGAGGCGGCCAGATTTGACTCCACGCAATGCCCAGTGGAATCCGGGCGCAAGCATAGAGAAAGATGACGAGAATGACGCCGCCTGCTGCCCACGGAATGGACTTGAAAAAGATGCTGGTGACCAGGATAAAGACTAAGAGGAATGCGATCTTCCAACTAGGTTTGATGCGATGAACAAAACTGGTGCCATCAACATAGACGGAAAGTGGGAGATTCGTGCGTCGTTGCATGACAATTCTCCCTACAGCGGCCGCTGGGCCATGAGGTCTTGGTAAAAATCTATGACCTCCGCCGGCCGGCCATCCGCGGCGATGCGGTGGTCATCGATGCAAATGACCCGATCAAAATCGCGCAGAAAGTCCAGATCGTGCGTCACCACAATTAGTTGCTGTTCCAATCGCGCGAATTCTCTTTTGATTCGATCGCGGTTGCGCAGATCCAGCAGGGTAGTGGGCTCATCAGCGATGATGAGAATCGGGTCGATGACCATGACCGCTGCCAGCGCGAGGAGCTGCTTTTGTCCGCCGGAGAGCGTATGCGGTGAGCGCTCAGCAAATTCGGCGAGTCCGAAGCGCTCGAGGGCAGCATCCACGCGGGCGAGGCGCTCGTGTTTGGGCAGCTTAAAGCGGCGGAGCGAAAAGGCGACGTCATCGCGCACATTGGGCATGACAATCTGGTTTTCGGCATCCGAAAAGACAAACCCCACCTTTTCGCGCACCTTTTTGCCCTGCTTGGCGACGTCCATCTGGTCCACCGTCACCGTACCCTCACTAGGCTCGCCCAACCCATTAATGAGCCTGGTCAAGGTGGATTTCCCGCCACCATTCTGGCCGATGATGCCAATGCGTTGTTCGGTGAGGGTGAGGTTGATGTCCTCGAGCACCACGGTGTCATCAAAAGCCACCGAGACCGAGGTAAATTCGATCGTGGGCACTAGGCGGCCTTTCGTCCCATCAGATCGGGGAAGGCCGAGTGAACACCGAGAGCGATGATGACGGCAACGACAAGCTTTCCAGCATCGACAGGGATGAAGGGCAATTGGGCTGCGAAGGCTGGACCAATTTCCAAGCCAGAGCGGATCATGAGACCAAAGGCGCCGCAGATGTATTGGACGGCAAGGCCGACAATCGCAGCAATGGCAAGTATGACCGCCATGCCACCCTTGTTCTTAGGGGAGCGGTAGGCAATTGCACCTGCAACCGCTGGCGAGAGAACATAGCCGATGATGTAACCCGCGGTTGGGCCTGCCAAGGCACGCAGCGTGGTACCGCCACCTGCTAAAACTGGGAGGGCAAGGCCCAGGAACAAAAAGAGGAGTCCCACGTAACCGCCGCGCTTGCTACCCAAAATAAGGCCGGCGAGGATCAGCGCTGCGTTTTGCAACACGATGGGCACGCCGGCCGAACCGATGGGGATGGACACGAAGGCAAGGACGATGACGAGAGCAGTAAACACGGCAACATAGGCAATGGTGGTTGCCAGAGAGTTCTTTTTCATGTTCAAGAGGTTAGCACTGCATGAAAACTGCAGACAATTGAGGGTTTTGAACGGTGTTCATCTGACGCTGATAATTGTGAGGTAGGGCCATTGCGGCGGGCTCCCAATCGACGCTTTCTGGACCGCTGGCGCCCGTGCTTTAGTGCTGAGTAGGATGGCGCGCATGCGATTGACTGAGTATCACCAGCTCATTGTGGACGAATTCGGCGAGTCTAAGGGAAAGTGGATTAGCCACTCCCAGGTCTTGCCCGACCTCGGGGCAACGCCCGATGAGCTTATCGAACGCGGCGTCGATCCGCGTCGCGTCTGGCTGAGCCTGTGCGATGACTTTGATGTACCGAAGGAGCGCAGGTTGGGAGTCGATTACCCTACTTTATAGCGCTGTCGAATTTGACGGACTGGCGTGTCCACTTTCAAAATTCGAACAGATGTATGTAATATGGCGGAGGTGTCGATGCAGTCGTCTACAGTGGGATGGCGTTGACGGAGGGAACCGTTTGAGTTCCACGGCAGTCTAATAATGCGTTAGTACATCGTCGTTAAAGATAAGGATGAAAGTTAATGGCAACCAAAAAGAAGTCTTCTTCTGCCGCCTCTAAGGGAGATGACCGCCAAAAGGCCCTCGATGCCGCAATGGCCATGATTGAGAAGGATTACGGCAAAGGCGCTGTGATGCGCCTGGGTGATGACAACCGCCCACCGATTAAGGCCATTTCTTCCGGTAATACCGCAATCGATGTTGCTCTGGGTATTGGTGGTTTCCCGCGCGGGCGCATCGTAGAAATCTATGGCCCGGAGTCTTCTGGTAAGACCACTGTTGCGCTGCACGCCATTGCATCTGCACAAAAGGACGGCGGCATTGCCGCGTTTATTGACGCCGAGCACGCGCTCGACCCGCAGTATGCTCGCCTGCTTGGCGTGGATACCGATAACCTTTTGGTTTCCCAGCCAGATACCGGCGAACAGGCCTTGGAGATCGCCGATATGCTGGTACGCTCTGGCGCAATTGACATCATTGTCGTTGACTCTGTGGCTGCCCTTACCCCGAAGGCGGAAATTGAAGGTGAGATGGGCGATAGTCACGTCGGTCTCCAAGCCCGCCTGATGTCGCAGGCGCTGCGCAAGATGACCGGTGCCCTGTACAACTCCGGTACCACCGCTATCTTCATTAACCAGCTGCGCGAAAAGATTGGCGTGATGTTCGGCTCGCCAGAGACCACCACCGGTGGTAAAGCGCTCAAGTTCTACTCTTCCGTGCGCTGCGATATCCGCCGCATCCAGACCTTAAAAGATGGCCAGGACGCCATCGGTAACCGCACCAAGCTCAAGGTAGTAAAAAACAAGGTCTCGCCACCATTTAAGATTGCCGAGTTCGACATCATGTATGGCGAAGGCATCTCTCGCGAGTCGTCCATCATTGACCTTGGCGTCGAAAACGGCTTCATTCGCAAGTCCGGCTCTTGGTTTACCTACGAAGGCGACCAGCTGGGCCAGGGTAAGGAGAAGGCGCGTAATTTCCTGAAGGATAACCCGGATCTAGCCAATGAAATCGAGCAGAAGATTTTCCAGAAGCTCGGTATCGGCGAGGCCGCGGCCGAAGGCGAGGAGGGTGCCGCGATGGACGTTCCTGGTGCCGATGACCCATTAACCGATGAGTCCGTTGATCTCGTTCCAAACGTCGATTTTGATGACGACTAGAATCGTCTAACCCCGTACCCACACACTCCGCGTACCATTTGAATCTGCATCATGAATCAGCCCGCCCCCGAAAAGCTCGCCCAACTCCGTCAGGCCCTCGAGGCCTATGAGAATGGAGCAGCTGGGGGCGGGCTTTTTGATCGAGAGGCAGAGGAAGCCAAGGCCAAGGTCCGCTCTCGGGCACTGGGCCTTTTGGATCAGCGTTCTAGGTCCCGGAAAGAGCTCTATGATCGTCTAGTAAAGGTCGAGTTTGAGCCAGATGTCGTTGAGGACGTGCTAGATGATTTAGCCCACGCGGGGCTGGTGAATGACGCAGCCTTTGCACACGAGTGGGTGCGCCAACGGCATAAGCGGCGCGGCAAGTCCAGCTCGGTTCTCAACAGGGAACTGCGGGAAAAGGGCGTGAGCGAGGCCGACCGTGCTGAGGCCCTCGAGCAAATTGACCCTGCCGATGAACAAGCCATGGCGCAGGCCCTTGCGGAAAAGAAGGCTCGCTCCATTAAGACCGTCCCGCCGGATCGCAAGGAGCGCGACAAGGCCCTACGCCGCATCGTGGGTGTGCTGGCACGCCGCGGCTTCAATGAAGGAATGTCATTGCAGATCGCAATCGCAGCGCTTGACGCGCGGTGCGCGGAACTGCGCGCAGAGGACTGATACGGCCAAGGCAGGGTAGCGCCGGAGTGAACAAGTCCGACAGTTATGAGATGCCTAGCTTCATGGCTAAACTATGCCGACGTGGAGCAGACAATCGCAGATAACCGTACTTATGAAGTCCGAACTTTCGGCTGCCAGATGAATGTGCACGATTCAGAGCGCATCTCTGGCCTCTTGGAGGAGGCCGGCTACGCGGCCGCCGGCGAAGGTGTGGAGCCAGATCTCATCGTCTTCAATACCTGCGCCGTGCGCGAAAATGCCGATAAACGGCTCTACGGCACCTTGGGTGCCTTGAAGAAGACAAAGGAAAATCATCCCGGCATGCAAATTGCCGTGGGTGGTTGCTTGGCGCAGAAAGACAAGGACACCGTCCTAGATAATGCCCCGTGGGTTGATGCTGTCTTTGGCACCCACAATATGGCGGCCCTGCCGACGCTGCTAGAGCGCGCCCGGCACAACGACGAAGCACAGGTGGAAATCGTTGATTCCCTCGAGGCCTTCCCGTCGGTCTTGCCAGCCAAGCGTGAGTCTGCCTATGCCGGCTGGGTTTCTGTTTCCGTAGGTTGCAATAACACCTGCACGTTCTGCATCGTTCCTTCCCTGCGCGGCAAGGAAGAGGACCGCCGGCCCGGCGATATCTTGGCCGAGGTCAAAGCCCTAGTAGATCAGGGCGTATCCGAGGTCACCTTGCTGGGGCAAAACGTCAATGCTTATGGCGTCAATTTCGCCGATCCCGAGATGCCGCGCGACCGTTTCGCCTTTTCTAAGCTTTTGCGCGAGGTAGGCAAGATCGAAGGCCTTGAACGCCTACGTTTTACCTCCCCGCACCCAGCGGAGTTTACTTCCGACGTCATCGATGCCATGGCCGAGACCCCGGCCGTGTGCCCGCAGTTGCATATGCCGCTGCAGTCTGGCTCCGACAAGGTCCTTAAGGACATGCGCCGTTCCTACCGCACGAAGAAGTTCCTGCGGATTTTGGACGAGGTACGGGATAAGATTCCGCACGCCGCAATCACGACCGATATCATCGTGGGCTTCCCAGGCGAGACCGAGGAAGACTTCCAAGACACCATGGAGCTTGTGCGCCGCGCTCGCTTTGCCTCGGCCTTTACCTTCCAGTATTCGCCGCGTCCGGGAACCCCGGCTGCGGAAATGGAGGACCAGATTCCCAAGGAGGTCGTCCAGGATCGTTTCGAGCGTCTCGTTGCCCTGCAAGATAGCATCCAGGCCGAGGAAAACAAGAAGCTCATCGGCACCGATGTGGAGCTTTTGGTGCAGGCCGAAGGCGGCCGCAAGAACGATGAAACCCACCGCATGACCGGCCGCGCCCGCGATGGCCGCCTAGTGCATTTCACCCCGGTTGACTCTGACGGCACGGATATTTCGGCGGAGATTCGCCCGGGCGATGTGGTGCATACCCAGGTCACCGGTGCGGGCTCCTTCTTCTTGCTTGCCGACGCCGCCGTGACCTCCCACACCCGCACCAAGGCCGGCGACATGTCTGCTGCCGGCGAAACGCCTACCACCGCACCCATCGGCGTCGGTCTGGGATTGCCGTCGATTGGCAAGCCCGCGGTGGCCGAGTCCGGCGATTCCTGCGGTTGCTAGCAGGGGAGTAGGCTAGGGAGCCATGACTGAGGAACATACGACCACCGCAGCCCACAATGCAGCTAACGCTGAGCGGAGAGCAGCACAAACAATGGACCTCGGCGGTCACAAGGTGACGCTGTGTATTGCAGTGGTGGCCTATATCCTCTACCTGATATTGCCCTACGCCGGTCCGGCCCATGGTTGGGAGGCACTGACCTTCGGCACCACATCTAGTGGCGTGAGGATTTCCATCATGGAAACCGTCTCCGCGTGGCTCGCGCTCATTGGGTTGGGCGTTCTTACTCCGGTGACGCTGTTTACCCGCCGCGCTACGCCGGGACTCATCGCGTGGATGTTGGTGACGGTGTCCTTCTTCGCCAACCTATGGGGTTTCTGGTTCCGTGGTTCTACCGCCGACGGGGCGTCGTTGGGAATGTGGGTAGGAATGCTGGCTACCTTCCTAGCATTTCTGGCCTATAGCACGGTGGCGCTGCGCCGCAGCCCAGAGCAGAAGGCCGCCGAAGCCCGCGTGCGCGCCACCGCCGGACAGCTCGATGAGGTGGGCGAATTTCAATCCAGGATAGACGCGGCACCGCAGCGGGAGCCACTGGTGGACAATCGCCGCAAGCAAGCCGCCGAACGCCACCGCGCCCAGCGCGGCGAGCAGTAGGCCTATCACCGCCACTAGTCCCGCAGCCGTAACTCCCACGCAGAAGAGCGGGAAAGTTCCCGGGCGCCCAAGCTGCGGTAAATGGCATTCATTGCCGCGTCCTTGGCGGCAACGGAACAATAGCAGCGCCGTACCCGCGGCCAATAGTCTGCCACCTCATGCAGCGCTGTGAGCTTGGCTAGCTGCGCAAGTCCGCGGCGTCGGTGCGGGCGATCGGTTACAGTCAGAGTCCACTCGCATACTTCAGGATTCGCGTCCTCGTGCCGAGCCATTTCCGCCAGCGCGAGGATTTTTCCCTCCTCACCGGTGAGTGCGACAAGAAGCGTGTGCCCGCGACGAGAGCGCAGTCGGCTGTGCGCTTCGCGCAATCGAGCACGCGTCCACACGATGGGCTCCACCGTCAGATCACCAGTTTCCGCGTCAGCGGAAGCTAGGCTAAGCAGCCGCATGACCTCGTCGAGGTAGCCCTCAGGGATGTCGTAATCCGGCCAAACGTGGGCGGTGATTCCCGCCGGGAGTAGCGCTGCCACAGGGCTTTCAGGGATGTCCATCACCAGCTGGTGCTCCGCATGCCTCTGCGTAAATCCCAACTCGCGGTAGATGCTGCCCATAGCGTCGTAGTCTGGGTCCGCGCCCGGCGGGTGCAATAGTCCTACGTGCGCTACGGTGCGGCCGAGTTTACGGGCCAGCTCCAGCGCCTTCGCACCCATCCACTCAGCAACCTTGCGCCCTTCCTCATCGAGCTGCTCGCCGGGCAGAGGCAGGTCGCACAGCACGCATTCAATCTCTGCGGCCTCGCGCTCCTCCAACAGCGGCAGGCTGATGTGGATGAACCCGAGGTAATCCAGCTCCGGGCTCGGCTCCACCGAGGGGATGAGCGGCAGTCCCAGCTCAGAAACCTCACCAAGGGTGGAGTCGCCGTCCACTACGGCAAAGAGATGGGTCTGTGATTCGCTAGAACCCTGCAGACGCTGAACCACGCGGCCGGGCGACGTCGACGCCGCGGCATCGCCGCTTGCTTCTTGGGCCGCCAAGTTGGCCCAAAAGACGAAGCTGCGAATGCAGTCCGCAGGTTCGCTGGGCCGGGCGTGAGCGGTAGGCGAGTGCGGCCGCGGTGGCCGCGCAATGTGGACGAGGTGCACTACTTATCGTTGACGGCGTTAGCGGCGGCGTCGGCAAAAGCCTGCCACTGCTCGGCCTGCGCACGCAGATCAGCGGCCTTTTTCGCATTGCCCTTGGCCTCAGCTGCCTCGGCCTGAGAGTTAAACTCATCGACCTTAGCCTGGAACTGCGCCACGCGTGCTTGCGCCTCTGGGTCGGTGCGGCGCCACTCGGACTTTTCTGCCTCGGTGACGCGCTGCTCCAGCGCCTCAATCTTGGACTCGTACTCGCGCACTTGCTTGCGGGGAACGAAGCCTACCTCTTCCCACTTTTCCTGCAGCTCGCGCAGCTTGGCCTTCGCACCTTCGATGCTCTTGGACGGGTCGATCTGGCCGTCGTATTCCGCAATCAAGGCGTCCTTGGCCTTGGCATTTTCTGCAAACTCACGGTCGCGTTCGTCATTGACGGCATTGCGGGCATTGAAGAACTTGTCCTGGGCGGCGCGGAAGCGGGCCCAAAGCTTATCGTCTACGTCGCGCGGGGCGCGGCCGGCGGCCTTCCACTCGGTCATCAAATCGCGGTAGGCGCGGGCGGTGGGGCCCCACTCGGTGGAATCCTGGATGGCCTCGGCACGCTCGACGAGTTCTTCCTTCTTCTTGCGGGCAACCGCACGGGCGCGGTCCAGCTCGGCAAAGTGGGAGCCTCGACGGCGGTTGAAGGAGTCGCGGGCGCGGGAGTAGCGCTTCCACAGGGCATCGTCGGTCTTGCGATCAATGCCCTTAATCTGCTTCCACTCCTCCAAGATCGCGCGGATGCGGTCTCCAGCGGCCTTCCACTCGGTGGAGTTTTCGGCAATCTCTTCTGCTTCCGCCGCCAGCTTCTCCTTGGCAGCAATAGCTTCCTCGCGGCGACGCTCCTTATCGGCCTGCGCCTGCTCGCCGGCTTCTACCGAGTGCTCAATGACGGCAACAAGGCGGCGGTCAAGGGCCGCGATATCACCAATAACCGCAGCGGTAGGCAGGGTTTCGCGCAATTGCGCTGCGGTCTTCTTGATGCCAGCGGCCTCACCGGGGTTGGCGCGCAGGCGAGCCTCGAGCAATTCAATTTCGGTGGAGAGATCGTCGTAGCGCGCGCCATAGTGCTTCAGGCCCTCCTCGGGGGTGCCGGCCTGCCATTCGCCAATCTTGCGTTCGCCCTCCGGAGCGGAAACGAAGACGGAACCATCCGCGTCGACGCGGCCCCATTTGGCCGGGTCATTCTTGCTTGGTGCCTGCACGGGAACAGGCTTTGCGGTGGGGCGAGGGCCCTTCTTGGGCATGGAACCTGGGGTAGGGATGGGAGACATGACAAGCCCTCCTATGCATAGATCGCCGCGCGTCACGGCTGCCGAATAAAATCACTCGATACATTACCGCGAATATCCCGCGCGTGCCCAGATTCTATTTAATTACCTCCACTTGGGTAGATAGTATGGAGGAATAATGTTCAATCTCATGGTAATGCCAGCGTCACCGGCGTTGGCCGTGGAGCTTTCCGCTCATGACGCCGCCTCCCGCGCACTACTTGCTGCTGCCCGTACGCTCGCAGTGGAGGCTGCGGCCGCCGGAATAGCGGAAGTAGATATCGTCGGCAGCCAGGATAAGCGCTGGTATACCGCCCATACCGGTAGCTTACGGGCCTGGGGCGCGGCTACGGACCTAGGCGGCGGCAACTTTCTTCCGGAGATCATGGCCCGGTACGTGCTGCACAGCGTGCCGCAGCTTGAAGCCCGCGCTAGCCGGGAGCACATCGGCCAGCCGGATCCGGCGGCGCTGACCATCGTGGTGGCAGATGGCAGCGCGGGTCTGACCGAGCGCGCCCCCTTGGCGCTGGTTCCCGGTGCCCAGGAAGCGCACGAGTGGTGCGAGGAGGTGCTCATGGGGGCGTCGGCAAGCAAGGCAGGCGAGTGGCTGTCCCAGCGCGGTGTGGTAGAGCCCGCGCTGTGGGAGCAGTTAGCAGGACTACAACCAAAGAAGGCGCAGTTGCTGGCCACCGACGCCACCCTGGGTGTTGGCCGCTACGTTGCAGGGTGGGAGGTCTAATGCGCCCGATTGCAGTCTTTGGACCCACCGCCTCCGGCAAATCGGCGCTGGGGTTGGCGCTGGCGCATGAGCTGGACGGCGAGGTGGTCAACGTCGATTCCATGCAGCTCTACCGCGGTATGGACATTGGCACCGCCAAGCTCACCCCGGCCGAGCGCGAGGGAATCCCGCACCACCAGCTCGATGTGTGGGACGTGACCGAGACCGCTTCTGTGGCCCGCTACCAGCGCGATGCCATCGCGGACGTGGAAGGCATCATGGCCCGCGGCAAGACGCCAATCCTCGTCGGCGGCTCCATGCTTTATGCCCAAGCGCTTGTCGACGACTGGCAGTTCCCACCCACCGACCCCGCCGTCCGCGCCAAGTATGAGGCCCGGCGCGTAGAAATCGGTACCGATGCCCTGCACGAGGAGCTGGCGCAGGTAGATCCGGCCGCAGCCGCCATCATTGAAGATAAGGACCCACGTCGCACAGTGCGTGCCTTGGAGGTCATCGAACTGACCGGTAAACCTTATAAGGCTAGCCAACCGCCGAAGGATGCCCCGCCGCGGTGGGGCACCCGTTTGCTCGGCCTGCGCACTACCGCAGATTGGCTTAATCCGCGCATCGAGCTACGCACGCGCCAGATGTTTGAGCGCGGGCTCATTGAGGAAGTCGAGCGCCTCCAAACCCAAGGCTTGGTGGCCGATTCCACGGCCGGGCGCGCCATAGGGTATGCGCAGGTATTCCAAGCCCAGCGCGGCGAACTTACGTGGAATGAGGCCGTCGAGCGCACAATTACCGGGACACGGCGCTACGTGCGCCGCCAACGTTCCTGGTTCAACCGCGATAAGCGGATCATGTGGCTGGATGCCGCAGGCGATACGACCGCCCAGGCGCTGCGCGCGCTAGGGTAGGGAGCATGAAATTTGCCAAGGGTCATGGAACTGAGAACGACTTTGTCATCGTCGAAGACCACGCGGCCGCCACGCCGCTTGCCCCCGAGCGCGTAGCGGCGCTGTGTGATCGCCGCGCCGGTATCGGCGGCGATGGTGTGCTGCGCGTGGTGCGCGCCGAGGCCTTGCTCGCGGCCGGGGAAATCGAGTCGCTGCCCGAGGGCATCGCGTCCAATGACTGGTTCATGGATTACCGCAACGCCGACGGTTCCGTGGCCGAAATGTGCGGCAATGGCACCCGCGTTTTCGCCCACTGGCTGCGCTCGCGCGGCCTCGTGGAAGAAGACGAGTTCACCATCGGTACCCGCGCCGGCGCCAAGCGCGTGACGGTGCACTCGTGCGATGAGCATGCGGCTGAGGTCACCGTGGAAATGGGGCCGGCCGAAGTAACGGGTGTATCTACCGCGTCTATGGGCGGGGAGAGCTACGCCGGTCTAGGCATTGACATGGGCAACCCCCACCTCGCGGCCGTGGTGCCGGGGCTGGACGCCGAGGGCCTTGCAGCCAAGACCTTCGAGCAGCCCGTCATTGATGATTCTTTCTTCCCCGCCGGCGTGAATGTTGAGATCGTGACCCCGCTGCGCGATGGCCACGTGCATATGCGCGTCTTTGAGCGCGGGGCAGGAGAGACTCGCTCCTGCGGCACCGGCACCGTGGCGGCCGCGACCGCCGCTCTTGCCGACGCCGCCGTTGACCACACCACCACCCCTCACGGCACCGTGCACGTACACGTCCCCGGCGGGGAAGTGACGGTGGACATCTACGAGGGTGGCTCGCGCCTGACCGGCCCGTCCGCCATCGTTGCCACCGGCGAGACCTCCCTTTAGACTGCGTCGGGCCCGACGCGCGCGGTGAGTGCTTAGGCGCTGCGCCCTTCGCCTTCCTCTTTCTCGAATGCTTGCTCTTCGAGGGCTTGGCGGCGCAGGGCGCGATTTTTTACTTCGTTCTTTTCATACTTCGGCCCGAGCGCAAAAGCGGCGCGGCGGGCGGATAGCCATGTTTCCTTGAGCTCGCGAGCCCGTCCATCGGTCACCTTCAGCAAGGACTCCAGCTCGTTGGTGCTGACCTCTTCCGCGTTGACGCGCAGGTTCAACCGGCGCAGGAACCGTCGGGCGCCCGAAGTTTCATAGTGGAAGGCTTCGATGGTGGGGTCGGAGCAATCCAGATCTAAAAGCGCCGGCCGGTAGAGCGTGCGGTCCGCGATCTTCTCGGCCGCCTCGGAGGACCGGAAGTCTTCGTACTCCGCCAAGATGTCCTCAATATCTTCGGCAGAGAGCCGAATAGAGCTGCGCAGCGCCGCCTGCTCCGAGGCATCCGGCCGTGCGTGGAGCATAAGCAGTGCCGCCGCGATAAGTAGTGCCGCGATGAAAACACCGGGAAGTTTTAGGGTTGCCACAACCGCCACTGATCCGACCAGGATCAGCGCGAGAACCAGCACCCGCCGGTTTCTCGCATTTTCCGGAAAAGGCATCCACACAGCTATTCCACCAGGCCTTTGCGTCAGTTCTTAGTGGCCGCCGCAGCCGCAGCCACCAGAGCCACAACCGCAGCCAGCGCCGTCGCCGCAGCCACCGCTGGGCATTTCAATAGAAGCCGTCAGCAAGGCGGTGCCGGCCACGATAGAGTCCTTGGTCGGTAGCTCGTCGCCCCCCGCAGGTAGGCAGAGATCAAAGGGGAAAAGGCCATCCATGACGAGGTGGGCGAATTTCTCGCCGGTTAGCTCATTGGTACGCCACTCGGATTCCATGACGCGGGCCGCAAAGGTAGCGGCTGGGGTAGGAACCTCCGCGCCAGAGCCGGAGGAGATAACCTTCGCTCCCGCGGACTCAAAGAGCGCCGGGAACTCGCCCTCGGCCGCCTCATAGGCAGCGGCAGACTCGTAGGTGCGGACATCAAGGCCCATGGCGGTGAGGGAGATTTGCTGCCATTGCTGCAAGGGCTCGTCGGCAAGCAAAGGCCCCTGCGCCAAGTTCGCGGTGGCCTGGGCGATGGTGGTGCCGAAAGGATCGATAATCTCCAGCAGGGCGAGGACATCGTTGACCATCTCCACGTGGGCGAACCCCTGCGTAACGGCATTGAAGCCAATGAAAGTAGCAAAAGGCTCCACCGCGAGGATATTGAGCTGCGCGCCCGATGGATCGGTGAACTGAATCAGCTGACCACCGCGTACCTCGCCGGTAACGGCCAAGCGATCGCTAGCGATAGCGGCCTCGACGGCATCCTGCCAACGTGCGAAATTGAGGCCGATGGCCTGCATTTCGGTATTCTGCTTCACCCCAGTGTCCTTAACGTTCATGCCCGCCATTGTATCGCCTTGCGCAGCCAGCTAAGAATCCGCAATTCCCGCTTTCGGCCGCAACATGCCAAAATGAAAGTTAGTATGACCGAATTTTCCCAGCACAATAACGACGATCTCCTTGCCCGCGCGTTCCGCGATAATGACGCCCCGGCCGCACCAGAGGCGACGCCCACCACCGGTGACCTTGACCTGGCGGAGCGCAACGCCTTCCGTCGCGTTACCCGTGAGACCACCATCCGCGCCGAGGACACCACCGACGGCTATGAGGTGGAGTACCGTAAGCTGCGCCTCGAGCGCGTCATCTTGGTTGGCGTGTGGACCGAAGGCACCGTGGCCGAAGTCGAAGCCACCATGGACGAGCTCGCGGCGCTGACCGAGACCGCCGGCGCCGAAGTAGTAGAGATGATCTACCAAAAGCGCGATAAACCTGATTCCGGCACTTTCATTGGCTCCGGCAAGGTCAAGGAATTGCACGACATCGTCGAGGCCACCGGCGCCGATACCGTGGTATGCGATGGCGAGCTCAACCCCGGCCAGCTCACCGCTCTCGAACGCGCGCTTAACACCAAGGTCATTGACCGCACGATGCTCATCCTTGACATCTTTGCCCAGCACGCCAAGTCCAAAGAAGGCAAGGCACAGGTCTCCTTGGCGCAGCTGGAATACCTCTACACCCATACCCGTGGTTGGGGCGGCAATCTTTCGCGCCAGGCGGGCGGCCGCGCCGGCTCCAACGGCGGTGTGGGCCTGCGTGGTCCCGGTGAGACCAAGATCGAGACGGATCGCCGTCGCATCCGCACGGAGATGGCTCGGTTGCGCAGGGAGCTGCGCGCTATGAAGACCGCCCGTGAGGTCAAGCGTTCCAAGCGCCAGCGCTCAACCATCGCGCAGATAGCCATTGCCGGTTATACCAATGCTGGAAAGTCCTCGCTCATCAACGCCATGACCGGCGCCGGCGTGCTGGTGGAGGACGCACTCTTTGCTACGTTGGACCCTACCACTCGCCGTGCCACGCTTGCCGACGGCCGCCAGGTCGTCTTCACCGACACCGTCGGGTTTGTCCGCCACCTGCCCACGCAGCTGGTCGAGGCCTTCAAATCCACCCTGGAAGAGGTACTGGCCGCCGATATTATGTTGCACGTGGTCGATGGCTCTGACCCATTCCCGCTCAAGCAGATTGAGGCGGTCAACCAGGTCATCTATGACATTGTGTCCGAAACCGGCGAGCAGGCCCCGCCCGAGATCATCGTGATCAATAAGATCGACCAGGCCGACCCGCTGGTACTTGCTGAGTTGCGCCACGTTCTCGACCACGAGGATGTTGTCTACGTATCCGCGCGCACGGGCGAGGGAATCGACGAGCTTACCGCGCGCGTAGAGCTCTTCCTCAACGCCCGCGACAGCCACGTCAAGCTGCAGGTTCCCTTTACCCGCGGCGATGTGGTGGCCCGCGTCCACGCCGAGGGCACGGTGCGCCACGAGGAGTACACGGCCGATGGCACGCTTGTCGACGTCCGCCTTCCCGCACCCACCGCCCGCGAACTCGCCGAATTCATCGTGGAGGAAGTTTCCTAAAACTAGCCCGGGTGATCCATAATTAAGGCTCGTGAGCTTAAAAGGTTGGACCGTCCACGGAGACGGTAAAAGGATTGCACCGGGCGCGGTCGTAGCGCCGGAAGAACGACTCAGCTGGGGCCGAACCATCGGAATCGGAATGCAGCACGTGGTGGCCATGTTCGGCGCTACGCTTTTGGTTCCCACCTTGACCGGATTCCCCGTCAATACGACGCTGCTCTTTTCCGGTCTCGGCACAATTTTGTTCCTGCTTATCACGCGCAACCGGTTGCCGTCCTACCTCGGCTCCTCGTTCGCGTTCATCGCACCGCTTTCGGCGTCGCAGCAGTACGGCATCGCCGCGCAAGCGGGTTCCATTTTGGTCACCGGCCTCGTCTTGGCCGCGGTGGGTGTGGCAGTCAAAATCGCCGGCCGCCGCGTCTTGGACGCCGTCATGCCGCCGGCCGTGACCGGTGCGATCGTGGCCCTCATCGGGCTCAACTTAGCGCCGAATGCGGCCGAGAACTTCGCCTCCCAGCCGCTCGTGGCCGCCGTGACGCTACTCGTCATCCTGCTGGCCACCGTCGCCGGCCGCGGCATGGTCTCGCGCCTGTCCATCCTGCTCGGCGTGGTCGTCGGCTGGGTCTTCGCGGCGCTGACCGGCAACCTCGGCGATGACGCCGTGGCGGCCATCGATGCCGCCCCGTGGATGGGCCTGCCGGAATTCCACGCGCCTTCTTTCAACGTCTCCGCCATTGCCGTGGCGCTTCCCGTGCTGGTAGTTCTCATCGCGGAAAACGTCGGCCACGTCAAGGCCGTCTCCGAGATGACAAAGCGCGATCTCGATGACCTGGCCGGTGACGCCCTGATTGCCGATGGCCTCGCGTCCACCCTTGCCGGCGGCTTCGGTGGCTCCGGTACCACGACCTACGCCGAAAATATCGGCGTGATGGCCGCAACGCGTGTGTATTCCACCGCCGCATACTGGGTAGCAGCCTTTACCGCTATCCTTTTGGCCTTCGTGCCGAAGTTTGGTGCGCTGATCTTTACCATCCCCACCGGCGTTCTCGGCGGCGCCTGCATCGTGCTGTATGGACTCATCGGCATGCTGGGTGTGCGCATCTGGATGGATAATAAGGTTAATTTCAATAACCCGGTCAACCTGACTGCGGCCGCGGTGGCGCTGATCGCGGGCATCGGCAACCTGACCCTCACCGTAGGTGGGGTTTCCCTCGAGGGCATTGCGTGGGGCTCGGTTGGCATCATCGTGGCCTATCCGATTATGAAAAAGCTCTACGATTCCGTCGGCGAGGGACACGGCGCCAAGTACTAATTTTCAACCTGTGAATAACTGCCCGTCGCGCGCCCGCGGCGGGCAGTTTTGTTGACGGGCCAACGCGGGTTATCCACAGCGGGCCGATATGCGGCTCGCGTAGGCGTGCGGGCGCTGTTTAACTCAGCGGCATGACCGCATTAGACGCATACTTAAACGCTGTCAGCGGCGGCATGGACATTGTCGCCGCAGTTCAGGGGCTCAGCGATCGTGAGCTGATCGCGCGAGGCGCCTCAGATATAGCCGCGCGCGACCTGCTGCGTTTATGTGATACCTATTTCGGCCGGTGCGGCTTTGCTGCCAAACAGCGAGCGGCGCGGCAGACTGGGCATTCCCTCGACGTGCTACTGCTGATTGAAAAATACGCCTTGCGCTTGCCGACGCAGCGCGATGCCTGGACCCTACGCACCGAACTGTGTGCCTTTCGCGGCAGCGCCACCGCCCTGGAAAAGCGTGCCCGCGCTTTGGTACGCGAACTGCGACCGCGCCGCGCGCCCGAAAAGGGAGTACGAATTACCCGCCGCTCCGGCGGCCCGTGGTCACTGACCATTACCGGGGATTCGGCCGATGTGGCGGATATGCACGCTGCATTGGATGCCAATAAGCCGCTGGAATCTGCCAAAGACCTCTTCTTTGGCAAGGCGGATGCAACGCGGGCGACGGTGACGACGCAGGTGGTTCTCACCCTTGACGAGCTCGACCGCGTAGTAGACGGAGGCGGCGAGGAAATCACCCTCCAACTCACCAATGGCGCTCGAATCACCGGAGCCGAGCTTGTCGCGCGGACACTGAGTGACCACGGCTATGTCACGCTCGTCCATCCCCATGAGGGTCCGGTCAACCTCTACCGGACCTCGCGCGTAGCCAACGACAAGCAGCGGCTCATGGCGGCTGCGGTCAACCCGGTATGCCCGTGGGAGAGCTGTAACTATCCTGCCGACAAGTGCCAGATTCACCACCTCAAAGCCTGGAAGCATGGCGGCGAGACCAACGCTGCGAACCTTGCGACATGCTGTCCCTATCACAACGGCGTCAATGATGATGACCCCAACGCCCCGCCGCGACGAGGCCGGCTAGCCCGAGTGCGTGGGCAGGTGACGTGGGTGCCACCGTGGGGATAGGTGGCGTCGGCAAGCGAAAAGCTCCCCACCGCAAGGGTGGGGAGCCTAAAGTCGAACCGTTTTAGGACTTAGGAAGCGTCTAGGTCCTTCTCGATGAGAGCGGCAATCTTTTCCACTGCTTCTTCGTTTTCGGAGGTGACGGTAACCTCATCGCCCTGTTCTGCACCAAGAGCCATGATCATCAGGGAAGAGGCAGCGTCGGTCTCATCCTCATCATCGTCACCGACCAGGTTAAGGAAGATATCCTCATCGAACTCGCCAGCAGCGTCCGCGATAATGGATGCGGGACGTGCGTGCAGGCCTACGGAGGAGCCAACCTTTACAGTCTTGGAAGCCATGGAAAATATCCTTTCTTACGGGGATTTTTACAATCCAGTGTACGAGTGTTTGGTTTATGCTGCCACGTTCTGGGCGGCTTCTTCGACGGCCTTGTTAGGCCAGAACTGCTTCATCGCCAGCACCGCCGCAGTGGAGACAACCACGCCGGCTGCAATGGCCACGAGGTAGCCCCAGAACGGGTCGATGGCGAAGAAGACGAACACGCCGCCGTGCGGGGCACGGGAACCGACCGACAGGGCCATCGAAATCGCGCCCGTCACCGCGCCGCCGGCCATCATCGAAGGGATGACGCGGAACGGATCGGCCGCCGCAAACGGGATGGCGCCCTCCGAGACGAAGGACAGACCCAGCAGCCAGGCGGACTTGCCGTTCTCCTGCTCGGCCGGTGTAAACAGCGATTTGCGGATAAACGTAGCCAGAGACAGCGCAATCGGTGCGACCATGCCGGAAGCCATGACGGCGGCCATGATCTGCATGGAGGATTCGTCACCGGTGGAAAGCCCGGCCGTCGCGAAGAGGTAGGCCGCCTTATTGACTGGGCCGCCCAGGTCGAAGCACATCATCAAGCCGAGGATGATGCCAAGGAGCACGGCCGAGGAGCCGGACATGGACGATAGCCAATTTTGCAGGCCGTCCATGATGGCTGCCAACGGTGCACCCAGCAGCAGGTACATTGCAAGGCCGACGATTAGCGAGGTAAGCAGCGGGATAATGACGACCGGCATGAGCGAGCCCAGCCAGCGCGGCACTTTCCAATTGCCAATCCACATGGCGATAAAGCCCGCCAGAAGACCAGTTACCAGGCCACCGATGAACCCAGCGCCCAAGGTGACTGCGATCGCGCCGCCCGCGAAGCCCGGGGCGATGCCCGGACGGCCGGCGAGCGCGTAGGCGATATAGCCCGACAGCGCGGCGACGATAAAGTCCATAGCCGCTTGGCCGACGGCGAAGAGAACAGCGCCGAGATAGAGCAAGAACCCGGAGCGCTCGAAGTGCATGAGTTCGCCGTCAACGGTCACGTCATGGCCGGGGAGGTTGCCGAGCGAAAAGTCCGTCGATAGTGCTTGCCAACCATTTGCCATATCGGCACCACCGAAAAGAAAGCCGAGGGCGAGCAGCAGACCACCGGCCGCGACGAACGGGACCATATAAGACACGCCGGTCATAATGGCTTGCTGGATGCGCTTGCCCCAACCAAGAGACTTGCCTTCTTCCGCATCGGCGCGGGTAGCGGTGCCAGAGACCTTGTGGGCGTGCGGGTTGTGAGCGGCAGCGACGGCCTCATCGAGCATGGTGCCGGGCTCATTGATGGCGCGCTTGACGCCGGATTCGATTACCGGCTTGCCAGCGAAGCGCTCGCGATCGCGCACGCCGACGTCCGTGGCGAAGATAACTGCATCGGCCGCGTCGATGGTGGCTTGAGAGACAGACTCATTATTTGACGAGCCTTGGGTCTCTACGGTCAGCGAGACGTCGTCACGCTCGGCTGCGGTCTGGGTCAGCGCGTCGGCGGCCATGTAGGTGTGGGCGATGCCGGTGGGGCAGGCGGTGATGGCCACGATGCGGGTGACATCGGCCGAAGATTCTGCGTTGGTAGGGGTTGCGGCCGAGGGCGCGGCGGCGGAGGAGCCGGCGGCACTGGCACCGGCACCGGCGCCGGTTGCGGCAGTGCCGGCAGTAGCGCCCTGGGCGGCCGGTTCTTCGGCTGGCTTCTTCTTCGGCTTTTCGGCATTTATTACGTCCAGCACAAGCCGAACGATTTCTTCCTTGGTGGGTGCGTTGCGAAGTGCCTCGAGGAAGTCCTTGCGTACTAGGGCGCGGGCCAACTTGGACAAAATCTTCAAGTGGGCTTTGCCGCCGCCGGCCGGAGCGGCGATGAGGAAAACGAGCTGAGCGTCACCGTCGGGGCCGGAGAAATCCACGCCGCGGCTCAGACGAGCGAATGCGAGGGTAGGTTCGGTCACGGCCTCGGAGCGGCAGTGTGGAATGGCGACTCCGCCAGGGACGCCGGTACCGGCCTTGGCCTCGCGGTCGATGGCGGGCTGTGCCAAACCGGCGATGTCGGTGGCTCGGCCGGTGTCATGGACCAGCGTGGCCAGGTTGGTGATGACGGAGTCAACGCTGTCGCCGAAGTCGGCGTCGAGCGCGACTAGGTCGGTAGTGATGAGGTCGGAAGCCATGTTTAGGCACTCCTTAGGCTAGCGAGTTTACGGGGGTATGTGCGATATCGAGTTCTTCTGGGCGGGGGAATTGGGTGCCTTGTTTGGATGCAGCCGCAGTTCCGTAGGCCACCGACTGTGCGAGGCTATCGGCCGGTGATTTACCTGCGGTGCGGCCGAGGAGGTATCCGGCGAGCGCGGCGTCACCGGCGCCTACGGTGGATTTCACCGTTGCTGGCGGGGGAGTTGCAGCCCAAGCGCCGTCCGCGGTAACCAGCACCGCGCCGGCACCGCCAAGAGTGACGAGTACTTCTGCGATGCCCTGCTTGACGACGTCCCGGGCCGCCCGAACAACCCCCGAGTACTCGCTGCGTGCGGCCTGGTCTTCCAGTTCGCGGCCGTCGGTTCCGGTGAGCTGGCCGAGCTCTAATCCATTGGGCTTAATGAGATCCGGCGCAGCAGAATTGAGGCTTTCGCCAATGGCCTGCATTGGGGCATCTGACGTATCGACGGCAATGCGAGCCTGTGGTGCGGCCGCGCGGACCGCGGAGATGAGGTCGCAATACCAATCGGTGTTAACGCCACGCGGCAGGGAGCCGGCTAGAACCACCCAGTCGGAGGCAAGGGCGCGGGCGGTGAGCTCGGAGGTAATGGCGTGGGAGTCGGCGTCGGAAAGCACAGGGCCTGGACCGTTGACCTTGGTGGTAGTGCCATCAGGCTCTGTGATGGTGGTATTGACGCGAATTGTGCCATCCATGTGGATTGCAGAGGAAGGCAGCCCGGCCGAGTGGATGAGAGTTAGGAAAGAATCGGAGTCGTGGGCCGGGAAAAGAGCCAAGGATTGCTCGCCGGCCAAGTGCACGGCATGGGTGACGTTTACACCCTTGCCGCCAGCAACCTGTGTGACCTCGCTGGCGCGGTGGACATCACCGGAGGTCAATGGCTCGCTGAGCACAAGGGTGGCGTCGATACTGGGATTGGGGGTCAGCGTGAGAATCAAGTTGTCCCTTTCGCAGGTTGTATATTGGGGCCGAACGCCGTTGGAGAGAACCTCGCGGGCATGGCCCGCCCTTAAATGTTGATTCTTGTCCGATTGTGCCCGAAAGTCAACAGAATTTCTGTGGTATACATTGCTTTTCTATCCGATTTGTGGTGTTCTGGAAGTTAATAAACCGCTATCTTTGAAGGAAGTACGCTCATGAAAAACGCGTCTGAGTCCACAATCAAAGGAACCGGTGTCGTTGCCGGAGTCGCCTACGCCGAAGCCGTGTGGGTCCGCCCTCGCCCGGCCCTGCCTACCGAGGGAAGCATTGACCCAGAGCAAGCGAGCGATTCTGAATATGACCGCTTCCTTGCGGCCGTAGATACTGTCGCTGGCCGTTTGGAGCAGCGAGCTGCTGCCGCGGAAGGTCAGGCTGCGGAAGTTCTGACCGCAACGGCCGGCATGGTCAAGGACCGTGGTTGGCATAAGGCGGTGCGCAAGAATATCCGCACCGGCCGGGATGCGGAATTCGCCACTGTCGGTGCCACCGATAAGTTTGTCACCATGTTCGAGGCCGCTGGCGGCGTGATGGCAGAGCGCACCACTGACTTGAAGGACGTGCGCGACCGCGTAATCGCAGAGCTGCGCGGCGAGGACGAGCCGGGCCTGCCGCTCGTAGACGGCGAGGCCGTGCTGTTCGCGGACGATTTGGCCCCGGCCGATACCGCGACGCTTGATACCAAGCACATCAAGGCCCTTGTCACCGAGCTTGGTGGACCTACCAGCCATACGGCCATCATCGCCCGTCAGTTGGATATTCCATGCATCGTTGCTGTGGGCGCCGCCCTTAGCGATATTGAAAGCGGCACGTTGGTATTCGTCGATGGTGCAGTGGGCGCCGTTACCCTTGGGGCCGATGAAGAGGCTTCCACAAAGGCAGTGGCCGAGTACCGCGAGCGTGCGGCACGCGTTGCCCAATGGCGCGGCCCGGCTGAAACCAAGGACGGTCACCGTGTGCAGCTGCTTGCCAACGTCGCTGATGGCAACGCTGCCCGCATTGCTTCGGATTCGCAGGCAGAGGGTATCGGCCTGTACCGCACGGAACTATCGTTCCTCTCGGCCAGTGAAGAGCCCAGCGTTGATGAGCAGGCAAAGATTTACGGCAAGGTCTTTAATGCCTTTCCTGAATCAAAGGTTGTCGTACGTACGCTGGATGCTGGATCCGATAAGCCTATCTCTTATGCCACGCTAAGCTCCGAGGAAAACCCAGCATTGGGTGTTCGTGGCCTGCGTATAGCACGCGATAATGAAGCTCTGCTGACCCGTCAGCTGGATGCGATTGCGCAGGCGGCTGAGGCTCGCGATGACAAAGCATCTACTTGGGTCATGGCTCCTATGGTTGCCACCTCTACCGAGGCCCAGTGGTTTGCTAGCCTGTGCCGCGAACGCGGCCTGACTGCCGGCGCCATGATCGAGGTTCCGGCCGCAGCGCTTATGGCGGATAAAATCATGCCGCACCTTGATTTCGTGTCCATCGGCACCAATGACCTGACTCAGTACACTATGGCTGCAGATCGCCTGTCGCCACAGCTGGCCTACCTGACCGACCCGTGGCAGCCGGCTGTGCTGCGGCTCATTCAGCACACCTGCATCGTGGGCCAGGCCAATAACGTCGCGGTAGGCGTGTGCGGTGAGGCAGCGGCCGACCCGATGTTGGCCTGCGTGCTTACCGGTTTGGGCGTAAATTCGCTATCCGCAGCGTCGACGGCGGTAGCAGGCGTCGGCGCGCAGCTGGCAGAAGTTACCTTGGAACAATGCCAACAGCTTGCCGAGGTGGCACTGGATGCGGAAAGCCCTGACGCTGCCCGTACCGCAGTGGTAGAACGCATGGAGTCCTTCGCCTAAAGCAGGCGAAGGATCGGGGGATTATTCGCTGGCGAGCACGACCTCAATTTCGCGCTCGCGCAACGCTTCCACGAAAGAATCGGGGGCAGCGGCGTCCGTAATGACGACGTCGATATCGGCGGCAGACGCGAAACTTACCAAATAGTCATTGCCCAGCTTGCTGGAGTCACACATGACCACTACCTTGTGGGCATTGGTGACAAAGGCGGACTTGATGGCTGCCTCTTGGGAGTCGGCCGTCGACAAGCCATGGTCCAGGGTTAGGGCATTGGTGCCGATAAAGGCGACGTCGGCACGCATCAAAGCTAGGGTGCGCAGCGCGGTATCGCCAACGACGGCTTGGGTAATCGCGCGGACGGTACCGCCAAGTAGCTGGACGTCAGGCACGCCATTGCCCGCTAGCGACAGGGCGATAGGCAGGCTATTGGAGACAATATTAAACTGCGCCTGCGGGTATTGCTGTCCAATGAGCTCTGCGAACGCGTTAATGGTGGTGCCTGCGTCTAAGAAAATGCTGCCGCCGCCCTGGGGGAGAAAATCTAGGGCCGCGCGGGCGATAGCCGCTTTTGCGCCGGAGGCGGACCGCTGGCGGGTATCCAGGGTAAGTTCCGCGGTCTGGAAGGATTGGGAGGCTACTGCGCCGCCATGCACGCGATGGACGACGCCCTCACGGTCAAGCACCGCAAGGTCGCGGCGGATGGTCTCGGCCGTAACTTCGAAGCGTTCTGAGAGTTCAGTGACGTTGACGCGGCCTTCAACGGCGGTGAGGGAAGCGATTTGGCGACGCCGCTCTTCTGCGTACATGATTCCTCCTTGAATCTAGAGACATCGCGTCATGGCGTGGGGGTAAAAGTTGCCACTTTATGCGGAAGTGAAGATCCGGCGATGTTGTTTTACTTAGTCCATTGTTTCAAAAATCGGGAATAAACGGACTAAAGCAAAAATTTGCACGGTTGCATTGTGGATCTGGCGCCCTGAAATGCCTGGTTAGGAGGAAAAGTGGGAAAGTGGGATTTTCGTCTCTTTTGGTGTCCGGGTCCGAATTGGAGCAAAAATGGGGGTGGCAGGAAACCGGCCGCGTCAACGAAGGGTGAACATAGATAGACCCCGCGAGGCCACGCTCGGCCCTTGCGGGGTTATAGAATCTGCGTCGGGTGAGTGGTTAAAGCTTACGGAATACCGATACAACCTTGCCCATGATTTCCGCATTATCGCCGTTGATGGGAGCGTAGGCCTCATTGTGGGGAAGCAGCCATACGCCGGAGGAATCGCGGTGGAACTCCTTGACGGTAGCTTCAGATCCTTCGAGCAGGGCGGCCACGAACTCGCCTTCCTCTGCAACTGACTGGGAACGAATGATTACCCAGTCGCCGTCAAGGATGCCGGCATCCTGCATCGAGTCGCCGACTACTTGCAACATATAAAGGTCGCCGCCACCGACCACCTCGTCAGGCATTGGGAAGTATGTGTCGACGTTTTCCTCTGCGGTAATAGGTGCTCCCGCAGCGATACGGCCGACCACAGGAATATAGGAAACGGCACCTGCATCCTCGGGAACTTGCTGCTCAGGCTTAACCGGCTTGCGGCCGGGCTTTTTGGCGCCATCATCCGTATTAAGGTGACGAACATCTACGGCACGCGGCTTATTAGGGTCTCGGCGCAAAAACCCTTTCTCTTCCAATTGTTTTAACTGATAGGCGACCGATGATGTGGACTGTAGACCCGCTGCGTCACCAATTTCGCGAATGCTTGGTGGGTAACCACGCAACATAACGGCGTCACTAATGACGTTGAGAATGCGTCGCTGGCGGTCAGATAGGGAGGCGTAATCGGTCTTCTCGGTGGTCTTCTTTGGCTTGCGGCCCATTGCTGGCTCCTCGGAGGGGATCGGGTGGGTTTATAGGTGGTCTGTTAGCTGGCGGCGTTGAAAAGTTGCCACACGTCATTTGTAGCACGAAAAGTACAGATGTTCGAGATTTGCGCGTTGGGCTGGACAAGTATTCGAAGCGATGCTATAAATCGAACGTACCAACTAAATCGAACATTATGGCGACTGGGAATCATGACGTGTCGCATGAGGTGCCTACGGTGGGTTCAGTCGTCGAAAGGAAAGTTATGTCTCTGCTGATCAATTCCCGCAATAACCTGGTAACTCGCAACGCTATCGAACCCGTAGTGGTGCCTTCTGTATCCGTATGGGATGTGGAGCGTGGCTACGGTTCTGCGGTCCGCGGTTCCGCAAACTCTAGGTATGTTCGAACTCTACGTGTGGAGGATCGCACGACCTATCGTTCGAACCGTACGTCGACCGGAGGCTCTGGGGACAGATCGAATAGGGTCCGAAACAGTGTGGGTGAGTCGAACACAGGTAACTACGCATTGGGCGCCGTGTTTGGTGTAGCGGTCTTTGTGGGCACTTTGTTAGGCGGACTAGCTAGCACTGAAGGAAACAGTGCACCGCAACCGCCGGCCTCTAATGTGCAACAAGTAGAGGCTGCAGTAACACGCTAGGGGGGAACGGGGGCGAAGCCCGGTGGTCGAGCGGAATTGAAGGTGAGTAAACTACTGGCGTAACAACGTCAGTGAAAGGACCACTGTGTATTGCCCCTTTTGTCACAATGAGCAATCCCGCGTCATCGATTCGCGTGTGGTCGATGCTGGAGCGTCGATTCGTCGTCGGCGCGAGTGTGCTTCGTGCAAGGGGCGCTTTACCACGGTTGAGAAGGCCGTGTTGCTTGTGGTGAAGAGAAACGGTCTGGCCGAGCCCTTCAGCAGAGATAAATTGATTCGCGGCGTGCGCCGTGCCTGCCAGGGGCGAGATGTAAGCGACGATGCCCTGAAGAAGCTGGCGCAAGAAGTAGAGGAGACCGTGCGCAGTCATGGCTCCTCGCAGGTCAACGCGAACGAGATTGGCCTGGCCATCCTGGAACCACTGCGGGACCTTGATGAAGTGGCCTATTTGCGCTTTGCCTCTGTATATAAATCCTTTGAAAGCGCAGATGACTTTGAATCCGAGATTCGGCTGATGCGAAGGCGCGATCGCGAGGACTTTTAACGCAGTTTGTCCACCGCCTTTTGGATACGGCGGAGTGAAACGGCGTGGGCTGTGCCAAGGCGCTGAGCGAAAAGAGAAACTCGAAGTTCTTCGATCATCCAGTGCACGTCCTTGGCCTCGCGGGTCTTTTCACGGCCGGCCGGGAGGCTGCGAAGGCGGTTGGATAGGTAGGCCTTGGCGTTATCTACCTCGGCTTGGCGGTCCGCATCGCGGTCCGGGTCAAGGTTCATGTCCTCTAGACGAATTCGCATGGCTTGGATATATCGCGGTAGATGACGCAGATGGGACATTCCGTGGACAGTGATGGCGTTTCGGGGTAGGAGGAAGTCCAGTTGTGCGCGCATGTCATCGATCGCTGGACCGTCCCAATGAGCGAGTTCCGCTCGCAGGTTGGAGTACTCGGCGAGTCCTGGGGCAATAGCTACTACTGCCTGGCGTACGCGGCCTGGGACTTGGGGCTTGACGGTATCTTTAAGCTTCTGGAACGCTGCGGGGGTGCGGACGGGTCCGCCGGCTTCCATCATCAGGTCGCGGATCGCGGCGACGCGGGCGTCGTTGACAAGGCCGTCGGCGCCGCCGTGCGGATAGGAATCGACGGCGACGCGCTGTTGCAATGGCAGGCCCTTGACCATTTGGGAGGCGTTGACGGATATCTCACGCATGAGGAGCGTAAGTGTGGTCGTGACCATGGCAGCATCTGCGGCGGCCTTGGTGGGATGGACCTTGAGTTCGACGCCGTTTTTGGTAGCGACCAGGGCAGGGTAGGCGGTGACCTCGTGGCCGTCGACGGTGGTCTTGACCGTGTCATCGATGGTGCCGAGGGTGTCGTCGGTCCATTCGCTGACGGCGGTGGACTCGGAGGTGCGCGAGACGCGAGATACGGAGGACTTGATGTGTCCGGCCTGACGTCGGACGAGCGCCGCGAGGTCGCGGTCGGAGTCGACGATTTTGCCGTGCTTATCGATGGCCCCGTAGTTCATCCGCAGGTGGGCGGGTAGCTTGCTGGCCTGGAAGTCGGTGGCGTTGATTCCTTGACCGCCGAGTTCGCGGAGGACGTCGGCAAGCTGCTGGGTGATGGGTCCTTCATAAGGGATGAGGCGGTCGATGGCGCGCTCGGCAAACTCGGGCGCGGGTACGACGGTGCGGCGCAGGGCCTTGGGCAGGCTCCGGATAAGCTCGGTGACGAGCTCGAGGCGCAGACCCGGAACGAGCCAATCGAAGCCTTCGGTATCCAAGCCGGCGAGCATAGGAATGGGAACCATTACGGTGACGCCGTCGAGAGGATCGCCGGGCTCGAACTTGTAGGTCAGTTCGTAATCGATAGAACCCTTGCGCCAGTGGTCGGGGAAGGATTCCTCGGTGACCTCGTGGGAGTCATCGATGAGCTTAGCGGGATCGAAATCCAGCAGATCCGGGGTGCGGCGGCGCTCCTTTTTCCACCACGAGTCAAAGTGGCGGCCGGTGGTTACCTTTGCCGGAATGCGCTGGTCATAGAAATCGAAGAGTGTGTCTTCGTCCACGATGAGGCCGCGGCGGCGGGCCTTTTCTTCGTATGCGGCGGCGTCGTCAAGCGCTTGGGCGTTGGCCTTGAAGAAGGCGTGGTGGGTGTTCCAGTCGCCGGCGATAAGGGCATTGCGAATGAACATATCGCGGGCAGCGGCGGGATCGACCCGGTGGTAGGGCACGGTGCGGTCGGCCACGATGGGCACGCCGTAGAGCGTGGATTTTTGGTGCGCGATGGCGGCGGCGCGCTTGCGAGACCAGGTGGGCTCGGAGTAGTTGTGCTTGAGCAGGTCTGCACCGAGCTTTTCCGCCCAGGCAGGATCGATGGCGGCGACATCGCGCGCCCAGAGGCGGGAAGTTTCTACCAGCTCGGCAGCCATGAGGAATTCGGGAGGCTTTTTAGCCAGGGCGGAGCCGGGGAATACCAGGAAGCGGGTGTTGCGCGCGCCTTGGAATTCTTTGGAGTTGCCATCGCGGGCGCCGATATTGGATAGCAGGCCCGAAAGGAGGGACATGTGTATGTCATCGGAGCGGCGCTCGATGCCTTCCTGGTAGGTCCAACCCAGCTGCTTGGCGACGTCCTTGAGCTGGCGCACCAAGTCAAACCACTCCCGGATGCGCATGTAGTGGAGGAACTCCTGTTTCATGCGCTTGCGGAATTTATTGCCGGATTGCTCGTTGCGGGTTTGCTTGATGTAATCCCATAGTTTGAGCATGGACAAGAAATCCGAGGTCTTGTCCTTGAAGCGGGCGTGGGCTTGGTCGGCCTGGGCTTGGAAGTCGAGGGGGCGTTCGCGCACATCCTGGATGGTCATGGCGGCAACGATGACCATGACATCATTGAGACATCCGTTGGTATTGGCCTCAATAAGCATGCGTGCCATGCGCGGGTCGAGGGGGATGCGGGCGAGATCGCGGCCGATGGTGGTGAGCGAGGGCTTGTCCTGCTTGTCGTGGAGGGCGCCGAGCTCGTGGAGGAGTGTGAGACCATCGCGGATGGCCTTGTGCTCGGGAGGTTGGATGAAGGGGAATTGTTCGATATCACCGAGCTTGAGCGAAACCATTTGGAGGATGACACTCGCGAGATTGGTGCGCAGGATTTCTGGGTCGGTGAACTCGGGCCGGCTTTCAAAATCCTGTTCGCTATAGAGGCGGATGGCGATGCCGTCGGCAACGCGGCCGCAACGGCCGGAGCGCTGGTTGGCGGAGGCCTGCGAGATGGGCTCGATGGGCAACCGCTGGACCTTGGTGCGCGTGGAATACCGCGAGATGCGGGCGGTGCCGGTATCGACGACATAGCGGATGCCGGGCACGGTAAGCGAGGTTTCGGCGATATTGGTGGCCAAGACGATGCGGCGGCCACGGTGCTCGCTAAACACGCGGTGCTGCTCTTGGTTAGATAGGCGGCCAAAGAGGGGAGTGACCTCGACGTTTTTCCACTTTTTGCCTTCGATGGCCTCCATGGCATCGCGGATATCTCGCTCGCCAGGGAAGAAACACAGGATATCGCCGTCGCCTTCGCGCATGAGCTCTTCGATGGCCTCGGTCAAGCCATCGAGCGGGTCTTGGTCCACGACTTTTCCGCCGGCCTCGAATTCGAGTGGCCGGTAGCGGATTTCTACGGGGTAGGTGCGTCCGGAGACCTCGATAATAGGGGCGGGGTTGCCGTCGGCGTCGGCAAAGTGGGCGGCGAAGCTTTCTGGGTCGATGGTTGCGGAGGTGATGATCACCTTGAGGTCGGGACGCTTGGGCAATAGGCGCTTCAAGTAGCCCAAGAGGAAGTCGATATTGAGCGAGCGTTCGTGGGCCTCATCGATGATGATGGTGTCGTACTTATTGAGGAAGCGGTCGCGTTGCATCTCGGCGAGCAGAATGCCGTCGGTCATAAGCTTGACGGCGGTGGTCTCAGAGACGCGGTCATCGAAGCGGATGGCGTAGCCAACGGACTCGCCGATTTTCTGGTCCAATTCCGCGGCGATGCGTTCGGCCACGGTGCGCGCTGCAATACGGCGCGGCTGGGTATGGCCGATGAACCCGCGCCGGCCGCGACCTAGCTCGAGGCAGATTTTCGGGATCTGGGTGGTCTTACCAGAACCGGTCTCACCAGCGATGATGACGACCTGGTTGTCCCGAATTGCCTCGGCGATATCGTCCTTGCGGGCGGTGACGGGGAGGGCGTCGGGGTAGGAGATGGTGGGAACGGCGGCGTCGGTAAGTGCGACGCGCTCGGCCGCGTCATGGATTTCAGCGCCGATTTCTTGCAGCGCTTTAGGGGCGCGGGCCTTCTTGAGGCGGCGGCGGAAGGACCGGGCTGCAGAGAGGGTGACATTGTCGAGTGCAGCGAAAAGTTCATCGCGGGAAGGGGTTTCATTCATAGTCATGACTAGGCACAGAGTTTACCTGCCCATCAGAAATGAGGAAAAAGTTGTTAAAGTGAAAATACTTATCCATGCACTGATTCGCATTCCATAAGGAGGAACCCCGGTTATGACGAACCCGTATTCGGGTGGGAATGATGATTTTCCGCGCTACGAACCGACCGATCACCCCGAGGACCGTCCAAACTACGGACAGCTTCCGTCCTATGGCGGAAGCCATGAAGGAAATACCCAAGGCTACGTGGGCTATCAAGCAGGCCAGCGGCCGTTTACCGGAAAGGCCTCCGCAATAGATGCGGTTTCTTGGGCTTTTAGGATTGTCTTTGGCAATTGGAAGCTGTGGATTCTAGGAGCACTAGCGCTTTTTGTTCTAAGTATCGTTTTTGTCGCCGTTGCAGGCGGCATCAATGCCGCGAGCTACTCCGGTACGGGTGAGTCAACTGCGGGTTCTTCGGTTTCTCAGCTCATCTCGACTGTCCTAAGCTTTGTATTGTCGCTGGTAATTATGCGTCTGGCGCTTTTCCAGATTGATGATTCTCGCACCGGGTGGGGCTATCTGTTTAAGAACGTACGCTGGTGGCAGCCGCTGGTCATCATGCTCGTCATCGGAGCGGTGGCGAGCCTCATTGCATTCGCTGCAGTAGGTGGAACTGTCTATGGGTTGCTTAACGACGCCGAGAATATGACGGAGGACGAAGCAGTTGCGGCAGTATTAAGCGTCATGGGCATCATGGGCGTGCTTTTGCTCATTAGCTTCTTTATCCAACCATTCTTCTCACTAATGCAATGGTTCGCGGCCGACGGCGATGGCGTTGGTGACGCCGTGAAGAAGGGCTTTCAGGCAGGTAAGAACAATTACGGTCAGCTGCTACTGCTTTCCATTTTGAACTTCTTCATCATTGTGGCCGGCTTCTTGCTTTTGGGCATTGGCCTCATCGTGGCTTATCCGGTTACCCTCTTGGCACAGGCGCATATGTTCCGCCAGTGTGCTGGGCGCAATACGCTCCCGCAGCTATAGCGCGATAAAGATTAAGGCCACCGTTTCCTACGCGGGAACGGTGGCCTTTGGCGTGCTTGGCGACGCCCCCGTGGGGCTTGCCGTGAGCGATTACTGCCGGGAGCGCTCAATCGCCTTATTATAGGCGGCGGTGATGAGCGTGCCGAATTCGCGGAACTCCTCGGCGCGAGCTGCGGAGGAACGGAACACGAGACCCACCTCGCGTTCGGCGGTGACATCGGAGGCAAAGTGGGCGATGGCGACGTCCTTGCCATGGCATTCGGTGGCGAGGGCGGATTCGGGGACGAGAGTGCAGCCCAGGCCGCCCATGACCAGCTGCATGATGGTGGTCAGGGAGGAAGCACGGGTGACGGAATTGGTGGCCTCGGCCGGGTTGATATTGGCATGGCGGCAAAGGTCGACTACTTGGTCGCGCAAGCAGTGGCCGTCGTCAAGCAGCAGCAAATCCAGGTCCTTGAGTTCCGCAAGCTCGACATCCTCACGGCCAGCGATGGGGTGATCGGGCGGGCAGACAATGGAGAATTGCTCCGTGTAAAGCGGGCTATCGACCATGCCGGTGGCCTCGGATGGAAGGGCCATGATGGCAAGGTCCAAGTTACCGTTGCGCAGGCGGGTAATGAGGTGTTGGGTTTGCTCCTCAACGAAGCGCGGCTCGAGATCCGGGTAAGCCTCCGCAAGCATGGAGAGCAGATCGGGGAGGATGTAGGGAGCAATGGTGGGGATAACGCCGATGGTCAGTGGACCGGCAAGGGTGCCGTTGGCGCCGCGAGCATGGGCGAGGAAGGTATCGGCTGCTTCAAGCGTTGCCTTGGCGTAGGGGAGGAGGGTCTCACCAGCCGAGGTGACGATGACCTTGCGGGTGGAGCGCTCGATAAGCTGCAAGCCCAAGCCCTGCTCGAGGGCAACGAGGCCCTGGGAGAGGGAGGGTTGGGAAATCTCGAGTTTGGCGGCCGCGGTACCAAAGTGCTTGTTTTCTGCAACGGTGACGAAGGTACGCAGCTGAGCAAGTGTAGGGCGATACTCTTTATTATGCATGCCTATTACTCTAACACTTACCTATAGGATTTCCTATTGACGCGAGCGGAAAAGATGGTATAACTGATCGTGTTGGGCCGGATGCGGTCCGGCCCCGCTGCTTGTACGCCAAGCGGCAGGAAACTTAGAGGAAAAGCCTTTGCTAAAGGAGTTGAAGACTATGCCTATTTTGACTGTCGGCGAAAAGTTCCCAGAGTTCAACCTCACCGCCCTGACCGGTGGCGACCTGCACGACGTCAATGCTAACCAGCCGGAGGACTACTTCGAGCAGGTATCCCTGGACAAGTACGAGGGCAAGTGGAAGGTCGTCTTCTTCTACCCGAAGGATTTCACCTTCGTCTGCCCGACCGAGATTGCTGCCTTTGGCAAGCTGGACGAGGAGTTCCAGGACCGCGATACCCAGATCCTTGGCGGCTCCATCGATAACGAGTTCGCTCACTTCAACTGGCGCGCAACCCACCCGGACCTGAAGGAAGTTCCTTTCCCGATGTTCTCTGACGTGCGCCACGACCTCATCCGCGCACTGGGCGTAGAAAACGCTGATGGCGTTGCTGACCGCGCCACCTTCATTATCGACCCGGATGGCGTTATCCAGTTTGTCTCCGTTACCCCGGATGCCGTTGGCCGTAACGTAGACGAGGTTCTGCGTGTGCTCGACGCCCTGCAGTCCGAAGAGGTCTGCGCTTGCAACTGGGAGAAGAACGACCCAACCAAGAACATCAACAAGATGGACGTCGTTCAGTCCGCACTCTAAATCTCACTGAGATGCAGGTTTACCCCGCTTTCGTGGCGGGGTTTCCTTTTAAATCCAGTGCAGAAAATTCCTATCAAAACCTCAAAGGAGAAAAGCTATGTCTATTGATAATCTGAAGTCTTCCCTGCCGGAGTACGCCAAGGATCAGAAGCTCAACCTGGGCGCCCTGACCCGTTCCAAGGACCTGGACGAGGAGCAGCTCTGGGGCTGCCTGCTGGCGTCGGCTGCCGCAACCCGCAATGACACCGTGCTTTCTGAGATTGCGGAGGAAGCAAAGGACCACCTCTCCGAGGAGGCTATCGAGGCAGCCTACGGCGCAGCCACCGTTATGGCTATGAACAACGTTGCCTACCGCGCCAAGGGTTGGTTGGGCGATGACTACGCACAGGTTAAGTTCGGCCTGCGCATGAACATCATCTCCAAGCCAGGCGTGGACAAGGCCAACTTCGAGCTGTGGAATACCGCAGTTTCCGCCATCAATGGCTGCGAGCACTGCCTGGGTGCTCACGCTCACGAGCTCAACGAGGCTGGTCTGAGCAAGGAGCAGGTCTGGGAGGCCGTCAAGGTTGCGGCCGTTGTCCAGGCTGTGGCACAGGCTGTCCAGATTGAGGCCGCACGCTAAAATAGCCGGCTTTTAGCCGCCCTCGCGCTTGCCGACGTCCCTCTTATCTGGGGGGTGGCAGCCAGGGCGGCTTTGTCGTTGTCGCAGGCTAGTACTCCACGCGCAGGTCTGCTAGGCGGACTTCGCCGGCCTCATCGGAGGCATCGAGATCTACCGTAGCGACGAACTGGTAGGCGTGATCGCCGTCTGGGTCCTTGATGATCTGACGCACGGACCACGAACGCGAGTCAGTATCGCCTAGGCGGAAAAACTCCGGACCGCGGGCCTCGGGGCCGGAATCGATGTCATCATACTCATCGAAGTAATCATCTAGGATAGCGCCGAAGTCCGGCACCTCGTCCAAGTAATCGAGCAGCTCCGCCAAGCGGTCTTCCTTTTCCAAAGCAAAGAGCTGCACCAAGCGGAACATGTAATTGCGCACCATGATGGTAAAGGCGCGGCGATTGGCTGTGAGCGCGGTGGGGTCCTCCACGCCAAAGGCCAGCTCGCGGTCCACCGTGTCTTGGTCGATGGGGGAATCTTCGCCGGCCATTTGCGCCCATTCGTCGACAAGCGAGGAATCCACCTGGCGGATAAGCTCACCTAGCCAGACAACGATATCTTCGAGCTCTGGAGTGTTGTACTCGTCCGGAATGGATTGCTTAAGAGTGCGCCAGGCGTCGGTCAGGTAGCGCAAAATCACGCCCTCGGAGCGGGCCAAGCCGTAGGTTGCGACCAGATCCGAGAAGGTCATCGCATTCTCGAGCATGTCGCGCACCACGGACTTGGGTCGCAGCTCAAACTCCTTGACCCACGCATTGGTCTCAGCGAAAGTATCGTAGGCCTGCTCCAGTAGCTCCTCGAGCGGCTTCGGCCAAGTGATATCCTCCACGATATTCATGCGGTCGGTGTAGTCCACCCCGTCCGCCTTCAGCGCGGCGATCTCTTCGCCGCGGCGCTGCTTCTGCTGGGCAATGAGCACCTGGCGCGGGTCATCTAGGATGGCCTCAAAAACTGAAATAACGTCGAGGTTATAGGTCTCCGCTTCCGGGTCCAGCAGCGAGAGCGCCGCCAAGGCGAATGGACCCAGCGGCTGATTGAGCGCAAAGTCACGCGGCAGCTCTCGCACCAAATGGTAGGGGCGGCCGTAGATATCCAATCCCTTGGTGGACTTTTGCACCACGCCGGAATCCACTAGCCCGCGGAAGAGATCGAGTGCGGTGAGGATGTCTTTATTCTGCTTGCTGCGGTTATCGTGGTTGTCTCGCAGCAGGTGGCGCATGTGGTCATAGCCATTGCCGTGGCGCGCCAAGACGTTGAGCAGCATGGAATTAGAAACGCGGAACTGAGAGGTCAGCTGTTCCGGCTCAGCCTCAGTAAGGCGCGCGAAAGTCTTCTCGGACCAGGACACCTCGCCTTCTCGGGCGGACTTCTTCTTGAGCTTCTTCAAGCGTTTGGGGTCGTCGCCGATGCGGCGGCGTTCCTTGGCATTTTCGATCTCGTGCTCGGGGGCCTCGACCACCACAGTGCCCTCGGTGTCATAGCCGGCGCGGCCGGCGCGGCCGGCAATCTGGTGGAATTCGCGCGATTTGAGGATGCGTTGGCGCTGGCCGTCGAACTTGGCAAGTCCAGTCATCAGCACTGTGCGGATGGGAACGTTAATGCCCACACCCAGGGTATCGGTACCGCAAATGATCTTAAGCAGACCCTTTTGCGCCAGGCGCTCTACCAATCGGCGGTATTTGGGCAGCATGCCCGCGTGGTGGATGCCGATGCCCTTGCGCAGCAGCTTGGATAGATCCTTGCCAAAGGCGGTGGTGAAGCGGAACCCACCGATTTCCTGGGCAATCGCTTCCTTTTCTTCCTTAGTGATAATCCCCGAAAGTGAGGTCAACGCCTGCGCGCGCTCGGCCGCTTCACGCTGCGAGAAGTGCACCACGTAGATGGGTGCCTTCTTATCGGCCAAGAGCTCCTCGATGGTCTCGTGCACCGCGCTAAAGACATAGGAAAAGTCCAGTGGCACGGGCCGCGTGGTGCCGGCGACGAGGTTGGTGGCGCGGCCGGTGCGGCGGGTGAGATCCTCTTCTAGCCACTGAGTATCGCCCAGAGTGGCGGACATGAGCAGGAACTGCGCCTTGGACAACTCCAGCAGCGGCACCTGCCATGCCCATCCGCGGTCCGGTTCGGAGTAGTAGTGGAACTCGTCCATCACTACCTGGTCGATATTGGCCTCGGCGCCATCGCGCAGCGCAATATTGGCCACAATCTCGGCGGTGGCGGCGATGATGGGGGCATTGCCATTAACGGTGGCGTCGCCAGTCATCATGCCCACATTCTCGGCGCCGAAAATATCGCACAGGGCAAAGAACTTCTCGCTCACAAGGGCCTTGATCGGCGCGGTATAGAAACTGCGCTGGCCACGAGCTAGGGCAATGAAGTGCGCAGCATTAGCCACCATGGACTTTCCCGAGCCCGTAGGGGTAGCGAGGATAACATTATCGCCGGCCAAAATACCGAGCGAGGCTTCTTCCTGAGCTGGGTACAAATTGATACCCCGGGCGGTGGTCCACGAGGTAAAGGTATCCCAAATTGCCTCGTCTACGAGGGACTCGGGTACTTCCGTTAAATCTGGCAGCAGCTGAGATAAGTTCACCCCCACCACCATAGCGGCGATGGGGGCGGGTTAGTTAGATATCGTCACCTAAGTCGCCCTCGCCTGAAGCAGAATCAGGGCCATCCTTCCCATCATCGGACTGCGGGCCTTCCTCCTCGGCGGAATCTTCGCGGTCATCGATCTCGGTATTGATAATCTGCTGGCTTTCTTCTTCATCCAAGGAAGCCAAGAATGCCTGGAATTCCTCGCTGATTTCCTCACCGGTAGGCATGGGCTCCTCGCCAGGCATGATCGCCTGCGGATGCTCCTTGCGGTAGCGCTCCATATAAGCGTCATACTGCTGCTCGAGTTGTTGGACTACGTCTTCAATCTCATCCGAGCCACCAACTTGTTCCTCCAGTTGGTTTTCCACGCGAGAAATGTCGGCCTCAATGCTGCCCAAAGGAATATTGAGGCGCGCCGCCCGGGCCACCGCATCCAGCAACTGGAACGTGGCCTGCGGATAAGGCGAAGCGGCCAAGTAATGCGGCACGTGGACGGTATATCCAGCTACCGTGCGGTGCTTATCCGCCAGAGCCTTTTCCAGATACAGCGCGGCGGAGCCTGGCACCATCATGGTGGAATCCATCGAGAGCATGTGCTCGGTCAAGCGGGAGGAGGTGCCATGGGCCGTAACCACCGTAGGGCGGGTGTGCGGCACCGGCATCGGCGCGGCATAAAGCATGATGGTGTCTTCAATATTGAACTTTTCCACCAGCTTCACCACGGCGGTGGTAAACGCCTCCCAGCGCATGTCTGGCTCAGGCCCAGACAGCAGTAGGAAGGTCTTGCCGGAATTATCGCGCAGGACCTTAATACCAAGATCCATAGGCTCGATTTCCAGCGCCCGATCCTTATCAATCGTGATGGCTGGGCGGCGCGAGCGGTAATCAATCAGCTCATCAGAGTTAAACGATGCCAGCTGACGGCCTTCCAAAGCGGCCTTCAGGTGGTCAGCACTTGCCTCAATGGCCTGGCCAGCGTCAGCATAGCCGTGCATGGCAACAATCATGGTGGGGCCTTGTCCGTCACCGGAATCATCCCTAATCACCGGAGCCGGATATTCCAGCTCATACATGCGGCGATCTTCTTCGTGCATGTTGTGTTACCTCCTTGCTTTCTCACCTACGCCAACGCCGCGTGCGTGCGTACTATTCCCGCGCGCACTGCGAGGTTAAATAAACAATTGTGCCCCAAACCGCTGCGCATTGCCAGCGCAATCCGGGGCGGGGTGTGGAAAGCCGCTTGCCGACGCCCCCTTTACCCCACCTATCCACAGATCCCCCTTACCTAGCCCTTGGTGGCCTATGCATAGTTGCGCGCGTGGTTGAAGCTGGGGCTATGGACATCACAACACCAACTCAGCCCATCCGTACGCCCGGCGATATCCTCGCCAATATTCCAGGAATTCTCGGATTTTTTCCCACTGAATCAGTCGTCCTCATCTCCATCCAGCCCAGCCCACGCGGATACAGCATCGGACCAGTAGCCCGCCTCGATCTGCACGATGTGCCTGGTGCCCTTCACGAAGTGATGGATGCGTTTCACTGCGGAAATCCCGAAATCATTTTCTGTTTCGTGCTCTCCCAGCGCGAGGAAGGCGAGCTCTGGGACATTCTGCAGTCTCTTTACCATTTCCAAGACCGGACAGGTATGGGTATCGATGCCTGCTGGCTGTCCGAAGAACTCTCCACCAATACCGCCTATGACCTCATCTTTGGCCACGCAACAGAAAGCGGCGAGGGCCCGCTGCAGAACTGGATGGAAGGAACCATACCCGCCATCTCGACGAGCCACACGATGCGCGCCTGCGTGAATAATGGCATGCTTCCGGAACTTAGCCGTCATGACTTGGTCCAGCGCTTTAAGGACCCGAACCCCTACTTTGGGGAAGAAGAGATTAGGGCCATGGAGCGATGCGCCGAAGAGATTGCCTGCCAATTGCGCGCCGGGCACGGGTACGGCACTACAGATCCTGTGCAGGTGGTCAAACACCTTATTGCCGATGCCCGCTATGTGCTCAGCGAGGTCGAATCGCTGGAGGAAACCCTAGAAAATGAAGAATTGTTGTGTGTGGCAGCCATGTGGATGTCTACCACCTGGACCCGCGACCTAGTCATTACGGAGCTCGTCTCCGCGCCGCAGGAAGCAGGTGACCTGTTATTGGCGGTAGCACGTACATTCCAGGGGCCTATTCGCTACAACGCCCTAGCTTTGTATGCTGCTAGCCAGGTGTCCCACGAATTCGGAATTTATGCCGGTCCGGCGCTTTCCGTCGTAGTAGAAGAGGCGCCCCATCACAATTTGGGGCGCCTCATAGCGCAGGGATATCGCAGCGGCATGGGAAAGCGGTTGGTCTCCAGCCTATGCCATGGTTGCGAGCTAGCCCGCGTGGCAGCGGGGCTTCGCGTCGACAGCCCCGCCTAACACGCTCGGCGTTCTAGGAGCGCTTCGCCGAATGTGCCTTATCGCCGAGCTGTCGGGTGAAGTTCCACGCGTCGGTGACGATGGTTTCCAGGTCCGTGCGGGTGGGATTCCACCCGAGCTCGCGCTGAATCTTCTCAGAGGAAGCGATGAGCGTAGCTGGATCGCCTGCGCGGCGCGGGGCCACCTCAGCCGGAATGTCGTGGCCGGTGACCTTGCGGCACATTTCGATGACCTGCTTGACGGAGTACCCATCGCCAGAACCCAAGTTGTAAATGCGGTGGGCGCCAGATTCATTGGACTCGAGGGCAAGCACGTGGGCGTCGGCCAGATCGCAGATATGGATGTAGTCACGCACTGGGGTGCCGTCTGTGGTATCCCAGTCATCACCGAACATGAAAATCTTATCCCGGTGGCCCAAAGCAACTTGCAACACGATGGGGATGAGGTGGGTTTCTACCTCGCGGTTCTCGCCAATATTTCCGTAGGCGCCAGCTACATTGAAATAGCGCAGCGAGGTAGCGCCCAGGCCGTAGGCGTGGGCAAAGGACGTGATCATGTAGTCGATGGCCAGCTTGGTCGCACCATACGGATTGGTGGGCTGGGTTGGCATGTCTTCCGTAATCGGGACCTGGTCAGGCTCACCGTAGGTTGCAGCGGTGGAGGAAAAGACGAGGTTTTTGACGTCGTTATCGCGCATGGCATTAAGCAGCATCAGGGTAGTAACTACGTTGTGCTGCCAGTACTCATCTGGTTTTTCCACGGATTCGCCCACCAAGGAGCGTGCAGCGAAGTGAATGACGCCTTCGAAGCCACCTTCGCCCAGGACATCGGCAGCCTTGTCCGCGACGTCGCCCTCGATGAGGCGGGCGGCTTCCGGAACGGCCTCACGGTTGCCGGTGGAGAAATTATCGATGATGGTTACGTCATGGCCCTGCTCAACTAATACTGCGGCGCAGACGCTGCCCACGTAGCCGGCGCCACCGGTGATGAGAAGTTTCATGGCTATACCTCCACGCGCACTGCGTGCGCCAAATCGTCGGAAAGCACGACGCTGCCACCTTCCGGTGTCGACAGTGTAATCGTGCCGCTGTTATTGACTACAGACACCTTGGCGCCCACACGGATTCCAGCATCGGTGAGTTCTTGGAAGGTGCCATCATCAACCTGCAGGATTTCATTGACCTGGATGACGGTCGCGGAGATTTGCTCGCCATTGGGGAGATCGACCGCGCGGGTGCCCTGGTCCGGCTGCGTAACATCGAAGCCAAGTGCAGATAGCGCCGGAATAGGATTGCCAAAAGGCGACCGCGTCGGATCATCGAGAACGGCAACCATGCGCTTTTCCACCTCTTCACTCATCACATGCTCCCACCGGCAGGCCTCGTCGTGAACCTTGGCAATGTCGAGCCCCAGGACGTCGGTAAGCAAACGCTCTGCCAACCGGTGCTTGCGCATGACTGCGGTAGCTAGGTCGCGGCCCTTGTCCGTGAGATCCAAACTGCGGTCGGTGCGCACGTGCAAAAGGCCATCGCGCTCCATGCGAGCTACAGTCTGAGAGACCGTAGGCCCGGACTGCTCCAAACGCTCCGCAATGCGGGCGCGTAGGGGAGTAATGCCTTCTTCCTCTAGCTCGTAGATGGTCCGCAGATACATCTCCGTTGTATCAACTAGGTCCCTCACGTGGGCATACCTTTCTGTGTGAATACCGTTACGCGGCTATAGTCCCGCCCAAGAACGGGAAAGCGCTTTCTAGACTCTGCAGTCCAGATTAGCCTACCCAAGGCTTGGCTCGCCGCTAGGAACCAAGCCGATGCCTTATCAACGCCAAACCCCGAGCCCATGGCGGTACGTTGCCAAATGGGCCCGGGGAGAGGATGCGCTGCCGAATGCAGTAGGCGTGGATTACAAAGCGTACTCGCGCAGGCGATCGGCGCGGTTTCCATCGCGCAGCTTTGCCATGACTTCGCGCTCAATCTGGCGTACACGCTCGCGTGAAAGGCCGAAGCGGCGACCAATCTGATCCAAGGTGCGCGGAACACCATCATCGAGGCCATAACGCAGGCGGATGACGTCCTGCTCGCGTTTCTCTAAGGTGTCAATCACACCGCGGATATCAGAATGGCGCATAGATGCGACGACCGCAGTTTCAGCATCGGTAGCTTCTGCATCTTCAATGAAGTCGCCCAAAGGAGCTTCTTCATCGGTACCTACCGGCATATCGAGAGAGACCGGATCGCGTGACTGGCGCAGCAGCATTTCAATCTTGTTCTCATCAATACCGGATTCTTCCGAAAGCTCCTCGTTGGTAGCTTCGCGGCCCAATGATTGATACATCTCGCGCTTAATACGAGAAAGCTTGTTAACCTGCTCAACCAAGTGGACTGGGAGGCGAATGGTGCGGGACTGGTCAGCCATGCCGCGGGTAATCGCCTGACGGATCCACCAAGTGGCGTAAGTGGAGAACTTGAATCCCTTGGCGTAATCGAACTTCTCCATTGCGCGGATAAGGCCTAGGTTGCCCTCCTGGATGAGATCCAGCAGTGGCATACCGCGGCCGGTGTAGCGCTTGGCCAGCGAGACAACGAGGCGCAGGTTGGCTTCGAGCAGGTGGGAGCGTGCCTTCTTGCCTTCGCGGGCGAGGATCTTTAGGTCGCGTTTTTCGGCACGGGTGAGCTTTTCTGCGTTATTGAGCTTGTACTCCGCGTACAGTCCAACCTCGATGGCCTGAGCGAGTTCTACCTCATCTTCCGCGCTGAGCAGTGCGGTCTTGCCGATGCCGTTGAGATAAACGCGGACGAGGTCGGCAGAAGGATTATCGTTGGTTTGGTTGCGGCGAGATCCGCGGTCTACTTCCTGTTCTTCATCAGTAGTGGCACTTGAAGTGCCCTTGGCGGTGGTGGCAGATGTCTTCGTCATAGTGAAGCCTCCTGAATTTGTCGCCGGTTTCACAAAGTACAACGGAGTCTTTAGCGATTTAGTTCCCGGTGCAGAGAGAATTGTTAAAAACAGTTGGTCCCCGTGGTACAAATCCACCTTTTCGGGGGAGAGGTACCACGGGGAACGGTTACGAGCTGCGAATAGCTTGGTATGTGGAACTACTATCCGCGCACCTGGACGAGGTAGCGGTAGATAGTCGGTTCAGATACGCCTAGGCGCGTCGCTGCCGCGGCAATTCCGCCTTTAAGAAGGAAGAATCCTGCATCCTCAAGGTCAGAGACCACTTCGAGTCGCTCCTCGCGCTGCATGCGAGGTACTGGCGTGCTCTGGTTAGAAATTGCGGAATTCAACATGGAATCTAGAAGGTTCTCCACGTTGGAACGCAAAGACTCGCTGACTTCTTCCTTCTCTGGCTCCTCTTCCGCAGCCTCGTCTTCTGGAACCGGGTCTGGTACCGCGACGGGTCGTTGCGGCTGTTCTTCCGTGCCGGGGTAGCCGCCGAAGGCCTTCGACTTATCAAATGCGGGATCATCGGCGTTGCCGATAAGTGCGGCGGCGGCATCGCGAATGTGTACCAACTCGGAGACATCAACATTGATGCACAGCATGCCGCGCATATGGCCAGAGTCGTCTCGGATGAAATAACTAGAAGAGCGGCAAATTTTGCCTTCCGCATTGAGGGCGCGGTAGCCGGTCATCATGGGGATTGCTGCGGCATCGCCTTGTTTCATAAACCACAGAGCGAAATCGGTCACGGGGCCGCCTAGCTGCCGGCCAGAGATGTGGCCGTTGGCGATGGCCATGATGGATTTATCGGGAACGTCGAGATCGTGCAGCACGATTTCGGTGTTGGGGCCCATTGCCTTACCGAGGAATTCGACGAGGGGAATGTACTGCTCGAGGAAGTTTTCTTCGGAGGCACTGCCGCTAGGGAAATTCATTAGCTGAAGCATGTCCTTTAATTCCTGTCAGGTTATAGAGAAGATATCACACGGAAGCGAATAGGCGGAAGGGGGAGTAGCGCCAAGAAAGCCGGATGAACACAAGCGGCTTAGCGCTGTGCTCACCCGGCTCATCGCTTCTTTACAGGGTGGTCTCTATCCACACACCGGAACTGGCGGGTGAACTGCTAGGGCCAGGCCACCTTGTGAGGTTTCCCTGTACTTGGCGTTCATATCCTTACCAGTCTTATACATGGTCCAGATGACTTCGTCCAAAGAAACGCATGGCTTGCTCTCGCGTTCCAGCGCCATGCGGGCGCTGGTGATGGAGTCAACGGCAGCGACAGCGTTGCGCTCAATGCAGGGTACCTGAACCTGTCCAAGGACTGGGTCACAGGTCAGGCCCAGCTTGTGCTCCATGCCAATCTCGGCTGCAATGCAAACCTGCTCTGGGGTAGCGCCCATGAGCTGGGCGAGACCGCCAGCAGCCATGGAGCACGCTACACCAACCTCTCCCTGGCAGCCGACCTCAGCGCCAGAGATGGAAGCGTTCATCTTGTACAGGGAAGCAATCTGGTTGCAGGCGAAGATGTAATCAGCAAACATCTCGGTGGTAACGGGCTCAACGAACTTGTCGTAGTAAGCCAGTACTGCCGGGACAACGCCGCAGGCGCCGTTCGTAGGTGCGGTGACAACGCGGCCGCAGGATGCATTCTCTTCAGAGATAGCCAGTGCGAACATATTGACCCAGCTGAGGATGTTCAGACCATCGTGCGGTTCGGACTGCTCCAGGCGGCGCCTGAGGGCAGCGGCGCGGCGGGGGACAAGGAGGGAGCCTGGGAGCGGGCCGTCGGTAGCGGAGCCGCGCTTGATGCCGGTGTACATGACATCGCGAACCTTGCGCAGGTGCTCATTGACCTCTTCTTCGGAACGAAGTGCCAACTCGTTGGCAAGGCCTAGCTCCGGGAGGGTCATGTTGTTCTTCTCGCACAGCTCGAGCATTTCTGCGGCGCTGGCGTACGGGAAGGGGATATCAACCTTGACGTCCGTGCGCTTGGCAAAGTCTTCCTGCTTGACAATGAAACCGCCGCCGACTGAGTAGTAGGTCTTGTGCAGGATGTCTTCTTCGCCGGCGAAGGCGATAAGACACATTCCGTTTTCGTGCATTGGCAGGTACTCGTCGTGGAAGAAGAAGCCGCCGTCCTTGGGGAATTCCACCTCGTGGGAGCCGCCCAGCATGAGCTTCTCGCTGCTGCGGACATTCTTCATGAATTCGGAGATGCCGTCGATATCAACCGTCTCTGGCTCTTCACCAGCGAGGCCGAGGAGGATGGCCTTGTCGGTGGAGTGGCCGATACCCGTGAGGGAGAGGGAGCCGTAGACATTTGCCTGAACTCGAGTGACCTTGTCTAAGAGATCCTTTTCCTTGAGCTCGTCCACGAAAGCTTTGCCGGCTTTCATTGGGCCAAGGGTGTGTGAGCTTGAGGGGCCGATGCCAATCTTGAACATATCGAAGATGCTGATGAACATTGTTCTTTCCTTGAATCCTCTGCGATTTTCTCGTCTGCGGCGGTGCTTAGAAAGCCTGGACGATGGAGTAGATGATGGTTGCTAGGGCGACGAGGCCCATGAAGAAGACGAAGTAGTTGGAAGCCTTGCCCTTGTAGCGCTTCAGCGCTGGGACCTTGTGGATGGCGACCATTGGGATGATGAAGAGCATGATGGCAATCGTCGGGCCACACAGGGTTTCAATCATGCCCAGGATGGATGGGTCAGCCCAAGCGACGAGCCAAGCGGTGACCAGCATGAAGATGAGGGTGATGGTATCGAGCTTGTGGGCGGACTCTGCGTCGTCCTTGCTTGCGTTCTTGCTGCCCTTGACGACGAGACCTTCGAAGCCTTCGGCTGCGCCGAGGTAGTGGCCGAGGAAGGACTTAGCAACTGCAATCATGGCGATGACTGGGGCAATCCACTGGATAAGTGGGTTATCGAAGTGGTTGGCCAAGTAGGACAGGATGGTGATGTTTTGTGCCTTAGCTTCCGCCATGTCAGCCGGGGAGAGGCTCAGAGCGCAGGAGAAGACGAAGAACATAACCACGACGACCATGAGGATTTCTGCGCGGAGCAAGGTCTTGCGGGACTTGGCCTCAGCGAACTTGCCGTAGGTCTGGCGGCGGTCAACGGCGAAGGAGGAAATCATCGGGGAGTGGTTGAAGGAGAAGACCATAACCGGAACCAGCAGCATCAGGGTAACGCCCATGCTGTGGCCAGAAGCCTCGCGAGCAACGTTGAGGTCGAAGGAATCAAAGAGCGCGGTATTCCACTTCGGGATGAGGTAGAGGGAAAGCAGAACCAAGATGCCGATGAATGGGTATACCAAATAGGACATGACGTGAACTACGACGTCCTTGCCCATGCGGACGATTAGGATGAGGCCGCCTACCAGCAGGAGGGAGGTAAGCCAGCGGTCCGGAGGAGTAATTCCGAGCTGGTGCTCCAGGAAGGAGTTGACCGTGTTGGTGATGGTGACCGAGTAGACCAGCAGGATGGGGTAGACCGACAGGAAGTACAGGACGTTCATGAGCACACCAGCCTTTTTGCCAAAGTGCTCTTCCACGACGTCCGTGAGGTCACCGTCTGGCTTGGAACTGGACAGTACCAAGCGGGTCATTCCGCGGTGAGCCCAGTAGGTCATAGGCAGTGCTAAGACCGTCATGATGATAAGCGGGATGATGCCACCAATGCCGGCGTTAATGGGGAGGAAGAGGACACCAGCGCCGATTGCGGTGCCGAACAGGGAGAGCATCCATACGGTGTCTTCCTTATTCCACTTCGGTGCACCCTTCTGGCCATCGAACGGGGTGTCAATGCCAGGGGCTGGTGCGGATTCCTTGGAGGAGGGAGCTGCCTTGGAGGCCTTGAGATCCTCAGGCATCTCAGCCTGGTTTTCTGGGTGTTGGGCTTTGTTGCGCCGCGTGATTGAGTGGGACATTTTCTTTCCTACATCTAGTTGGTCGGCCGAAGCGTTTGGGCTTCTGCAACCATGATTGAGAAAAATTTTCTCAATCAATTTTGCGTTTGTAGGATTTTGAGAATCTATCTCGTATCCTGCGTGTCCAGCCCTTTTGCTTCGCTGTGCCTTCAGTATAGAACAAAATCTTGCAGAATGATAATAAATTATTGCACTGCGAGTAGGGCATTTATCACTCTCTGAGAATTTGCATTCCCCAGCGCTTTATGGCTTGCTCTACGCAAAATCCAGAAAAGTGGTTTGGGTCACGGAATCGTTTGTAAAAGGGCCTGCTTAACACGATTTTCAGATCTCGTGGGGCGGAAATTGAGGGTGCGGGCTAGGTCTCTACCAAGACGGTGAAAGGTCCTTCGTTCACAGAGGAAACGCGCATTTTAGCCCCGAATTGGCCTGTTTCTACTGACACGCCGCGTTCCCTGAGGTTCGCAATAATCGCCGCGATGACCGGTTCGGCCTCGGGTCCTGGAGCGGCATCCGCCCACGAAGGGCGTCGTCCTTTGGCGGTGCTGCCGTACAAAGTAAATTGGCTCACCACAAGCACGGGCGCTCCGGCATCAATGACTGACACTTCGCCATCAAGAATGCGCAGTTCTGCAATCTTGCGTGCCATTTTCTCAGCGCGGGGCTGCCAATCATCCATATCCTCGCGCGAGACCCCAATTAGAGCGAGAAGGCCACCGGTTTCGGGACTAGCAATGGCCCCTACGGTTTCTCCATCGACGCTCACTGTGGCCTCCGATACCCGAGTCAAAACTGCGCGCATGGTTTACTTCTCCTTATAAAACGAGTGGGGGGACAGTGTGGATCTAGCTGAGGTCCGGCGAATCGGTATCCAAGAGGAGATCAGTTGGGATAAGCAGGCCATGTCGGACCATATCGATCACGGCGGGTAGGGCAGCAGTAGTAAGTTCTGCTTCGTCGAATCCGTACGCCGCCGCATACAGGCCAATGGTTTCTTCCAGGTTCAAGCCTTGTGGGTTGAGTCCGGCGACTATGGCAGCGATATGTTCATCTACTTCGTGGCTCCAGCGCGGACCGTCGGTGCGAGTAAGACGTAGAGCGGCCCGTGTAAAGCCCTGGCCCAATTCCCCATCTGGGGTGCTGATATCTTCGCGTGCCAGCCCCGGGCGCACGTGGAAGTGCTTTCCCTGTAGCTCGCCGGGTACTAGGTCGCGCAACCACGCCACGCGGGCAAAGTATTCTTCTACTTCAGGGCCAAGTGGGTCGCTAAAGGCCTGCGGCATTTCTTCGGCCAAGATATCGGCAGGTTCATCGTCGCCGATGCGTTGGATAGCGACAAATCCAAAGCCAATGCCATTGACCTCATGTTGCTGAAAATGTTCCAGCCAGGCGCGTGAGCGTTCTTGTCCTTCAGAGGAGCGTACATCCAGGGATTCGTCTTCGAGCCAGGTGGACACATAGAGTGCGGGATCGGCTACGTCGCGCTGAATGATCCAGGCGGCAATTCCTTTGTCCGGCAGCCAGGAAGCAACGCGTTGCTGCCAGGTCTCGCCGCTGGTGTGTACCCAAGCGGCCAGAAGGTGAGCCGTTCCGCCAGGGGTTAGGTGGTCGGCGGCCCGAGAGACAACTAGCTCGCTGGCACCGTCCAGGTTTAACCCGGAATCGCGGTAGACGTGGCCAACTTCGGGAAGACCAACGACAAAAGGTGGGTTAGCTACGAGGCGGTCAAAGCGGCGGCCGGCTACGGGGTCGAACCACGAACCTTGCAGCAATTCCACTTTCTCGCTATCGCCAGTAGCGGCAATGGTAGCCTCGGCCAGCTTCAACGCACGCTCATGCACGTCGGTGGCGGTAATCTTTTCAGCGCAATCGAGCTGCCCCAGCAATTGGACGCCCGAGCCAGTGCCTAGATCTAAGACGCTGCCCACTGGGCTTACTGGTGTGGATTGCAGTAGGGAGAGGCTTGCCGCGCCAACGCCAAGCACATGGTCTGGGCCAGGTACGTGGTCGACCAAGGAGGCGTCGACGTCGGAGAAGATGAGACGGTTGGCGCCAACGATGGTGTGGGGGCGGATATCGAGGGCAATGTAGGCCTTGCCATGGGCGTCGGCAACCGCAACATTGGCATCCAGCAACTGGGTAGCCAGGCGCGCGCCTACCGCCTCGCCCAAAAGCGTGGCCGGCAGGTGTTGATGCAGGAGGAAGAAACGGATCAAAAGGTCCAATTGAGATTCGCTGTGCGCGGCGAGCGCAACTGGTGCGGGTTCGCCGCGGAAGAGGGCCTCGGTAACTTCCGGACCTAGGTGCCCGGCTACGCCATCGGTAGTAAAACCGGCGGCGGTAAAGACGTCGGAAAGCTCTGCGGCCAGCTTGGCTAGCGCGGGGGCATCAAAGTCGGGGCCAAAAGCGGTCGTCATGTAGGCAGGAATCCTTTACTCTTCTTCGTGATCGATGATGTCGTGGTGTGCCTCAATAGGCCGAGCGGTGCCGCCGGATACCTGTGGGGCGTGGGCCTGGCTATAAAGCTGCCGGTTCATGGCTGGCTTGTACACGTTTTTCTCGCGCTTATCCTTCTTTTCACCCCGGCCGTTGCCAATCACCACGGCTATCCAGGGGAGGGGAAATGTCACGCCCACAATGATGGCGGCTAAAAGCCACCAATGCATATAAAGGAAATAGCCGGCGATGAGCAGGGAAGGAACGCGCAAAAACTGGAAGATTCCGTACCGAATTTCGCGGCGCTTGCGGTCCTGGCCAGGCGTGAGCTTGGCATCTGTGATGAGATAGCGCTCTTTTTTGCCAAACAACCTAGACTCGGCTCCCCTCGTGCGCGTCGGAGTTCCCTCGATAAGGGGAGTGGGGCGCAGTGGCCGGCGTGCATGACGTGTACATGTTCTCCAAGGGTAGCCGCCTGACTCGCAAAGTTCGATGCCGATGCGGCAAAATGGAGTGCGTGACTACGACTACGAAGACAATTGAACGGCCAGATATTCGTGAAGACACTTCGACGACGGATAATGACACGCCGAAGTTCTTCCACTACGTCAAAAAGGATCACATCCTCGATTCCGCGGTGAACGGCAAGTACGTCGTTGCGCTGTGCGGCGAAACTTTCCCGGTGACCAAGCAGGCAAAGCCGGGTTCTCCGGTGTGCCCCGATTGTGAGCGTGTGTATAAGGGTCTGCGCCGCAAGTGAGGACTTTTAAAAAGACTAACCTTCGCGCCTGGCAGCAATCCGCCCTCGATAAATTCCTCGCCACTAAGCCGCAGGACTTCATGGCGGTGGCGACCCCGGGCGCCGGAAAGACTACCTTCGCACTGCGCATTGCCACCGAGCTTATGGAAGACCGCACGGTCGAACGCGTCATCGTGGTGGTGCCCACCGAACACCTCAAGACCCAGTGGTCTAGCGCTGCCGCTCGCGTAGGTCTGGCTCTAGATCCGGCGTTTAGCAATTCCTCTGCCGTTAATCCCTCCATGGACGGCATTGTGGTGACCTATGCGCAGGTGGGTATGCACCCCTTTAAGCACCGCGCGGTGGCCTCTGCTCGGCGGACTTTGGTAATTCTTGATGAGATTCACCATGCAGGCGACGCTAAGAGCTGGGGCGATGGCGTCAAGGAAGCCTATGACGATGTCAACCACCGGCTGGCTTTGACCGGTACGCCTTTCCGCTCCGATGACTCGCCCATTCCCTTCGTCCAATACGTAGACGATGGGGAGGGGCACAAGGTATCCCGCTCGGACCATACCTATGGCTATGGCGATGCGCTTGCCGACGGCGTCGTGCGCCCCGTCGTCTTCCTCAGCTACTCCGGCGAATCCCGCTGGCGCGACAGCGCCGGCGAGGAACACGTCGCGCGCTTAGGAGACATTCTCAATCCGGAGCAGACCGCGCGTGCTTGGCGTACTGCCCTGGACCCGAAGGGCGAGTGGATCCCCACGGTCCTGCAGGCGGCGCACACCCGGCTGATGCAGATGCGCCGCAACATGCCGGATGCTGGCGGCCTCGTGCTGGCAACCGACACGACGACGGCGCGTGCCTACGCCAAGATCCTCAAGCAGATCTCCAACACCCCGGTCTCCGTCATCCTGTCCGATGACCCGGGTTCGTCCGCGCGCATTGCCGAGTTCTCTGAATCCACCGACGAGTGGATGGTGGCCGTGCGCATGGTGTCTGAGGGCGTCGACGTCCCCCGCCTCGCCGTGGGTGTCTACGCCACCTCGGCGTCCACCCCGCTCTTCTTCGCGCAGGCCATCGGTCGCTTCGTCCGCTCCCGCATGCCGGGAGAGACCGCCTCAGTATTCCTGCCCTCCGTACCGGTTTTGTTGGGCCTGGCGGAGAATATGGAAAAGCAGCGCGATCACGTCCTCGGCGGGGAGAAGAACCCCGACAAGGAGGGCTGGGACGACGAGCTGCTTGAGGATGCCAATAAGAAGAAGTCCGAGCCCGACATGCTCGAGCCTTCTTATGAGTCCCTCGGCGCGGAGGCAGAGTTCTCCGGCCTGCTGTACAACGGCTCCCAGTTCAACACCGGAGCAATCACTGACGAGGACGAGGACTTCCTGGGCATTCCGGGGCTTCTCGACGCCGACCAGGTCAAGGACCTGTTGCGCAAGAAGCAGTCGGAAGAGATGGACCGCCGCGAGGCCGAGGAGAAGGCGCGCCGGGCTGCAGAGGCAGCCGAGGAACAGCGTCGCAAGCTCTACGGCACCCCGCACGCGCCGAAGCGTGGGGGACAGGCGGGTGCCGCGGGGGCGGCACCAAGCTCTGCCGGCTCCGATGCCGGAACGGTGGATGAAATCTCGGCGCTGCGCAAGGAACTCAACACCGTCGTGTCTATCACCGCGCAGCGCACCGGACGCCCGCACGGCGCCATTCACACCGAAGCACGCAAGGCCTGCGGCGGGCCGCCCACCGCGCTGTGCGACGCCGAGCAGCTTCGCGAGCGCATCGACTACCTGCGCAAGTGGTAAACGCTTCGAGAAGCGTCCGCTGAGTCTCAGCGGAGGTGCGCCGAACGTGCGTCTGAAAATGTGAACGGTGTAAATGTTTTTAGGAAGAGTAAGCTCGATATCATCCTGCCCGTAGGCCTTTGGCTTAAGAAGATCCAAGGAGATGGATGATGAAGAAGCTCATCAACTCGCCGGAAAACGTTGTTGCTGAATCTGTTGAAGGATTCGCGCAGGCACACAAAGACATCGTCACGCGTGCAACTGACCCTCTATTCGTAAGCCGCAAAGAGAAAAAGGAGAGCGGCAAGGTCGCCGTCGTTTCTGGCGGCGGTTCGGGACACGAGCCGCTCCACGCGGGATTCGTTGGCCATGGCATGCTCGACGCTGCTGTTCCCGGTGCGATGTTTACCTCACCGACGCCGGATGCGATTCAAGCAGCAACCAACGCCGTCAATGCCGGCGCGGGCGTGCTTTACATTGTTAAGAACTACACGGGGGACGTCCTCAACTTCGATACGGCGGCTGAACTCGCCGAGTTTGATGACATTGAGGTCAGCCAGGCCATCGTAGATGACGATGTCGCCGTTGAGGACTCAACGTATACCGCTGGCCGCCGCGGCGTGGCTGGAACCCTTCTCGTGGAGAAGCTGGCGGGCGCGGCCGCCGAGCGAGGCGATGACCTTGCTGCCGTTACTGCTGTCGCAAAGAAAGTAGTGGAGAACACTGCCACTATGGGGGCAGCATTGTCTGCGTGCACCGTGCCCCATGTGGGAAAGCCCTCCTTTGATTTGGGGGAGGACGAGGTCGAGTTGGGCGTCGGTATTCACGGTGAACCCGGCCGGAAAGAAATCCCGATTGTTTCTGCTGACGACGTAACGGATCACCTGCTGGATCCCATCCTGGCGGACCTTAAACTGAGTGAAGGCGAGCGCACCATCGTTGTGGTAAACGGCATGGGAGCTACGCCTGCTTCGGAACTCTATGTGGTCTACCGCCGTGTGGCTCAACGTCTCAAGGACGCGGGCGTGACCATCGAGAGATCACTCGTGGGTGACTTCGTTACTAGCTTGGATATGGCGGGTTGTTCTGTCACCGTGATGCGCGCTGATGATCAAGATATTGCGCTGTTCGACGCCCCCTGCCACACCGCCGCTCTACGCAAAGGAATGTAATCATGACTAACCTTTCAACTGTTTGGGCACAGGACTGGATGAAGAACTGTGCTGCAGCCGCCCATGACCATCGTGATGAGCTCATCGAGCTAGACCGTGTAATTGGTGACAGCGACCATGGTGAAAACGTCGACCGCGGTTTCCGTGCCGTGGTGGACAAGGTTGCTGCCGAAACCACTGAAGACGGCTCGACCGTTGTGGACGTGCTCAAGCTCACCGCCAAAACTCTGATGTCCACTGTTGGTGGTGCCTCCGGGCCTCTGTTGGGCACCGCGTTCTTACGTGCTGCTAAGGCAGCCGGCTCTGGTGATCTCGATGCCTCTACAGCGGCTGCAGTTATCGAAGCCGCCGCTGAAGGAATCACCTCGCGAGGCAAGGCCACGGAGGGGGAGAAGACGATGGTTGATGCTTGGGCTCCTGCTGCCCGTGCTGCCCGTGAAGCAGCAAATGCCGGACGCAGCCCAGCTGAGGTTCTGCGCGCGGCTGCCGAAGCCGCAGCCGAAGGCGCCGAGGCTACCATCTCAATGGTGGCGACGAAGGGACGTGCCTCCTATCTGGGAGAGCGATCCGTAGGGCACAAGGACCCAGGTGCGGCGTCCACCGCGCTCTTTCTAGCAGCGGCTGCCGACGCAGCCTCGAGCGCAGTGACTGAAGACAGCGGCAACAACAAAGCAGAGGAGGCTTAGACGATGCCACAACCACACGTTGGCCTCGTACTCGTTTCTCATTCGGCCAAACTTGTCGAAGGTCTCGCGGAACTCGCAGCCCAGATGGCCTCGGACGTCACCATCCGCACAGCTGGTGGACTCGAAGACGGGGGAATTGGAACCTCGTATGACCTCATCGAATCTGCCATCACCGACCTCCTAAGTCAGGAGCTCGGTGTGGTTGTTCTCACTGACTTAGGCTCAGCCACGATGACAGTGGAGTCTGTACTGGAGTTCCTAGAAGATGATCCGGTGACTTTCGTTGATGCACCGTTGGTGGAGGCCGCCATTGCTGCGGCTACGTCTGCGCAACAAGGAGATGACCTTGCCGCCGTAGCCACGGCAGCAGCACAGGCCATTGATATCTTTGTCGCATCGAATTCTTCCCGCTCGGCGACAACTGACGAAAGCACTGCGAGTGCAACATCAGAAACGGGAGAGTCATATAAGCGAACCGTCACTGTTGCGGACGCAGCGGGCCTGCATGCCCGGCCCGCTTCAAAAGTCGCTGAAATGGCGGCGACGGCAGACGGTGACATCGTCATTGCTTACGATGGTGAGGACGCTGAAGCAGATTCAGCAATGATGCTGATGTCTCTCGGCGCGCCTCATGGCGCGTCAGTCACCGTCAGCGGAGAAGCTGGTGACTCTGCCCTTGTCGACCAGATTGCTGACGGTATCGCTCAGGGACTCGACGAGTAAGTCAAGAGTACTTCCACGGGTGCCATGATATGAGGGGTAAATGGCCCGCCCGTGGTGGTTTCGTGCCCTGACTGGTTGGATAGCGGTTGAGGTGGAACGCGGCTAAGTTCCCGTGAAAGCGCAAAACCCTGAACCAACCAAATCCAGCGAATCGGTATGGCAACACCGGCAAGTTCCTACTACGCGCCTCATGCGGATGCTTATGGAGCCGGCCCAAGGCCGGCTCTTACTTCACGAATTCCGCGTCGGCGTAGACGGGGAAGATCTCACGAGAGAAGTTGTGTTCGCCTTCGATGCTCGCCGTAGAGGGAATCCCGCAGGTTCCTATAAGCGCGGTAACAGTTGTCGTGCTTTCGGCGGCTCTTCTACAGTCCATCCTGAAGGAGCTTAGATCAAAAGCGGCGAGGGATACGTAATCTCCTCGCCGCTCTCCCTTTTCGCAAGGGCTACATGCAACTAGTCCAAGTAGTCACGCAGGACCTGCGAGCGCGACGGGTGGCGCAGCTTCGACATCGTCTTGGACTCGATTTGGCGGATACGCTCGCGGGTAACGCCGTAGACCTGACCAATCTCGTCTAAAGTGCGCGGCATGCCGTCCGTGAGGCCGAAGCGCAGGCGAACCACGCCGGCTTCGCGCTCCGACAGGGTGGTGAGCACGTCCTGGAGCTGGTCCTGCAGCAGGGTGAAGGACACGGCGTCGACAGCAATGACTGCCTCGGAGTCCTCAATGAAGTCACCCAGCTGGCTATCGCCCTCATCACCAATGGTCTGGTCCAGGGAAATGGGCTCACGGGCGTACTGCTGGATCTCCAGCACCTTCTCCTCGGTGATGTCCATCTCCTTGGCCAGCTCCTGCGGGGTGGGCTCGCGGCCCAAGTCCTGCAGCAGCTCGCGCTGGATGCGTCCGAGCTTGTTGATGACTTCCACCATGTGTACCGGGATACGAATGGTGCGGGCCTGGTCCGCCATGGCGCGGGTAATCGCCTGGCGGATCCACCACGTGGCGTAGGTGGAGAACTTGTAGCCCTTGGTGTAGTCGAACTTCTCCACGGCGCGGATAAGGCCCAAGTTGCCTTCCTGAATGAGGTCCAAGAAAGCCATGCCACGGCCGGTGTAGCGCTTGGCCAAGGAAACCACCAGACGCAGGTTGGCCTCCAGTAGGTGGTTCTTGGCCTTGCGGCCATCGCGGGCGATGCTGCGCAGGTCGCGCTTTTCCATGGGGGAGAGCTTGGCAGCCTTATCGCCTTCGGCGCGGGCTTTTTCCATCTCATCCATGCGGTGCTGTGCGTACAGGCCAGCCTCGATGCGCTTTGCTAGGGAAACCTCTTGCTCGGCGTTGAGCAGGGCGACCTTACCAATCTGCTTGAGGTAGGCACGAACGGAGTCAGCAGAGGCGGTTAACTGCGCATCCTTGCGTGCCTGACGCAGCGCAGCGGATTCTTCCTCGTCCCAGACGGAAGAGGAGTCTTCCTCTTCTTCCTCATCGTCGTCGTCCAAGTCCTCTTCGAGGTCTTCGCCGGCGTCGAAGTCATCATCGTCTTCGATGTCCGCATTGGTGGGATCGAAGTCGACGTCTTCGTCGTGCTCGTCCTCCTCGAGCTCCTCTTCTGCTTCCGGCTGTGCCTGCTTTTCGGACTCGGCTGGCGATTCCTGCTTCTTTGCCGCGGATTTGCGGACCGTCTTCTTAGTGGCCTTTTTGGCAGACTTCTTAGTGGTCTTCTTGGCCGACTTTTTGGCGGTCTTCTTCGCAGTCTTCTTGGCTGTTTTCTTAGCGGTCTTTTTGGCCGTCTTCTTAGCCGTCTTTTTCGCGGTTTTCTTTGCCGTCTTCTTGGCGGTCTTCTTTGCAGGAGTAGATGCCTCAGCGGCGTTTTCGCCCTCGCCGAGTGCCTGGTCTGAAGATTCAGTGGCTGCCACGTACGCCCTTTCGACTAACTTCTTGATTGAAACAGCTCTGTGCGCCCTAGTCGGGTGCTCGTGCATCAGTGTGATGTTAGCGCGTTGTGGCCTTATGCAGGCCAGACACGCCCTAGAGCTATTTAACTTAGGATCGACCGCCCAGTATAGAGGATCTTTCCAATCTGCCGGTGGATAGGGTCACCTGCAGTGCGTAAATATTACGGTTTCAAACCGTCTACCGCCGCCATCGCAGCGCCGACAATTCCTGCGCGATTGCGCAGTTGTGCAGGCATGACGAGGGTTTCAATATCAAGGTGTGGGCCCCATTTTTCAAACTTGCGGGAAATCCCACCCCCGATGAGGAAGGCCTGCGGGTTAAAGAGCTTTTCATATTCCGCGAGGACCTTGTTGAGCCGTTTAGTCCACTGCTTGTACTTGAGTCCCTCGCGTTCCTTTACGGCCGAGGACGCAATCTTCTCAGCCTCGTCATCGCCCACCGTGAGGTGTCCCAGTTCGGTATTAGGGAACAACTGGCCGTCCAGGAAGAAGGCCGACCCAATACCGGTGCCCAGGGTTAGGAAGATTACGGAGCCCTGCTTGGCGATGTCCTCTCCGTAGGCGACCTCGGCTAGTCCCGCCGCGTCGGCGTCGTTAAGCACGACAAAATCTGCATCGAGGTAGTCCGCAAAGAGTTCTGTGGCGTTGACCCCAATCCAGTCCTTGGAAATATTTGCCGCAGTCTCGACTTCTTGGTTGCGAACCACGGAAGGCAGGGTGATGCCAACGGGGCCGTCCCACTTCTTTTCCTGCACGATGTGGGCTACCACCTTGGCAACATCGTGCGGCGTAGATGGCTGTGGGGTGGCGATCTTCATGCGTTCACCTACGAATTCGCCGGTGGCAAGGTCCACCTCAGCGCCTTTAATGCCGGAGCCGCCGATATCGATGCCGAAGGAATGGCCAGAAAGAGTAGTCATGCCCGATAGTCTAGAAGAAGGCACAATAGTTGGCATGACTGAGCAGATCGATTTTCTCCACTTGCGGGATTTTGCCGTTTCTACCGCCACGCGGGCTGCGGAATTAATTACTGCGCGGCGCGCAGAACTCGTAGCAGGCGACGGCATCGCGGCGCATACTCACACCAAGTCCAGTGACGTAGATCCAGTAACGGAGGTCGATACCGCGACAGAGGAGTTCATTGCCACCACCATCCGCACCCAACGCCCCGGGGACGGAATCTTTGGCGAAGAAGGCGCCAATGTGGAATCGACGAGTGGTGTTACCTGGATTGTCGATCCGATTGACGGCACCGTGAATTTCCTCTACGGGGTGCCGGACTACGCCGTATCTATTGGTGCAGAATACCAAGGGCACCTCGTAGCTGGCGTGGTGGTCAACGTGGCGCGCGGGCGCACCTATGCTGCCGCAGCCGGCCGAGGTGCCACGGTCACCGGCCCAGACGGAATTGAGCACGCACTGCGGTGTGGCGAGACACAAGATCCTGCGTTGGCCTTGGTAGCCACCGGCTTTGGTTACGAAGCTGACCGGCGAGCAGCCCAAGCCGAGCTCCTCACCAAGCTCCTGCCTAATGTGCGTGATATTCGCCGCATCGGCGCTGCCGCGCTCGACCTATGCAGAGTGGCAGAGGGAACCGTTGATGCCTACTTTGAGCACGGCATCAATGCGTGGGACTTCGCTGCTGGGGCAATCATTGCTCGCGAGGCAGGTGCGGTGGTGCGCCATCCAGGCTTTGATAAAGGCTCCGCTGACGGTGAACTTACCTGGGCCGCGGGGGCAGATTTGGCCCCCGCATTCGAAAAGCTTTTAGCAGCGCACAGGGCCACGGACGCGCTGCGGGGGGGTAATAGTTTCCCACGCCGGCGAGCGGTGAGATGACATCGAGCCATTTGTGCTTTACTATGCGCGATCGATAAATACCCATTCCTTGAAGCAACTTGACCATTAGGGGCGTGCATTATGGCCACCGATTATGACGCACCGCGCCGGCGCGCGGAAGATGAACTCGAAACTGACTCCCTAGAAGGACTCAAAGCCGCTGAGGGCGATAACAACGGCATGGACGATGACGGAGAAATCGTCGAAGCCTTCCAGCCGCCATCAGTAGACCTCACGGGCGAGGAGCTTAATGTTGAGGTAGTTCCACGTCAGGAAAATGAGTTTACCTGCGGTTCGTGTTTCCTAGTGCAGTCAAATAAGCGTTACTCCCACGAAGAGGACGGCCAGCCAATCTGCAAGGATTGCGCCTAAAGGAATACGCAGCAGAAACGAAACCCCGCACTCGGCAACTTTTCATCTGCCGAGTGCGGGGTTTGTTGTAGCAGCTACCACATTTTCTGTGGTGTGCGAAGTCAATAAAGATTAGTGCTGTTCCGGAACGAAAGCGTGGAGCAAAGCCTCCGGATCCTTCGAGGCGATGAGCCAATAAGGAGTATCATCTTCTGGATCATCGAGCACCATCATGGCGTGCTCATCCACCCAAGCGTGGGAAACCAAAAACGCTGCGGGATCGAACTGCGGACCCAGCGCATTGCGCCGCGCAGATTTAGGAACGGTGATAGACCGCGACACGACGTCGTTAGGCAATTGGGCATCTTTGACCGTGAGCCAACGCGTTCCATCCGGGTCACGCTCTACCTTGATGACTGTATTGGACCAGGTAATAAGCACCCATACGGCGATAGCACCAAGGAGGATCGCGGGAATAATGGTCCACCACATGGAGCGGTTAAGGCCAGCGGTAGCGGAAGTAAGCCCCACGATGGCGGCTGCAAAAAGCCAAAAGTACCAAGGGACCCATTGGCGTTCGCGGTAGAGCACCTGAGGAGCCACCGTGCCCTGTGCCGAAGCGGCGCTTGACGGTGCCGGAGTTGCGGAAGTAGCAGATGTATCAGACACGTCTAGTCAGTCTAGACCACACGCGCCGCAGAATGAACCTTCCAAGGCAGGTAGGATTGGCCAGGTGACTGACTCGATTCCGCATTCTCAATCAGAAAGCCCCTTTGGGGACGTTAAAGTCAAGCGCCTAGATAAGGAGCTTCCGTTGCCGCACCGCGCCCACCGTGGCGACGCCGGTGCGGACCTCTATGCAGCTGAAGCTCTTACCCTGCAACCCGGCGAGCGCGCCCTCGTCGGCACCGGGATTGCCATTGCGCTGCCACTAGGAACGGTCGGTTTAATTCACCCGCGCTCCGGACTAGCCGCCAAGCAAGGGCTTTCCGTTGTCAATACCCCGGGCACGGTGGATGCCGATTACCGCGGGGAGATCAAGGTCTGCCTCATCAACCACGACCGGCATACTCCTATTGAGATCGAACGCGGAATGCGCATCGCTCAGCTCGTGGTCCAGCGCGTAGAGCTGGTGGGGTTTGCTGAGGTTGCAGAATTGGATGACACCGTCCGCGGAGCCGACGGCTATGGCTCTACCGGTGTGTAGTTCAAGCAGTAGAGACTCAACGAAACTTTTAGAAAGGACGTAGCACCCATGGGAATCTGGCCCTTTGGCAAGAAGAACGACGAAGAAAAGAAGGCTCAGGAAAAGCCTGCAGCACAAAGCGAAAAGCCGGCGGACCCCACGTCCGCAGATGCGGAGGCGCAGGAGACCTATGCTCCAGTAGGCGACACCGCAGCAGATGCCGCGGCGGCTTCTGGCAATGAACCCCGCGAATTCGCCCATGATGCGATCAATGGCCAGACCGGCCCCTTTGATGGCGACTCCGTCGATATCGAGACCTTCGATTTCAGCGACTTTTCCATTGGCGTATTAGATTTGGGGTCCCTGCGCATCCCACTGCCAAAGGAATCCCAGGTACAAGTGGAAATGGGCGAACAAGGCCCACGAATGCTACACATCGTGACCAAGGTAGGCCGAATTACTCCAGTAGCCTTTGCTGCCCCACGTAAGCCAGGCCAGTGGGCAGAATCCGTAGAGGAAATCAAGGAGGGCATGAGCCGCGACGGACTTACCGTTACTACCGAGCCAGGCCCTTGGGGTGCTGAGGTCGTAGGCAAGAACGACAACGGTCAGGTCCGCGTTATCGGCGCAGATGGTCCGCGCTGGATGCTGCGCATGACCCTAGCCGCGCCGGCCGGTATGGAAGCAGACCTAGCAGACATGGCCCGCGAGGTTGCTGCCCGTACCTTCGTCTACCGCGGGGAAGACCCCATCCTGGCGGGAAATGCTTTGCCGGTCATCATGCCCGAGCAGCTCGTAGAGCAGGTCAAGCAGGCCATGGACCAGCGCCAGCAAGAACAGCAGGCAGCCGCTAATGCTCAACACCACTCAGAAAACGGCGGGGGCGGCCCCGACCCTGCGGCAGAAGCAGAGGCGGAGCAACACTTGCGCGATTTGGGTGGTACCCCACAACAGGGTGAGAATGGATCGTCCCCGCAGAAGCCCGATGAGGGCTCTGCACCTAATTCCAAGAACTAGGCAAAGCAGTAAACCACGTGACACATTCTTCCTCGCCGCAACCTTCCCCGGACGCTAAGAACCTGGACTCTGAGGAGTCTGCTGCCGAACCCACCCTGCTGGAGCAAATGGGAGGCTTATCAGGGCTCATCTCGGCGACCTTGCCGGTCATTGTGCTGATTCCTGTCAATAACTTCTTTGGGCTGGGGCCAGCCTTAGCGGCGGCGCTCGGCGTGGCCGTTGTTATTGCACTTTGGAGGGTAATCCGTAAAGAGACCCTGCAGCCAGCTATATCGGGTCTGCTGGGAGTGGCTCTTTGCGCAGCCATCGCCTGGTTTACCGGTGATGCAAAAGGGTATTTCTTGTACGGCATCTGGATGTCGTTGGCGCTGTGCATTGCCGCGGTACTATCAATCCTTTTTCGGTGGCCCGCTGTGGGTGTCATCTGGAAGGGGATCAATGGCGAGGAGATGCAGTGGCAAAAGATTCCAGAGGCGCGCCGGGCTTATGCCATCGCTACTGGTGGGTGGGCGGTCATCTTCCTGGCCCGTTTTGTTGTTCAGCGCGCCATTTATGATGCGGATGCAACCACGGCCTTAGGGGTGACCCGAATCCTGATGGGGTGGCCATTGACGCTTCTAGTTACGGCGCTGACCGTGTGGATGGTGCGCCGCGCGGATGCTGCCGTTGACGCAGCGGCGGGCGCAGGTGAGCACACTAACGCAGAACGAGAACAAAAGTCTGAGGCAGAAAATGATTGAATCAACGATGAGCCGTGGCGATAGTTTTGAGGTCACCATTGACCGCATGGCGCATGGCGGGGAAGGAATTGGCCAGGCGCCGGATGGGCGAGTGGTATTTGTCCCCCGCGCTTTTCCTGGCGACGTCGTAAAAGCTACGGCCGGCCGTGTAAAGAAGTCGTTCATTAAGGCAGACCTGGAAAGCGTACTAAGCCCTGGGGCGTTGCGCGTTCCATCGTCATGTCCTGCGGCCGCGCAAGGAGCAGGCTGCTGTGATTTCGCCGAGCTGGATCCCGCGGCCGAAACCGGAATCAAGGCAGAGATCTTGTCGGAGCAGCTGCGCCGCACTGGCGTTGTCACCAGCGAGGAACTGAAAATTGAGCAGTACACCTTAGAGCCGGTTCGGGGATGGCGCACGCGGGTGAGGTGGGGCGTCGACAAGCAAGGGCGCGCCGGAACCCGTCAGCGTAGGTCCAATGAGCTTGTTACGGGCGCTGCGTGTACGCAACTGGCTCCGGGATTGGCAGAGGGGCTCGTTGGAGAGGGCGCGCGCCGGTTTACCCCAGGTGCTGAGGTTATCGCCGTTTTCGATGGCGAGGGCAACCGCCACGTGGTAGAAACCCGCAAGGCCCCGCGCGGGCGCCGTGTGGAGACCATCCGTGAGGTGGTAGAAGGCAGCGGCAAGGTGCACGAGCATGTCGCCGGGCGGGCGTTTAGCTTTCCTGCTACCGCCTTCTGGCAGGCCCACAGCCACGCTCCGGCCGCGTATACCGATCTGATAGCGGAGTGGCTCGGGGGCCGCGAGTACCAAGAGCACACCGCCTGGGATCTCTACGGTGGCGTCGGCCTCTTCGTTCCAGTATTGGCCCACGCCGTGCAGGGCAAGGTTATCTCCGTGGATTACTCACCGGCGGCTACGGCCGGGGAACAGGCCGGCCTGGCGGACTGCGATGTGGAAGTAAAGTCCGCGAAGGTAGAGCACGTCGCCGCACAGCTTCGCAAGCCTGGCGCTGTAGTCCTTGATCCGCCGCGCACCGGAGCAGGGGAGGACGTGATTCGTTCCGTGGCGGCCGCTGCACCCCAGGCGGTCGTTCACGTGGGATGTGACCCCGCCACTTTCGCGCGCGACTTGGGATACTGGAACCAGCACGGATACGGAATAGAAAAGATGGCACTCATTAACGCGTTCCCCGGAACGCACCACTTTGAAACGATTGCTCTCATTACCCCTGCCTAAGGAGCCTTTATAGCTCCGAGGCGGGGTGTGGCACGTTGCCGCGCCGTTCTCGGAACATTGACCGATATAATATTCACCGCCCGCCGCGGGTACGGTAGAAAAGAAGAACTAAGCACAGAAGGAGTTGAAGGCCGCTCCATGACTATCTTGGATACCATTAACTCGCCGCAGGACCTTAAGGCACTGTCTGCAGACAAGCTTGAGGAGCTGGCGGCAGAGATTCGGCAGCGCCTCATTGACAAGGTCTCCGTCACGGGCGGACATCTGGGACCTAACTTGGGCGTAGTGGAACTGACTATTGCGTTGCACCGCGTATTTGATTCTCCGCGCGAGCCAATTATTTTTGACACTTCGCACCAGTCCTATGTGCATAAGATGTTGACTGGGCGCACGGATCAATTCGATACCTTGCGGCAAAAGGACGGCCTTTCGGGGTATACGGACCGCGGCGAATCCGAGCATGACTGGACCGAGTCCTCCCACGCTTCGGCGTCGCTGTCTACGGTCGATGGCTTGTCTAAGGCCTTCAAGATTCGCGGCGACGGTCACCACAATGTCATCGGTGTCGTCGGCGATGGCGCCCTCACCGGCGGCATGTGCTGGGAGGCGTTAAACAATATCTCTGAGGATAAGGGGCGCAATGCGGTCATCGTGGTCAATGACAACGGCCGTAGCTATTCGCCCACTATCGGTGGCATTTCCGAAAACCTAGGCCGCATCCGCTCCCAGCACGGTTATGACGAGCTCATGGAACAGGGTAAGCGCCGCCTGAAGCAAATGGGATGGGTAGGCGAGCGTGCCTTTGATGCCTTGCACGCCATGAAGGAAGGCGTCAAGTCCACCGTCTTGCCTACCGAGATGTTTCCGGAACTGGGGATGAAGTACATCGGCCCCATCAACGGGCACGATCTCGATGGCTTGGTGCATGCCCTGACTTATGCCCGCGATTATGACGGGCCCATCATCGTGCACGTGGTTACCGAAAAGGGCCACGGTTTTGCCCCAGCCGTCAATGAGCCGAAGGACCAGATGCACTCCACCGGTGCTATCGATCCGGTCACCGGTGTGGCTAAGGGCACCAAGCAACCTGGCTGGACGGCCGCCTTTTCAGAGGAGCTGGTAGCCGCTGCTGAAAAGCGCGATGACATCGTTGCCATTACCGCTGCTATGGCCGGACCAACTGGGCTTGCTCCCTTCCAAGAGCGCTTCCCAGAGCGGTTCTTTGATGTGGGAATTGCCGAGCAGCACGCAATGACCTCTGCCTCTGGTTTGGCGCTCGGCGGGATGCACCCCGTCGTGGCGGTATATTCCACCTTCTTAAACCGGGCCGTGGACCAGGTCATTATGGATATTGCGCTGCTAAAGCTGCCGGTAACCATCGTGCTTGACCGCTCCGGAGTTACCGGTTCCGATGGCGCTTCGCACAATGGCGTGTGGGATATGGCGCTCATGAGCATTGTGCCGGGCATGCATATTGCCGCCCCGCGCGATGGCGCGCGCCTGCGGGAGCTCTTCCGTGAGTCGCTAGAGATTGAATCTGGTCCGTCCGTGGTCCGCTTCCCTAAGGGCAACCTGCTGCCGGATATGGGAGCGGTGGATACGTTGGGAGATGGTGTAGACATCCTGCACTATGGCGAAGCCGATGCCGGCGAGGACATCCCTGAGGTACTCATCGTTTCCATCGGCGCCATGTCCGCTCGCAGCATCGAGGCTGCAAAGCTGCTCGGCGAGCAGGGCGTGAACGTTACCGTTGTTGACCCACGTTGGGTAGCGCCGGTGGCAAGCTCTGTGGTGGCTCTCGCCGCTGACCACGACTTGGTGGTTACTGCAGAAGACGGCCTTGTACGCGGCGGTATTGGCTCCATGATTTCGGAGGCCCTCAGCGCAGCCGAGGTCGATACTCCTGTGCGCCGACTCGGCGTTCCGGGGTATTTCCCTAAGCACGGCTCCCGCGGCGAGGTTTTGGAAGAATTTGGGCTAACGCCGGAGCTTATGGCGGCGTCGATAAGCGAGTGGCTAGAAAACCTCACTGCTGATGCCAACGCGCGAGGAGAAGAGAACTAAACCTATCCTGCTAAATATTCCTAGAAAGGCCGTCCACGATAATCGGGGCGGTCATTTCTATTTGCCATTCGCGCGCGCCCTCCGCGCGGAGGAAGGCAGCGACGTCGCCTGGCTGGCGAATGGCACCGGCGACAGAATCAGGTCCGCGGTGGCGCTTATCGGCGCGTACACCTACCTTCGCCCATACCGCTGCACGCAAAGCGGCCGGGCGGATAAGGAGTTCGGATGGCATACCGAGTTCAGTGGCGAGATCGGCGATGTCCGCGCGGATAGTTTGGTATATCTCCCATAGGTTCGGGTAATCCTTGGCCCAGATGGTTTTGGAAGGAACCGGTTGTGGGGCGCGATGGACGCGAGGCCGCTGCTGCGGGGGAACGGCGCGCGCCTGGTGAAGGACAGCCATCCACTGGGCGGTCGCGCCCTTGCGCCGGCGGGGAAATCCCTTGACTCGGGCAAGATCGCCGGCGGTGGTGGGAAGGGCGCGTGCAATTTCTACCAGCGTCTTATTTGCTAATACCCGGCCGGGCGCAGTGTCCGTGCGCCGAGCGATAGCGTCGCGCTTAAACCACAGCGCTCGAGCAGCAGCGAGCTGAGTGCCGCTGCGCAAACTGGAGATGCCTTTCAGATCGCGCCACGTGGGCGGCTGGGGAGCGAAGTCTCCGGAATGTTCTTGGACTATGGCGGAAAACTCCTCTAAAGCCCAGTCCATCTTGTCTTGTTCGGCCAGAATGTCGCGCAGGGCTTCGGCTAGCTCGAGGAGCAGTTCCACATCGAGCGCGGCGTATGCCTTGAGTTCCTCGCTGAGCTGCGGGGTGGACCAGTCGGCGTCGCCGTAGCCCTTTTCCAATTCGACGTCAAAAAGCTCTGCGACCATAGTGCCCAGATTGGGCCGTTCAAATCCCGCGAGCCGCGCTGCCAGTTCCGTGTCAAAGATGGAGCCAGGAAATAGACCGAGCCACCCGAGACAAGGCAAATCCGAATGGGCGGCGTGAATAATCCACTCCGTGCCGTTGAGCACTGGGGCAAGGGCGGCCGTGAGCTCCTCGCGGTGGCCTTCAGGGGCAAAAAGCATCGTGCCCGCGCCGCGGCGGCGAATTTGCACTACGAAGGCGCGATCATCGTAGCGATAGCCGGAGGCGCGCTCGGTGTCGATGGCAAAGGGGCCCGTACCTGCGGCGAGGCGGGCCGCGGCAGCGGTGAATCCCTCCGGGGTGGCAAGAACCGGCGGGATGCCCTCGAGCGGCCGGCTGCGGAATTCTGGCATATTAGCGGCCGAGTTCGGTGACGCCCTCAGGGGGTAGTCCGGCAACGTTGGCCAATACCTGGGCAAAAGCCTGGACGTGGGGTGCGAGGTCGAGGCCTTCGGCAGTCCACGAAGCACGCATTTCGATCTGGTAGGCGCGCGGAGGCCCGCCAATCTCGCCAAAACGCACGGACGCGGTGGAAGTGACGGTGCCGCCCAAATTGGTGTGGTCGGCTTCCTCCTTTTCCAAGCCTTCGTTGAGCCATTGCCACGCCACATCGGGCAAGAGAGGATCGCCGGCTACGGCGTCATCCATATCCGCCTGGATATAGGCCACAAGGCGCATGGCGCCCTCCCAAGCTTCCTCAGCGCCCGGATCGTGGAGCAGGATGAGGCGACCAAAGGCGTCGCCCTCTGCATCGGTGGGCACGATATCTGGGTTGTCTTCGTTTCCCACTTCGAGGCCGATTGCGTGGCTAAACGGCGCAAGGCGTTGCGGTGGGCGAATGGAGCCTAGGGTTATCTCAGGGCGCAGGTCGGCCGCGTGCATGGACTCCACTGCTTGAGTGAAGGCGGCGGGGGTGGCTGGCTCGTGGCTTTCCGCCTGCCCGTGCAAAGGGGTGGGGGCGGAGGCCTCGGCGCTGCGTGGGGTGGTCGATTCGGAATTGCTCACGACGTTCAAGCTATAGTTTCGCGGCCTCTAGCTGGGGGAGGCGCGCCGATCCGCAAGTGTGTCGCCATTTGTGTGGGAAGGGAAGTGACAAGGTTCCATATCCAACTTATGATGGATATGTTCGTTAATCCAAAGACTTCTGCAAAGGAGAACGCAATGGCGAAGCTTGACTACAAGGAACTCAACGCGGTTCAGCAATATTCCCAGCACGCGGTTTTTAAGGTGATTCCGGGCGCGCTCGGCACCGAGCGAGCGGAGATCATCGCCCAAGCGCAGGAGTTCTTTGCCGGCGTGGAAAAGGCCGGGAAGGTAACGGTGCGCGGCATTTACGACCTCACGGCTATGCGCGATTCCGCCGACTTCATGATCTGGTGGCACGCTGAGGAATTCTCTGACCTGCAGAAGGTCTTTGGGGACTTCCGCCGTGAGACCACCCTAGGGCAAGTCAGCGAAGTGACCTGGGTGGGCAATGCCTTGCACCGTCCAGCAGAGTTCAATAAGTCCCACCTGCCATCCTTCATCATGGGTGAGGAGCCGAAGGAGTGGATCTCGGTATACCCCTTCGTGCGCTCTTATGACTGGTACACCATGGACGAGGAAAAGCGCCGCCGCATCCTCATGGAGCACGGTATGCAGGCGCGCGACTACCCCGATGTGCGTGCAAATACCGTCCCAGCCTTTGCCCTGGGTGACTATGAGTGGATTTTGGCCTTCGAGGCGGATGAGCTCCACCGCATCGTCGACCTGATGTACCTGATGCGGTACACCGAGGCCCGCCACCACGTGCGGGAGGAGATTCCCTTCCACACCGGCCGCCGCGTCAAGGACGTAGCAGAGCTTATCGCAGTACTGCCCTAAAAGAAGCGCCGCCCAGCAGTAGCCCTGCTTGGCGACGTCCCCTCTTAGCCGCGCCCCGTCACTAGCCTGCAAGTTAGGCTGCTGACGGGGCGCGCTTTCTTGTGCATGCCACCTTAGGCGGTGCCACCTTCTACCGGCTTTTCCTCCAAGTCCAGGCAGATGGAGTTGATGCAATAACGCAAGTCGGTGGGGGTATCGTAGCCCTCGCCCTCAAAGACGTGCCCTAGGTGGGATTCGCAGTTGGCGCACAAAACCTCTACACGACGCATGCCTAGCGAGTTGTCTTCGCGCTCAATGATTTTGTCTCCTGCGAGTGGGGAGAAAAAGGAAGGCCAGCCGCAGTGGGACTCAAACTTTTCCGTAGAGCGGAAGAGCTCCGTTCCGCACGCGCGGCAAGAATAGACCCCCTCGGTGGTGGTATTGGTGTACTCGCCTACGTGGGGCGGCTCGGTACCGGCTTCGCGCAGGACGTAGTATTCCTCAGGGCTTAAGCGCTGGCGCCATTCGGTATCGGCAATGAGCTTGAAATCGGTCATGGGCCGAGTCTAAACCGTGCTGCGCGCGGCACGCCACCATCCGGCGACTGTCGCGAAAATTGCGACGATAAGCAGCGCCCATCCCGCCGTGGCCGTGAAAAAATTCATCCACCGACCAGCATCCGGGTGCGCTGTAGACGCCCAGGAAACGGGAGCCAAATAGAGAAAGGCCGCAAACCACGCTCCTGCGGAATGAAATACTGAGCGTGGGAGTACCACGGTAAACATCAGCGGGAAAAGCCACATGGAATAGTACTGCTGGCCGAGGGAAGACAGGAAGAAGATACCCACCATGATCGCCCCGCTGGTCGTCAGTGCCCACAAGGTCGGGTCGGAGTTGCGCCAGCGTAAAAGCCCGAGAATCGCTGCGGCCGAAAGCGCGGCAAATATCAACCACACGGTCCAATACAGTCCCGTGCCAAAGTCAACGTAGGCGTGGAAGCCTGCCCAGGAAGAATTGGCATAGTCACGGGTCTCTGAGAGGTAGGGCAGGAGGTTATCCACAAAGCCGCTAGCGTCCGGCACGAGCGGCCACGCTAGTAGGTTGAGTACTACCGGTACGCTGACTCCGGTCGCGAGACTGCGCCATTGTAGCTTGACCAACGGCAGGAAGAGCAACGGCGCAAATTGCGGCTTAATGACGATGGCCAGTCCAATGGCCACGCCTGCCACCCAGCCCATCAATGGGGTGCGCTCGGCGCGCACGAAGGCCCACAAGAATACGGCCATGCACAGCAAGAGAATGCCGTTGATATTGGTAAATGCGAGCGTATTGGTCACCGATTCCGTGACAAAGGCCAAAGCGATGGATATTGGCCACACTGCCGAAGTAAGTGTGCGGCCCACCGCAAGGGTGAGTACCGCTAGCGCTGCCACGATTGCAGCAGCGTTGGCGACGATGAATAGTCCCCGTGCCAGCGAAAAATCGATGTGCGCTAGCGGCGCGAGCAGCAGCGTCGCCCCCGGGGTATACAGGTACAGCGGATCAACGTGGTTATAAGCCTGCTCATAGACCGGCTGGCCAGTGGACATGCGTGCCACAGCGTTATACACCGTGGTGAAATCATCCGTCGGCGTGCCATTGCGCGCGATGATGAACACGCGATGCACAACAAGCAGGATGGCCACAGGCCAGGCAGCGGCATTGATTCGGGAATTCACGGCCCCTTAGTCTACGGCCTAGCGGGCGCGGGAATACCGCAGAAACACCGTGCCATCGTGATCGGCCGCGACATTTTCTAACTGCATGCGGCGATGGGAATGCTCGCCCTGAAAAGTTGCCATGGGAGTTTCCACGCCGGTAGATAGATGTGGGTCTAGGGTCAAATACATCTGGTCGATGGCATCGATGTCTACCAGCTGCCCTATCATTCCTGGCCCGCCCTCGCAGAGTACGCGCTTAAACCCGCGGTCCTTCAAGACGGATATATAGTCCCGCACGGTTCCTTTGCCAGCATCGCAGACTTCCGCGCCTGCGGATTCGATGGTCACGATGCGCTGTGCGAGCTCTTGGTCGTCCCGGCTGCTATGGGGGACTAAGAGGATGGGAGGGGTTGTGAAATCCGTGAAGAAGTCCGAGGTGATATCGAAATCAAGGCTGCGGGAAGGCACCGCAATCGGAGCGGGACGTGAGCCATCCCTGGCTGGAGCGACTCCTGAATAGTCCTCCGCACGCACCGTTTGCGCACCCACCAACACGACGTCTGCCCAGTTACGTAAAGCTGCGAAGAGCTGCCCGTCAGTATCATTTCCCATGTCTTCGGAAACGTGGTTCATGGTTGCCGAGCCGGTTAGCGTGCTGACCATATTTGTGCGGACGGTGAATACATCACCGGAATCCGGGCCCAATAGCGAAGAGATATCCATGCCTTCCCAGCCTAGTCAAGGCAGCAGATACCCAGAACGGTAAAGCGCAGGGCGCACCCCAGACGATGGGCCTACATCAAGCGGATGAGTATTACGCCAACCAAAATCACTGCAATGCCGGCTACCTGGCGCATTGCTACGGGGGCGCCCCGCAGACGATCGATCAGTAGGGAGCCCACCATGGAACCAAGAAGGGTTGCCACCACAGTAAGCCCAGTACCAATCTGCGGTACTAAGGCCGCGTTGCCAAAGACAAACAAGGCTCCCAAGGCGCCGCCTGCCCACATCCACCATGGGTTAGCCTTGCCCTCAGGACGCTCAATGCGAGGGCGCCAGCGCAAAGCAATATTGAGCACTACCAGCGCGGAAACGCCAATGCTAAAAGAAACCAAAGCCGCACTAACGGGCGACCCGGTGATCTGACCAAGGTGGCCGTTAATGGCGGATTGGCTTGCGGTAAAGCAACCAAAGACAAAGCCTGCGAGGCGCCAAAGCCATAACGCCATAACACTGTCTTCTTGCTTCGTCGGCGCGCCGGGGCTGGCTACAATAGAAATCACTCCACCGAGGACAATTAGTGCCCCTAGGGCGCGAACCAGAGATAGTGGGGAAGTGGGGGAGTCAAATAGTCCAAAGTGGTCGACGACAAGGCCCATCATGATCTGGCCAGCGATGGGAAGGACCACGGTTTGGACCGCGCCCAGATGAGGAAACAACAGGATATTTCCAGTAAGCGCAACCACGCCGAGCAGGCCACCGAACCAAATCCACAGCGGTTCCCCAAAGGCACGGGAAATGCCGAATTCGCCGCCGGTGACGGCTGTCGCGATGACAAGCAAAGTCATCGTGCCCACGGCAAACGAGATGAGCGAGGAGGAAAACGGCGTGCCAGTAGACGCGCGAAGGCGCGTATTAACCAAGGTCTGAACGGGCAGAACGAGTCCGGCGATAATGCCTAAGAGAATCCACAACACGTCGGGACACTTTACAGGCATATAAAGAAACCCGCCCAAGCTCCCATGGAGTGGAGCGATGGGCGGGAAATTGTGGTCCTAACTGGGATTGAACCAGTGACCTTTCCGGTGTGAACGGAACGCTCTCCCACTGAGCTATAGGACCTTGCGGTGGCTAAATCTACACCGCACTAAATTCAAACACCTAATTGGCTGGGCAGGAGTGCACATCAGAGGGAGGCGGCTTGTGGTTCTCTGTCTTCAGAGAATCACATCAGTGTGTTTTGGGATGGTCCGAATGTAAAAAATCGGCGCCGCAAAGAATGCCGCTGGGCTGGGGATTTGGAAACTGGCGCGGAGCACGATAATGTTTCTTCTCGCACCGCAACGGTACAAAGTTCGCGGGGCAATGCGGATGTAGCGCAGTTGGTAGCGCATCACCTTGCCAAGGTGAGGGTCGCGAGTTCGAGTCTCGTCATCCGCTCCACGCTTTTCTAAGGGTTCTCCCGTGAAGAGTGATTCTAAATGAATAACGCGCGATTAGCTCAGTGGGAGAGCGCTTCCCTGACACGGAAGAGGTCACTGGTTCAATCCCAGTATCGCGCACAAGGACTTTGTCCTAGAAACCGGGCCTGGTTTCGCATGCGGATGTAGCGCAGTTGGTAGCGCATCACCTTGCCAAGGTGAGGGTCGCGAGTTCGAGTCTCGTCATCCGCTCCAGCACTGTATTGTGTGAGGCGGTATCGCCACGGTGGAATGGCCGAGTGGTGAGGCAACGGTCTGCAAAACCGTGCACACGGGTTCGATTCCCGTTTCCACCTCAACTTCTTAATGCCTTCGGGCATTAAGCGCGATTAGCTCAGTGGGAGAGCGCTTCCCTGACACGGAAGAGGTCACTGGTTCAATCCCAGTATCGCGCACAGGGTTCCTTTTAGAACCCGTGGCAAACTTATGTTTGCCACGCGGATGTAGCGCAGTTGGTAGCGCATCACCTTGCCAAGGTGAGGGTCGCGAGTTCGAGTCTCGTCATCCGCTCCATATAGCCACCCCTGCCATGGGGTGGCTTTTTCTATGTTTCCTTCTGCGCTTTGTGCGATACGCTTGCCTTTGCAAGGTCAAAACCCTCAGCGGAGGAGGAAAGATGTTACGCACATTAGTGGTACCGCTATTGGTTGGAGCTTGCGGCTTCGCGTCTTTTGTTTCGGGGACTGTACTTTTCTCTGCGGGCCTTACTGCGGCAGATGCGGGTGACGGCAGCGGCAACGCGGCGTGGCCTTTGGCGCTTATCGGCGTAGGCGCCGCCTTGGTTATTTTTGCCTTGATGGCTTCTGGTCCGTTTTTAATGCCCGACAAATGGAGAGGCCCTAAGGTAGGGTCCGTTCGAATTGAGTCAACTTGGCTTAAATAGTGATAAATACCTCTTTTTATTTCGAAGGTGGAACTCGATCCCAGTTCAAGCCGACATATGTCTCGACGCGCTGCTTTTTGTGATTGCCGCTCTGGCAAGTCGCGGGGCTAGTATGTCTGACAATTCAACTTGTGCATTTTCAACACAAAAGGAGCTATCTATGGGCTACCGCGTACCTTGGCTGCGCCGTACAGCTGCAGCAGTGGGCACGGCCGCACTGGTTTTGGGAGGGTCAATGCCTGCCGCATTCGCGCACGACTCCGTTATTGGCGGTTCGGTCAAAGACGGCGACCAACTCGATGAGTTCCCTAAGGAAATCACCCTCGAGTTTTCTGGCATCCCCAAAGAGGACTTCAACACCTTCGCCGTAACCAACACCGATACCGGTGAGAAACTTTTTAGCCAAGAACCAAAGCTCCATGAGCGGGATCTCACCATTGAGACCCCTGCGGATGTCCATCCTGGGCCGGGTAAATACCAGGTGGGCTTTCAGATCACGTCATCGGATGGGCACGCTACCCGCGGCGGTGTGGAATTTTCTGTCAAAGGTGACGGGTCCGAAAACACCGAGGCCCCAGAGTCAGACACGGCAGACCAGGAAGGAACCGAGGGCCTGTCAATGCCGCTGAAAATCATTCTGGGGGTGGGCGGTGTTTTGGCAATTGCCGCAGTAGTTGCCCTATTTATTGCCAAGTCTCGTCGCATTGATTCGGAAGGTGAAAAATAATGTCCAAGATTTCTAGCATCGCCCTTGTGGGCTTGACTGTGGCCGGCCTCGCCCTGGCGGGTTGCTCACCGCAAAACCAAAATGATTCCACCGAGTCGAAGGTGGATGCTTCCACTAGTGTCGGGGAAACATCCTCCGCTGCGGAATCTAAAGAACTGACCTTTGAGGATGCTGTCGTGCGCGCCAATGAGGACAAGGACATGACTGCTATTTTTGGCACCTTGGTGAACCATACCGATAAGGACATCGCTATCACCGGTTTTTCCACCAGCCTCAATGCCAAGGTGAACCAGATGCATGAGACTGTCGATGGCAAGATGCAGGAAATGTCGAGCCCACTGGTAGTCAAAGCCGGCGAGTCCCACGAGCTGGCACCTGGTGGTGACCACTTCATGCTCATGGACATGGAAAATCACATCGCTCCCGGCGAATCCCTTGACCTCAAAGTGGAACTAGAGGGCGGCGAAGAGCTCGATCTGGGCGAGATCCAAACGCGTAGCATGCCTGCTGGGGATGAGGATTACGGCGATATGGAGGGCCACGAAATGTCCCACATGGAGCACGGAGATATGTCCCACAATAAGGAAGGCCACGACCACTAGTTATGTCTGGATTCAGCAGAAGGGGGTTTCTTACCGGCGCTGCGGTATCGACCAGTGCCTTCGCGTTGGCAGGCTGCAATAACCAGGGGTCTTCCCCGGATGCTGGGGCACAGGAACAGCCTGTGTTGGCCGACGCCCTCGTGGCTTTTGACGGCGAGCATCAAGCAGGCATCGCAACCGCGGAGCAAGCGCACCTGAACCTGGTTGGGTTTGATCTTAAAAGGGGCGTCGACAAGCGGGGGTTCGCCAGCCTCATGAAGCTGTGGACTGAGGACGCCCGCGCGCTGTGTACGGGGGAGGCGCCGCTGGGCACCCTGGAACCGGAAATGGTGCAACAGCCCGCCAACTTGACCATCACCTGCGGTCTAGGTCAAAAGGTTTTCTCCTTGCTCGGCGTGGAGAAACCACGCTGGTTGGGAGATGTGCGTTCCTTTAAACGCGATGCGCTGGAGGCTAAGTGGGGACAAAGCGATATCGTCTTGCAGATCTGCTGCGATGACCCACTGATGAATACCTACGCCCTGCGGCACATGGTGCGCGCAGGTGAGCACTATGCCAGCGTGAAGTGGCTGCAGCAGGGCTTTATTAACGCCTATGGCAGCCACGAAAAGGGCGCTACCGCGCGCAATATGTTCGGGCAAAAGGACGGCACCGTCAATCCGCGCAGCGAGGAGGATTTTGCAGCCCAGGTATGGATCGATAAAGGGCCGAAGTGGGCACAAGGCGGAACGGCGATGGTAGTGCGTCGCATTCGCATGAATGTGGATACGTGGGAGAAACTCGACCGCCCCTCCCGCGAAAATGCGGTGGGCCGCAAGCTCGACACCGGCGCCCCGCTTACCGGTGAAGAAGAATTTGATGCTGCAGATTTTGATGCGGTAGATGATTACGGCCTGCCGGTGATTGATAAGAACTCGCACATGGCCGTTGCCGCCCCGCCGGCCGATCATCCAGAGCAGCGCATCCTGCGCCGGCCGTATAACTATGAGCTGGCTCCCGATGGCAAGGATGGGCAGCTTTCCAATATTGGCCAGGTTTTCATCTGCTATCAGCAAGATCCCACCAAGCAATTCGAGCCTATCCAGGCCCGTTTGGATAAATCGGACCTGCTGAACGAGTGGTTGACTCATATTGGTTCGGCTATGTATTTCTGCCCGCCGGGCACCCGCGATGCCGACGGGCGCGAGTCATGGTGGGCAAAATCGCTCTGCGAGCATGCAGGGTTGTAGAATAGCTATCCGTAAATTTAAATAGCGGACGCGGCCAGGTATGCCGCCGACGCACGAGCGCATAAAGGAGCGCGATTATGGCGGAACTCATCCCCGCAGTACCGGTCAATTACGATTCCTTCACCGTGCCCGCCGGCCAGGCCGTGGGCGCAGCAATGCGAGAGCTCAACCTTCCTAATAAGGGCCCTGAGGCTGTCGTAGTCGTGCGCGGTGAGGACGGCACTCTCTTTGATTTGTCGCACACCCCAGACACGGAGTCCACCTTTACCCCGGTTGCCGCTAGCGAGGAAGACGGCCGTGCCGTCATCCGCCACTCCTGCGGCCACGTTATGGCCCAGGCCGTGCAGGCCGAATTCCCCGGCACCAAGCTGGGCATCGGCCCGGCCATTGAGAATGGCTTCTACTTCGATTTCCAGACCGCCGAGCCTTTCACGCCGGAAGACCTCAAAGCGATTGAAAAGCGCATGAAGAAGATCATCAAGGGCGGCCAGCGCTTCGAGCGCCATGTCTATGAATCCGCGGAGGAAGCGGAAAAGGCCCTCGCCGAGGAGCCTTTCAAGCTCGAGCTGGTCCAAGACAAGGGCAACGTTGACCCTGACTCCGACGAGGCCGCAGAAGTCGGTTCCGGCGATCTCACCCACTATGACAACATCAACCCGCGCACCGGGGAAGTAGAGTGGTTCGATCTCTGCCGCGGACCGCACGTGCCGACCACCAAGTACATCCCGGCTTTCACGCTGACCCGTTCTTCAGCTGCCTACTGGCGCGGTGACCAGTCCAAGGCTGGCCTGCAGCGCATTTACGGCACCGCTTTTGAGTCCAAGGAGGCGCTGGAGGCCTACCAAACCATGGTGGAAGAGGCTGAAAAGCGCGACCACCGCCGCCTGGGTCAGGAACTAGATCTCTTCTCCTTCCCAGATGAGATTGGCTCCGGCTTCCCGGTATTCCACCCGAATGGCGCGACCGTTCGCATGGAGATGGAAAACCACTCTCGCAACCGCCACGTACAGGCTGGGTACTCCTTTGTTAATACCCCGCATATCACCAAGGGTGACCTATTCAAGAAGTCTGGTCACCTGGACTTCTACGCCGACGGTATGTTCCCGCCGATGCAGCTCGATGGCGAATATGACGAAGAGGGCAATACCGTCAAGGAACCGCAGGACTACTACGCCAAGCCCATGAACTGCCCGATGCACAACCTAATTTTTGCATCCCGTGGCCGTTCCTACCGCGAGCTCCCGCTGCGTCTGTTTGAGTTCGGTACCGTCTACCGTTATGAAAAGTCTGGCGTGGTCCACGGCCTGACCCGTGCCCGCGGCTTTACCCAGGACGATGCTCACATCTACTGCACCGAAGAGCAGCTGGAAGAGGAGCTGACCAAGGTCCTTGACTTCATCATTTCTTTGTTGAAGGACTACGGACTGTCTGACTTCTACCTGGAGCTTTCTACCAAGGACCCGAATAAGTTCGTCGGTTCTGATGAGATCTGGGATCGCTCTACGTCTATCCTGCAGTCGGTCGCAGAAAAATCCGGCTTGGAGCTGGTTCCGGATCCCGCAGGTGCAGCCTTCTACGGTCCGAAGATTTCTGTGCAGGCTCGCGACGCCATCGGCCGTACCTGGCAGATGTCTACCGTGCAGTTGGACTTCAACCTGCCGGAGCGCTTCGAGCTGGAATACACTGCGTCGGACGGCACGAAGAAGCGCCCAATCATGATTCACCGTGCGCTCTTCGGCTCCATCGAGCGATTCTTTGGCGTCCTGCTGGAGCACTACGCCGGCGCCTTCCCAGCATGGCTGGCACCGCACCAAGTGGTGGGCATTCCGGTGGCTGACGAATTCTCCCCGCACCTCGAAGAGGTTGCCGCCCAGCTGCGTCAGAAGGGTATCCGCGCCGATGTGGATACCTCTGATGACCGCATGCAGAAGAAGATTCGCAACCACACCACCGGTAAGGTTCCGTTCATGCTGGTGGCTGGCGCGCGCGACGTAGAAGCTGATGCCGTGTCCTTCCGCTTCCTCGACGGCACCCAGGTCAATGGTGTGCCGGTAAAGGAAGCTGTGGAGCTCATCGCCGCATGGGTAGCAGAGCGCAACAACGAGCAGCCGACCGAAGAGCTCATCAGTGCCCGACGCTAAAGAGACACACGAAACCGACAGCTCCTCCGTCGCTGAAAACCCAGCTGCGGAGGAGACCTTCGTTGACTCAGGCGCTGGCGAGCCGGACCGCCTAGAGCGGTTATGGGCGCCTTATCGCATGGCCTATATTGCCAAGCGTTCTAAGGACCCCTTCGTGGAAGCGCCACAGGGTAGCGACGAAGACGGGCTCATCATTGCTCGAGGCAAGTCCGTGTATGCATTGCTGAACCTGTTTCCGTACAACGCCGGGCACCTCATGGTGGTGCCGTATCGCAAGGAATCGCAGCTGGAGAACCTTACGCAAGAGGAATCTCAGGAGTTGATGGCCTTCGCGCAAAAGGCCGTCCGGGTGCTCAAGCGGGTTTCACACCCAGAAGCCATCAATGTGGGCCTAAACCTGGGTCGTGCTTCGGGCGGCTCGGTGGGAGATCACCTGCACCTGCATGTGGTGCCAAGGTGGCCCGGGGATAGTAACTTTATGACTGTCCTCGATGGGACTAAGGTATTACCGCAGCTTCTGCAGGATACGCGTCGCGTGCTGGCAGAAGGATGGCGCGAGATGGAAGAGGAGGATTCGCGTGCTTAGCGTGCATGGGCGAAAGCCCGCCGCCGTGGTGGTGGAACCTATAGCCAAGGCCTTTTTGAAGCTAGGCCTGACCCCGAATGTGGTCACGGTTGTGGGTACCATAGTCACCATTGCGATTTCGGTGATCCTCATTCCTACCGGCCACCTTTTTTCCGCTGCCGTTTTGTCCGGCCTCTTCGCCGCTTTCGACATGCTCGATGGCACAATGGCGCGCTTGACCGGCAAGGCTACTGCCTTTGGTGCGACCTTGGATGCGTCCTGTGATCGCATCACCGACGGTGCATTGTTCAGTGCTATTGCATGGTGGCTGATTTATTCTGCGGATTCTTCCCGCATCACGGTTATTGCGTGCTTTGTCACCTTGGTATGTTCTCAGGTCATTTCCTATATCAAGGCTAGGGGAGAAGCGTCCGGGTTCAAGATGGTCGGCGGCCTGATTGAGCGTCCCGAGCGGCTTATTTTGGGATTGGGCGGCATCGGCCTCGAAGGCTTGGGAGTCCCGCATGCCATTGAGGTAGCGCTGTGGATCTTGGCCGTTGGCTCCGTCTTTACCGTGTGCCAGCGTATGGTTATTGCTGCCCGCCAAGAGCAGCAGTAGCTGGTACTGCACCACCTAAAACAGGAGGTTGTGACACCATGTGGGATAGAGAAGACCTCTCCGCGGCGGGTTACCTGGCGGGGTGGAAGGTGGTGCGCCGTCTGCCCGAGCCCATTGCGCGCACGCTTTTTCGCTGGGGTGCGGACTACGCAAGTAGCAACGGTCGGGGAATGGAGGGCTTGCGCCGCAACCTAGCGCGAGTGGTGGGCCCGGAAAACGTTACCCGCGCGTTGGTGCGGGATTCCGTGCGTTCTTATATGCGCTATTGGATGGAGGCGTTCCGCCTGCCAGCTATCCACGGTGATGCCGGGCTGCATGAGCGCTTGCTCAGTGGTTTGGAAGGCCTTGAGCATTTTGATGCTTCGGCTCAATCCGGCCGCGGCACCATTTTGGCATTGCCACATTCCGGCAATTGGGATATGGCGGGCGTCTTCCTCGTCGGTCATTATGGCCAGTTCACTACCGTTGCAGAGCGCCTTAAGCCCGCAGTGCTTTTCGACGCCTTTGTGGACTACCGCGAAACCCTTGGCTTTGAGGTTCTCCCCCTCACTGGCGGCGAAGCCTCGCCTTTCGCCCGCCTCAAAGAGGTGCTGGAAGCCGGTGGCGTGGTCTGCCTGCTGGCTGAGCGCGACCTCACCCGAAGCGGCGTTACCGTGGATTTCATGGGGGAAAAGGCCAATATGGCCGCCGGTCCCGCACAGCTTGCCCTAGAGACTGGCGCCGCCCTGCACGTGGTGCACTCCTGGTTTGCAGGCGAGGGCTGGGGGCTCTCTGTGTCTCCTGAGCTCGAGGTAACGGACTTGCAGGAGACAACGCAGCGCATGGCCGATGGCTTCGCCGCCAATATCCGCCGCCACCCGGAGGATTGGCATATGTTGCAGCCGCAGTGGAATGTGGACATAGAGAGGCGTCGGCAAGCGCGGGCGGCCGAAAATGCCCGCAATGCCCGCCACACTGGGCCATCGCAGGAAGGGGGGAGCTAGTGCGCATAGGAATCGTATGCCCCTACTCTTTCGATGAACCAGGCGGGGTTCAAGCCCATATTCTTGACCTAGCGACTGTCTTCATTGAACAAGGGCACCATGTACAGGTCATTGGCCCCGCTGCGGAATCCACCCAGCTCCCGGATTTCGTAGTCAAGGGAGGGCCGGCTTTCCCCATCGCGTACAACGGGTCGGTGGCGCGCCTGTCCGTGGGGCCCCATGTAACACGTAAGGTAAAGCAATTCATCAAGGAGGGCGACTTCGATGTCTTGCACATCCATGAGCCGAACTCCCCGAGCTTTTCCATGACCGCGTTGGCTGTGGCCCAAGGCCCACTGGTGGCGACGTATCACGCTTCCGCGTCTAGCTCCCTGGTGCTGACCCTGGCCAAACCTTTCCTCGTACCCTTCTTGGAAAAGATCCGGGGTGGCATCGCGGTATCCGACATGGCGCGGCGGTGGCAGGTGGAGCAATTGGGCGGAGACCCGGTCCTCATTCCCAACGGCGTGGATACGTCGGTCTACGCCCAGGCTCGGCGCCGGAGCCCGGCCAAAGCCTCTGGCGATCCCCTGGAAGTTGTCTTCTTGGGACGTTTGGATGAACCGCGCAAGGGCCTCGATATCCTGCTGAGCGCGCTCCGCCAAGTACACCACGATATCCGCGTGACCATCATGGGCGGTGGCCGCGCCCGCGAGGTCGAGAGTGTGGATTTTGTAGGCCGGGTCAGCGACGCCGAAAAGGCAGAAATCCTGGGCCGTGCCGATGTCTACGTGGCCCCAAATACCGGTGGCGAAAGCTTCGGCATCGTGCTGGTAGAGGCCATGGCCGCCGGCGCAGCTGTCGTTGCTTCCGATCTTGAAGCCTTCCGTGCGGTGTGCAATGCCGATTCCGACGAGGTTGCCGGCGCACTTTTTCGCAATGAAGACAGCGAGGATTTGGCTCGCGTCCTCAACGAGGTACTTGATGATGCCGAGTATCGGGCCCAGTTGGTGCGCAATGGCGTCCAACGTGCCAGCACCTATGACTGGGACCATGTAGCGGCGGCCGTGATGCAGGTCTATGAGACTGTCCAAGACGGTACCAAGGTGAGGGTAAAGCGTTGATGGCCATTGAAATTGCTCTAGTCCTCTTCCTACTTATCATCGTCGGTTTGTGGGCGCTTTTTACCGCCCAGCGGCTTAACTCACTGCATATCCGCACTGATGCCTCGCTGGCCCAGCTGCAGGCGGCTCTAGACCGCAGGGCAGCGGTGACAGCGGCCGTAGCACCAGAGCTTGCGGCGCTAGCTCAGCGAGCGGAATCTACCGAGCTCTATCAGGGTCATTTCGAACCACGCACGATGGCCGAGCGGGAACTATCTGCCGCCATAGTGAGGGAGTTTCCGGCGGACCGTCGCCCTGCCGCGCTTGCCGACGCCGAGGGCCGCATCCAACTTGCCCATCGCTTCTACAATGAGGCGGTCAGCGACACTCGCGCGCTGCGCTTGCGCCCTGCGGTACGGCTCTTTCATCTGGGCGGCACCGCAAAATTGCCGGAATATTTTGACTATATGCTGGCCGAGTAGCCAGCAGATCTACCTCAAGTTTCAGGAGGCAAGTGCGTGCCGGCCGCGTCGGCGACGGAATACCGGCTGTGCCTCGGTGCTAGCAGCCGCGCCATCTGCCGGGGAGGAAGGAGGCTGTCGCTGCTGCACATCTGCCCGCTCGATCTTCGAAGCCAGGGCCACCTCGACTGCAAACCAGATAAGTCCGATGATGGCCATGACAACGATGAGGATATTGCGGGCTACCAATAGGTAGACGGCGAACATGTTCTCGCCCACGTGGTTCCAGATGTAGTCATAGTTGAATGGGTAGACCAAGGTGCCCAGCACGGCGGCGATGATGGTGCAGGACGCTAACAAGGCTTGGAATTTCCGCAGGGAGGCGAATCCTTGCGGCAGGCGCTGGCGGATCACCACGGCAAGCAAGGGGCCCAGCCAGACGATGTATTGCGGGGAGAAAACCTTATTCGTCGCGATAAGAAGCAGGACCATAACGGTAAAAAACGCCATGGTCGTGCGGGTGGTCCATCCGCCGGCGCACAGTCGGTACAGCGCCCAGCCCACTGCGAAGAGGAGCATGGCAATGGTGGCAATAGTGCTCCACGTCATTGCGGTATCTACGCCAGGCCCGGAAATTTCAAAGCTCTTGGACGGCGCGTAGCCCAGGTGCCACCGCCCCGGAGAGCGATGTGCCTGCAGCAGCAGGAACGTCGCCGGGATGGACTCCAACTGGAGACCGCGCACGCCCTGATAATTCAGCGGTGAAAGCAGGCGCTCGGTGCCAGAGGCAGTAATCGTGACGGTGCAGACCGCGACGATGGTGCAGAAAAACGCGAGTAGGCGCTGCCAGGTTGCGGAGCTGTTGAAGCGGCCCACCAAGCCGGCAGCGAGGACTCCTGGCCATAGCTTCATCGTGGTGGCAAATCCCAGTACCGCTGAGGCGATGAGCGGACGGGTAGCTAGAAGTGCAGCTGCCCCGGCCACGGCTAAGGCGGGGAAAATATCGAGACGCCACACAAAGGTGTGGCCAGCTGCGGTGCCGAAGAGGACCCAGAACCAGGCGGCCTGGAAACTGCGCGGTTGAGTCGGGTGGTGGCGCAGGAGGAGGGCTAAAAAGGCGGCGTCAACAAGCAGGGTCATGATGGTGAAGCCGATATAGAATGCGGTGATATTCTCGCCGGTGAGCCATCCCAAAAGCACCGTGGGCCACGTGCCCGAGTGGGGGTATTCGGTCATCTGTGTCGGGTCATCGCCAAAGAGCCCGGCAAAATAATATGCGACATCGCCCCTGGGATTGTGGTTAATCTTGAGTAGGTAAATAAGGACGAGGCGGGCGATGACCCACCCAATCCATACTGCTGGAACAGAAGCGATGCGTTTCACTCAAAAGACTTTATTCAATGCGCGCCTACTTCGGTAGCGGACATAGTTTCTTCTAGAAAATTCCTCCACTTTTGCTCCCAGAAGTGGGGGACGGATTGAAAAACAAACTGACGGCTCGTCCAGTGAGTAGTGTGGACGGCAATTGCTTAGAAAGTGATGTAGGACATAGGGAGTGTGCAGATGGCATCTATTCGCGAGGTTCTGGCTGTCGAGGAAACGAAAGTGGCCGATGTCTTTAAAGGCCCTGCTGTGGAGTCGCGGATTGAACGTACCTTCGGCGGGCAGATTGCTGCTCAAGCAGTGGCCGCAGCCCAGCGCACTGTGTCCAGCAAAGACATCCACTCCCTGCATGGCTACTTTGTCGGCCCTGGCGATGCGAGCCGGCCAATTGAGATCCGGGTCGAACGCATTCGGGAGGGGAGATCCTTTGCCAATCGGCAGGTGCGTGTCTACCAGCGTGACGTGCTCCTTTTTATTCTCATGGCTAGTTTCCACCGCGACGGTGACTATGGTCCGCAGCATCAGGACGCCGCACCGAAGGTGCCAGGGCCCGAGGAGGCAGCTCGGATGGGCGGTGGGGCCCCGTACTCCACCCGGATTATCCTCAAAGAGTGGGAGGAATGGGATATTCGCCTCGTGCCAGAAGAAGGACGCGATCCGGAGGCTGCAGAGCGCACCGGTGCAGGCTATCGGTATATCTGGTTCCGCAACACAGGTCATCTCCCAGCGGATTCTGCCTTTCACTGCGCTGCGCTGACTTATATGTCAGATATGACGCTGATTCGCTCGGCCCTTATTCCGCATCAGGGAGAAAAAGTGCAATTGGCCAGCCTTGACCATGCGATATGGTTCCTGCGCCCATTCCGCGTGGATGAGTGGTTGTTGTATGAGCAGGTATCACCCGCGGCGTCGAACGCAACGGCGGTTGCGCGTGGCAAAATTTTTACAGAGCAGGGTGAATTGGTGGCGTTGGTAAATCAAGAGGGCCTTACACGTTACTTAGATGAAAATTTGGGCAGCGGCTCTGCCCATGGCAATTGGCACAACGTATAAGGATGTCCCGCTTATAAGGGGGTCGCTTTCACGCGTTCGTGCAGCACACGTATAATTGCCACCAGTTTCAGCACCCGATTAGAAAGGGACTACATGTCAGGCCACTCGAAATGGGCAACTACCAAGCATAAGAAGGCTGCCAACGATGCCAAGCGTGGCAAGGAATTTGCCAAGCTGATCAAGAACATCGAAGTGGCGGCTCGTACTGGCGGTGGTGACCCAGCGGCTAACCCAACCCTTGATGACATGATCAAGAAGGCCAAGAAGGCCTCCGTCCCCAATGACAATATTGAGCGTGCTCGCAAGCGCGGTTCCGGTGAAGAAGCCGGCGGCGCCGATTGGGAAACCATAATGTACGAAGGCTACGGCCCGAACGGCGTAGCAATGCTCATTGAGTGCCTGACGGATAACCGCAACCGTGCGGCGACCGACGTGCGTACCGCGATGTCCAAGAACGGCGGCAACCTGGGTGAGTCCGGCTCTGTGGCCTACATGTTCACCCGTACCGGCTACGTCTTGGTAGAAAAAGGCGAGCTGACGGAGGATGACGTCTTGATGGCCGTGCTGGAAGCAGGCGCGGAAGAGGTTAAGGACCAAGGCGAGAAGTTTGAGATCGTTTGCGCGCCGACGGATGTGCAGGCAGTCAAGGACGCGCTCAAGGACGCCGATATTGAGGTCGATGACTCCGACAATGACTTCCGTGCGTCTGTCGAGGTGCCGCTGGAGGCCAATGACGCCAAGAAGATTTTCCGCCTCATTGATGCCTTGGAAGACTCCGATGATGTGCAAAACGTCTACACCAATATGGATCTCTCCGATGAGGTTCTAGCCGAGCTGAACGAGGATTAATCCTCTTGTAGCAGGAACGGACCTTAGCGCCGGTAGCGCTCCGTGGGGATTGCCCGCAGGAGACGTTGCCGGCGCTTTTCCATGGGGTGGCTGGATGCTACGCTTGTAGAACACCTGTGTGTAGTCCATAATGGGGCGGTAGGCAGTGCACGGTGGTGCCGACATGACCATGGGGGAGAGATGAACCTAGAAGGAATGCGCGTGATGGGAATTGACCCAGGCTTGACGCGCTGCGGGCTTTCGGTGGTTCAGGCTGGTCGTGGCCGAGCAATCCTTCCCGTTTCTGTCGGCGTGGTGCGCACCCCTAGCGATAAGGACTTGACGGAGCGCCTCCTGCGCCTTTCGGTGGCGGCGAAAGAGTGGATGGATGACTATTCGCCAGATGTGGTGGCGATCGAGCGCGTCTTCGAACGCGGCCAGGTATCCACAGTCATGCAAACGGCCCACGTCGTAGGGGTGCTGGTGCTGGCTGCGGCTGAACGCGATATTCCGGTGTACATGTACACCCCGTCCGAGGTGAAAAAGGCCATCTCAGGGAACGGACGCGCAGATAAGAAGCAGATGACCACCATGATTACCCGTATTCTGGGGTTGACTGAACCGCCCAAGCCTGCCGACGCCGCCGACGCTCTTGCGTTGGCAGTGTGCCACTGCTGGCGTGCCCCGGCCATTGTGCGGATGGACCATACCGGGCTCGGGCTTGGTGCTAAGACCAGCGGCGTGCGCGGCCAGGGCAAGAAGCGCTAGGGATTTTTACTGAGAGTGGAAGGATAAGAAGCCAATGATTGCTGCACTGCGTGGAGAGGTAATCCATATTGGACTCGACCATGGGGTTATCGATTGTGCAGGCGTGGGGTACAAGTTTCTGGCTACCCCAAAGACACTGGGCACCTTGCGTCGCGGAGAACAGGCTACGGTTCTTACCAACTTGGTGGTCAAGGAAGATTCTCTGACTCTCTATGGCTTTAGCGCTGATGAGGACCGCGAGATGTTCCAAGTGCTGCAATCCGTGTCTGGTCTAGGCCCCAAGCTGGCCTTAGCGGCGCTGTCGGTCATGGGGGCAGGGGAACTTGCTGCGGCAATTGGCGCGGAAGATGTCAAGGCGCTGCAGACTATCCCGGGCGTCGGCAAGCGTATGGCTCAACGCTTGGCTCTGGAGCTGAAAGATAAGGTAGCGGCCTTTGCGCCAAGCGAGCCTGCCGCCGCAGGCTCCGTTGATGCCGTCACCGCGCCGGCCGGTGGTGCCGTGGTTGAAAGCGTGACTGAGGCACTTGTTGGCCTTGGGTTTAGCGATAAGGGAGCGCGTCCCGTGGTGGAATCCGCCTACGCGGAAAATCCCGATGCCGATACGTCCTCTCTCTTGCGCGCGGCGCTGGCGCAGCTGGGCAAGAAGAAATAACCGGCAGGAAGGCTGAAAATCATGTCCGATATTGAGCGCACCGAGTTCAATCTCCCTGAGGGCGTCGACGCGGCACACGCCACCCCGCGCAATAGCGATGTGGATGCCACCGCGCACTCCGAGGAGCATGATATTGAACGCTCCTTGCGTCCAAAGTCGCTCGAGGAGTTTATCGGCCAACCCAAGGTACGCGAGCAGCTCTCCCTTGTGCTTAAGGGGGCAAGGAACCGTGGGGTCACGCCCGACCACGTTTTGCTTTCGGGGCCGCCCGGTTTGGGCAAGACCACAATGGCGATGATTATTTCCCAAGAGCTGGGCACCTCGCTGCGTATGACTTCCGGGCCCGCTTTGGAGCGCGCCGGTGATTTGGCCGCAATGCTTTCCAACCTTATGGAAGGCGATGTCCTGTTCATCGATGAGATCCACCGCATTGCCCGGCCAGCAGAAGAAATGCTGTACATGGCAATGGAGGACTTCCGCATTGACGTCATCGTGGGCAAGGGGCCTGGTGCTACTTCTATTCCGCTAGAGATCCCGCCTTTTACCTTGGTCGGTGCGACTACGCGCGCCGGCATGCTCACGGGCCCATTGCGCGACCGCTTCGGTTTCACCGCGCAGATGGAGTACTACGACACGGCTGATCTCACCCAGGTGATCAAGCGCGCCGCCCACATTTTGAACGTGGAAATTGACCACGATGCGGCGGTAGAAATTGGCTCTCGGTCGCGCGGAACCCCGCGTATTGCTAACCGTTTGCTGCGCCGCGTTCGTGACTATGCCGAGGTCAATGGCACCGGCCGGATTGATCTCAGCGCGGCCCAGGGAGCGCTCGAAGTCTTTGACGTAGATGACATGGGACTTGACCGCCTCGACCGAGCGGTGCTCAATGCCTTGATTAAGGGGCACGGCGGCGGACCGGTTGGCGTGAGCACACTGGCCATCGCAGTGGGCGAGGAGCCCTCGACGGTAGAGGAGGTGTGTGAGCCTTACCTGGTGCGTGCCGGGATGGTTGCGCGCACGGGACGCGGCCGTGTAGCTACCGCTGCAGCATGGCGACACCTAGGGCTTACCCCGCCGGAGGGCGCGGCCGGGCTGTTTTAATTTAAGGGCTAGCCTGCTTGGCGATGGCCCCCTTGGGGTTTCTGTGCGCACCGCCGTCTGGCACACTAGGGTGCTATGGAAATCATCATTCTCATCATTATTGGCATCCTCTTCGTTGTTCCCTCGTTTATGGCCATGCGAAAGCAGCGCCAGCGTCAAAATGAGATGCAGGCCCTCCAGAATTCCCTGCAGCCGGGCGACGCCATCGTTACGGCGGGCGGCGTGCACGGCGTGGTGCGCAGTACTGGCGACAAGGATGTGGATCTAGAAATCGCCCCTGGTGTGGTGGTTACTTTTGACAAGATGGCCGTCATTCGCACGGAGGAGGAAGCCAATAGCCTTGAGCGCCCTGCTGCTGGGGACGCCAAGAATGATGCGGCAGATGACCTGCCAGATGAGGAATATCCTCCGTTTGACGGCCAGGAGAAGAAATAGCCCGCTATTTCCTAAGAGTTGCCTTAACGTTTGCTAGGTGGGTGGGGCCTTCGGGGAGCGTAGACCCCATCACACTTTGAGTCTTTTCTGGACCTCGTTAAGGAAAATTCCGCTTGATGACGTACGATTGTGCGTTGTTAACGTGCCTGCGCCATGTGGCTGGGCCGTATTTAATGTTTAAACACCCTGTTATAAGCAGCACAGGAGATTATCGTTGTCCGCAAAAACCCGTGGCGCTATGAAAAATAGCAAACGCCAATGGCCGAAGCGCGCGATCGCGCTCTTCGTTCTCATTGTGGTTGTTATCTACGCGCTTATCTTTTTAACTGGTAACCGTCAAAGCACCCCGAAGCTCGGCATCGACTTGCAGGGTGGCACTCGCGTAACGTTGGCGCCGCAAGGCGAGGAACCCACCCAAGACCAACTCAAGCAAGCACGCAACATTTTGGAACAGCGTGTCAACGGCATGGGTGTTTCTGGTTCTGAGGTTGTCATCAACGGCAACACCTTGGTCATTACCGTTCCGGGAGAAGATGCCTCCCAAGCGCAGGCCGTCGGCCAAACCTCGCAGCTGTTCTTCCGTCCGGTGGCTAAGCCATCCATGCCGGATATGGAAAAGCTCAATAAGGAGCTGGAAGATATGGCCAACCGCTGGGTGAAGTACGACGTACTCAGCGCAGACGAGGCCAACAAGCAGATGGAGCAGATGACCCAGGCCATCGCCCAGCAAGAAGCGCAGATGACTGGTAAGGAGCCGAAGAAACAGAAAGCTCCCAAGGTCAGCGCCAAGCCGCTTGAGGAGCCAAGCAACTCTATTGAGCAGACTAAGCGTCGCGATGAAGTAACGGAAATCCTGCTGAAGGACCGTCAGTCCGAGGATCCGACCACCCAGGCTGCAGCTTCCGCGCTGATGACCTGCCAGGGCAGTACCGATCCCCTTGCCGGAGCCGACGATCCTGCTAAACCGTTTGTTACCTGTGACTACTCCAACGGCAACCCGTACGTACTGGAGCCAGCACCGCTTCTCAATGGCATCAAGGACGAAAACGGTACCCGCCTCACCGGTAACGAAATCGATACCAATTCTCCGATCGAAGGCGGTCTCAACGGCCAGTCTGGCCAGATGGAGATCAACTTCTCCTTCAAGACCGGTGATGGTCCGAACGGTTCTCAGACTTGGGCAGACCTGACGCAGGAACACCTTAAGGACCAGGTTGCCATCACGCTTGACTCTGCGGTTATTTCCGCACCGGTTATCCAGAGTGCAACCCCGGTAGGCTCTGCCACCTCCATTACTGGTGACTTTAGCCAGGAAGAGGCACAGAGTCTGGCAAATAACCTGAAGTATGGCGCACTGCCGTTGTCCTTCGCAGGTGAAAATGGCGAACCAGGCGGCACCGTGGAGTCCATTCCGCCCACACTGGGCAAGGCCGCACTGCAGGCCGGCCTCATTGCAGGCCTCGTTGGCCTAGTACTAGTGATGGCGTACTCGCTGTACTACTTCCGCGCGCTTGCCGGCGTATCCCTCATCTTCCTCATTGCCTCTGGCCTCCTGACCTATGGCTCCCTGGTTCTGCTGGGCCGCTGGATCGGTTACTCGCTGGACCTTTCCGGCATCGCGGGTCTAGTCATTGGTGTGGGCGCAACTGCTGACTCCTTCGTGGTCTACTACGAGCGCATCAAGGATGAGCTCCTCGAGGGACGCACGTTCCGCTCCGCTACGCAAAAGGCGTGGGAGCGCGCTCGTGCCACCATTGTGACCGGTAACGCGGTGACCTTGATTGGCTCCGTTGTGGTCTACTTCCTCGCCATCGGCGAGGTGAAGGGCTTCGCCTTTACCTTGGGCCTTACCACGGTATTCGACCTGGTCGTATCCTTCCTGGTCATGGCGCCGCTGATGCAGATGGTCGGCCGCCGTCCGGCTGCTGCTAAACCTTCGATGAACGGCCTCGGTGGTATCTACGCACTGGTGGAAGAGCGCCGTGAGCGCGGCTACTTCGGCTCGGGACGTCGTCAAGCACACGCTGCTGAGTCCGCGAGCGCGAAGGAGTCAGCCACCAAAGCAACGGCAGGAGATTCTGCCGCAAGTACCGCACGTCCCGTAGATGCTGCGGAAGATGAGGAGAAATAAGCATGGCTGTTTCGACTAAGCATAAGATTTCCCGGATGGACCGCCTCTACGAGGACGAGCGCGGTTATGACTTCATCGGCCGCACCAAGCTGTGGTACGGCATCACTGCAGCACTTATCGTGGCCGCAGTGGCCGCGATCCTCATTCGTGGTTTCTCGCTCTCTATTGACTTCGAAGGCGGCACCACTTTGTCGATGCCGGCAGGCGACCTCAAGGAAGATGAGGTAAGCCAGGTCTTCGAAGACTCCACCGGTGTAGAACCCGAGCAGGTTCACATCGTGGGCGCTGGCGATTCCGAGACCTTGGAAATCGTTTCTGAGCGCTTGAGCCAAGAGGACGTGGATGCGGCCCGCGCGGCTATCTATGACAACTTCCAACCGAAGGATGAAAACGGCAAGGCCACCCCGGACGCCATTGGCTCGTCCACGGTATCCGAATCCTGGGGTTCTTCTATTACCCAGCGCATGCTCATTGCCATGCTGGTCTTCCTGGTGGCTGCGACCGTCTACGTGGCCATTCGCTTGCAGAAGAACATGGCTTTCGCCGCCATCATCGCACTGATTGCAGACGGCGTGATCATCGCCGGCATTTATGCCCTCTTTGGCTTCGAAGTTTCCCCGGCTGTCATCATTGGTCTGCTCACCGTCCTGACCTTCTCTATGTATGACTCGGTCATCGTCTTTGACAAGATCAACGAAAATACGGAAGGCCTCGAGGGCCAACGCAAGAAGACCTATGCTGAACTGACAAACTTGGCTATTAACCAGACCGTTATGCGCTCGATTTCTACCTCGGTTATTTCTGCGCTGCCTATCATCGCGCTCTTCGTGGTAGCTGTGTGGCTCATGGGTATCGGTACCCTCCGCGATTTGGCGCTCATCCAGCTCATCGGTGTGGTCGAGGGTATTTTCTCCTCCATCTTCTTCGCTACGCCTTTGGTTGTGACCTTCGCCAACATGTCCAAGAGGATCAAGCGTCACAACAAGCGGGTCACGGACTACCGTGCCGGCAAGGACGAGAATGCCGCGGCAGAATCTGGCGCAGCATCCCCCGCCCGCACCGTGGTCTCACCAACGAGCGCAACCGCCACTCCGGCTGAGATCGATGATGATCCGGCCGAGTCCACTGGACAACCCGGCGCAACCTGGCGCCCGGGCCGGTAACCTCCGGTAGTAAAATATTCGCGGAGTGGTAGCTGAAGTGAGGGCAAAATACGGTGCTTAAGTTAAAGAGCGGTTCTAGTGAACGTCACTGGGGAAGGAAAGTAATTACCTCGTGCGTTTCGGCCATAGCCCTAGCTGCTTCTGCCTGTAGCGGGCAGGGCAGTGAGGAGGACACAGCTAGCGTGCCGCAGGAGCCAGAATCCTACGGATACTTTGGCTACCAGGTAAATTCCCGCTTGGCCACGACCAATGCCGGCACGTCTTTTGGTGATGCCACCTCCGCCGGTCTGTTGTCTACGCGGCTTTATCCAGGACTTTTCGTGCCCGGGCCCTCCGGCGAGCTGATCCCCAATGCGGATCTAGTGGAGACGGAAGAGCTTCCGCCTGTAGCCGGCAGTGACCAGCGCAGCATTCAGCTCACTTTGGAGGAGGATGCCGTCTTTTCCGATGGCACTCCCGTTACCTGTGATGACTACTTTTTGGCGTATGTGGCCGGTACTCATCCAGCTGAATTTGCCTCACATATGCCGTTGATGAATGACATCGCGGATTTTAGCTGTGAGCCCCAAGGTAAAAGGTTCACCTTGACTTTTAACAAGGATCAGGGGCAGCGCTGGCGCCACATGTTTGGCGCCGGCACGATCATGCCGGCCCATGCCCTAGCCAAAAAGTCCGGGTTGAGCGTTAAGGAACTCAACGCGGCGCTGACAGTAGAAGACATGCAGGCGCTTGCGCCGGTTGCTAAGGAATGGCGCTATGGCTTCTCCGTGGCCAAGGATCAACTAGATCCCGAGCTGCAGGTCTCCTTCGGCCCCTATGTCATTGACAAGGTAGGCGACGAAGGGGAGATCATTCTCAAAGCAAACGAAAAGTACTTCGGAGACGCCCCCGCCGAGGAACATGTTGTGGTCTGGCCTTCGGATGCTGATGCACAAAAGCTCGCAGATAAAGGCGCGTTGCGCGTAGTGGATGCCGCAAGTGAAAACCCTGACTGGCTGGACAGCACGAAGGATGAGTCAGGGGAGTCCCCTTACGAGGTCACTCCAATGGTTGGCGAGCTTACGGACACGCTCACGCTATCTGAAGCTGGAATATTCGCGGAGCCGTGGGCACGCGAGAGCTTTGCCGCTTGCGTCGACCAGCAGGCTGTTGCGCAAGCAAGCTCAGCGGCCTCTGGCGTGGAGGTGCCACCGGCCTACCTGCGTACTGTTTCCGCTACCAACCCAGTCGCCGGCGGTCTAGACAAGGTGGGTAAGCAACACCAAGACACCGATTTAGCCAAGGCCGGCGACCTCAACGGTACGACCATCAAGGTCGGCTATTTGGGGCCAGACAAACGCTACGCCGCCATGGTGGAACAACTTCGTGCATCCTGTGAGCCGGCTGGTATCACCATTGAGGACGCGTCTGCGGAGTTCATGTCCCAGCACTACTTGGAAATGGATCCGGAAACCTGGACGCCTACCGTCGATGCCTTCCTCGGACCGGTCGATCCCCAGACGGAATATTCCACGGTGGAGTCCAGCATGAAGAACTCTGCGGAGCTGAAGAAAACAGAAGAGGCTCTGTGGAAGGATGTGGCATCCATTCCGCTCTCCGCGCAGCCGCGCGTCTTTCTCGTCCGCCGCGACGTGGAAGGTGTCCTGCCGTACACTGGCGTCTCGGGTATCGGTTGGAATATGGACCGCTGGCACAGCACCGTCCCAACGGACAAGGAATAGGCCCCGAATATCGGGCGTTTACGACCTCTCGCAATTATTTCTCAAGGAAGATTATGAGTTCGCACTACGAATCAGCAGCACAGGCACTCAAGGACAAGGTTCGCCTCGTTCAAGACTTCCCAGAGGAGGGCATCCTCTTTGAGGACCTCACCCCAGTCTTGGCGGACCCAGAGGCATTTCGCACCGTAGTGGACGGCTTGGCGGCCGCCTGCGAGGAATTGGGCGCAGATATGATTGGCGGCCTAGACGCCCGTGGATTCCTCCTCGGCTCGGCCGTCGCCTACAAGATGGGACTGGGTATCCTGGCCATCCGCAAGAAGGGCAAGCTTCCCCCTCCGGTATATACCGAGGAATATGAGCTGGAGTATGGCTCTGCGGCGCTGGAGATTCCAGCCAGCGGCGTTGACATCAAGGGCAAGCGCGTAGTGCTTGTCGACGACGTCTTGGCCACCGGTGGCACCCTCCACGGTGCCAAGCTTTTGCTTGAGTCCGCAGGTGCCGAAGTCGCTGGCAATGTGGTGGTGTTGGAAGTCAAGGGTCTCAACGGGCGTGAGCGCTTATCCGGACCGCCGCTCATTGTGTTGAATGCCACAGACTAAGATGGGATGCCTAAGCTAGATTCCACGATCTAGATGGACATGAGGCCACAAGGCCTGTGGCACTGTGAAGGGCGGTAGATTTGGCCATGGACAAACCCGTAAAGCGCCAGTCCGGCGGCGGAATGCGCAGCATGTCGGCTCGCCTCGCTCGTTCGCTTACCGGCGGCCGAGTGAAGGTAAATCCGGTGCTGGACCCGTTGATGTCCATTCACCGCAAGTTTCATCCCAAGGCCGATGCTGATTTGCTTAATCGCGCCTATGACACTGCGGAGCGGCTTCATGAGGGTGTCTTTCGCAAATCCGGAGAACCGTATATTACCCACCCGCTCGCCGTGGCGACGATCGCGGCGGAGATCGGTATGGACACCACCACCATCGTTGCAGCGCTGCTACACGACACCGTGGAGGATACGGACTATTCGCTAGAGGACCTCACCCGAGAGTTCGGTCCGGAGGTGGCTCGCTTGGTCGATGGCGTGACCAAGCTGGACAAGGTGGCACTGGGGTCGGCCGCAGAGGCCGAGACCATTCGTAAGATGATTGTCGCCATGGCCACCGACCCCCGAGTCCTGGTCATTAAGGTCAGCGACCGCCTGCACAATATGCGCACAATGCGGTTCCTCCCGCCCGAAAAACAGGCTAAGAAGGCGCGGCAAACCCTCGAGGTTATCGCGCCGCTAGCTCACCGCCTCGGCATGGCCAGCGTGAAGTGGGAGCTGGAAGATCTGTCCTTTGCCATCTTGTATCCGAAGAAATATGACGAGATCGTGCGCATGGTGGCAGATCGCGCCCCCTCGCGCGATCGCGCGCTGAAAGAGATCATTAGCCAGGTCAGTGGGGCGCTGAAGGAAAATGGCATTGAAGCCGAAGTTATGGGCCGCCCAAAGCACTACTGGTCCATCTATCAAAAGATGATCGTACGCGGCCGCGACTTTGCAGAGATTTTTGATCTAGTGGGCATCCGCATCCTAGTCGAAGACGTCAATAGCTGTTATGCCGCAATTGGCGTGGTTCACTCGATCTACCAAGCTCTGCCCGGGCGCTTTAAGGACTATATTTCTTCGCCGCGATTTGGCGTCTACCAGTCGCTGCACACCACCGTGCTGGGCAATGGTGGCGCGACGCTAGAGGTCCAGGTACGCACCCACGAGATGCACTACAACGCCGAATTCGGCGTGGCCGCTCACTGGCGCTACAAAGAAACCAAGGGCAAGAACTCGGGCCACCAGGAAGAAGTGGACCAGATGGCTTGGATGCGCCAACTTCTGGACTGGCAGAAGGAAGCCGCCGATCCCAACGAGTTCCTCGACTCGCTGCGCTACGACCTGACCGCCAAGCAAATCTTCGCCTTTACCCCGAAAGGCGATGTGGTGAACTTGCCTGCCGGTTCAACTCCGGTGGACTTTGCCTACGCAGTACATACTGAGGTGGGGCACAGGTGTATCGGCGCCAAAGTCAATGGCAAGCTCGTCGCGCTTGAATCGAAGCTAAAGTCCGGCGACAAGGTGGAAATCTTTACCTCCAAGGATCCCAATGCTGGTCCGTCCCGCGATTGGCAGGATTTCCTCGTGTCCGCTCGCGCCAAGACCAAGGTGCGGCAGTGGTTTGCCAAGGAACGCCGTGAAGAACACTTGGAAGCCGGCCGCGATGCCCTGGCGACCGAAGTCCAGCGCGGCGGCCTGCCTATGCACCGCCTGTTTACCGCCAGCTCCATGAAGCAGGTAGCCGAGCAGCTGCACTACGCTGACGTCGATTCGCTGTATACCGCCATCGGCGCGGGCCACGTTTCTGCTCAACACGTGGCCAACCAATTGGTTGCCATGTTCGGCGACCAAGACGATGCCATTGACACCCTGGCCTCGCGCACGCCACTGTCTGAGATTGAGCACTCCCGCGCCCAACACACTGAAGACTCGGCATCGGGCACTGGCATCTTGGTGGAAGGCAGCCCCGATGTGATGGCAAAGCTTGCCAAGTGTTGCCAGCCCGTGCCGGGCGATGCCATTTTCGGTTTCGTTACACGCGGCGGGGGAGTCTCCGTGCACCGAGCCGACTGCACTAATGCGGAAAAGCTCAAGGCAGAACCAGAGCGCATGCTAGAGGTGGCCTGGTCTTCTGGGACCTCCGCAACGGGCGCTTTCTCGGCGACGCTGCAATTGGAAGCCCTCGACCGTCAGGGCCTCCTTTCGGAGCTCACTCGGGTAATGAGCGATGAGAACATCAACGTTTTGACCATGAACTCTAATCGTGGCGATGACCATATCGCGACGGTAAGGTTCACATTCTCCGTCTCGGATACCAAGCAATTGGGAACCTTGATGACCACACTGCGCAATACCGAAGGCGTCTTTGACGTTTACCGAGTAACCGCCTAAGGCGCTGTGCCCCCACCCTCAAGGAGGGGCGGGGCAAGCAACGCGAAGGCATCGGGGAGGTTACCTGTGTGTGAATTCTTGACTGCTGCAAGGTAAAACTCCAGCAAGCAAGCTTAATTTCTCCTGCCAAGTAGTTAGCAAAGCGATATAAATTATCCTGTCGCTTTCTACTATCTAGGAGTACTTCAATGCAGTTCCGTCGCATCGGCCAGCTCGTGGCCGCCACTACTGTTTCCGCTGTTGCTCTCTCCGGCGCGCAGGCGGTAGCACAGGAAACTAAGACCACCATCTCCGTCACCAATATCACCGATATTCACGGTCACTTGGAAGACAAGATTGGTGACCCAGCCAAGGCCGGCGATGAGATCGGCGTAGCTCGTCTGCAGACCCTCATTAAACAGGTAAATGAGGGGCAGGAATTCAACCTGACCTCCTCGGGCGATAATGTGGGTGGCTCCGCCTTCGTCTCTGCAATTTCTGATGACAAGTACACCCTTGAGGCTCTCAATCAGATGGGCATGAAGGTGTCAGCAGTGGGCAACCACGAGTTCGATAAGGGCACCGAGGATCTCACCGAGCGCATTCAGCCGAGCTCCACGTACCCCATCCTGGGTGCAAACGTGCTTAAGGATGGCCAACCCTTGCTCAAGCCTTCTCACGTTGAAGAGGTGGACGGCGTCAAGGTGGGCTATGTCGGAACCGTGACGGAAAATACCAAGTACAAGGTATCCGCGGCGAAGATCCCGGGCGTTACCTTCACGGACCCAGTAAAGGCAACGAATGAAGAGGCCACCCGGCTAAAGGAATCCGGCGAAGCAGACGTTGTTGTCGCCCTTTTCCACGAGGATGCCCAAGAATATGCCGAGGGCTTCAATAAAGACGTAGACGTGCTCTTCGGCGGCGATACTCACCAGCGTACCAAGGGCGAAGTCCCGCGCGAAGGCGCACTCCCATTGCAATGGGCGCAGGGTCATGAGTATGGCAAGCTGCTTAATGACGTCGACATTACCTTTGACAAGTCCGCCAAGAAGGTAACCGACATCAAACTCAGCCAGTACGATGCTACGGCTGCTGCCGCTGTTGAGCCGGACGCCGAGATTGCGGCCGTCGTTGAGAAGGCACAGAAGGAAGCCGAGGTTGAAGGTTCTAAGACTGCCGGCAATGTGAAGCAAGACCTGTTCCGTGGCTCTGACGAAGGCGCAGAGGCAGGCTCCAACCGTGGCGTAGAATCCACCCTCAATAACTTCATCGCAGAAGGCCAACGCTATGCCATGAGCAAGCAGGTAGGCAAGGATATCGAGATCGGTGTGATGAACGCCGGTGGTGTGCGGGCCGACTTGAAGGGTGGTGACGTTACCTACAAGGACATCTTTGAGGTGCAGCCGTTTGGCAACTCCGTGATTACCGCCAAGATTTCCGGCGAGGAGTTCATCAATGCTTTGGACAACCAGTGGCAGGAAGGCAGCCGTCCACGCCTGGCCATGGGCCTTTCTAATAATGTTCAGGTTGTCTACGACCAGAAGGCCGACCAGGGCGAGCGCGTAAAGTCCGTGACCATCAACGGCGAGCCAATTGATCCGAAGAAGGATTACTCCATTGCCCTGTCTTCCTTCCTTGCTTCCAGTGATGAAGAAGCAGGCGGTGACGGTTACTTCAACGCTGGTTCCATCAAGGACAAGAACGATGTGGGCTACATGGACACTCAGGCTATGATCGATTACATCAAGTCGGGTGAATCGGAGGTTCGCACCGGCCAGGGCCAGATCGGTGCACACATTGAGGGGGACGTGAAGCCGGGTGAAGAAATCACCGTCAATCTATCTAGCCTTAATTACTCCACCGAGGGCGAACCGATGGCCAAGAAGGCAACCGTGAAGTTGGGCGACGCTGAGGAGACCGTCGACATCGACAATGCTGCGCAAGAAGGCGATGCGCAATTTGGTGAGCGCGGTCGCGCAACGGTAAAGCTCACCGTTCCAGAGAACCTGAGCGGTACCCAGAACCTAGAAATCACCACCGACGCTGGAACTAAGGCAACTTTGCCACTCGAGGTAAGCGGCGAGGGCTCCGAAGAGCTGGGAGCTAAGCCTGAGCCGAAGGGCTCTTCCTTGTCCTCCAACGGCTCTTCCGTGGGCGGCGCAGTACTTGCCATCGTTGCAGCGCTGGTAGCTGGCGTTGCGGTAGTGGGCATGAACCCGCAGATTCTTCCTGCCCCAGCTCGCAAGATGATTGAGGACCTGCGCAAGCAGTTCCACATCTAGGACACCACAACGCAAGGCGGAGCGGCTCTTCCTGAACGGGGGAGTGACGCTCCGCCTTTTCTGTATGTCTCGCGGCTGCCGGGTAACCTAAGCAGTCGTGGATACTCTAGAACTCTTCCTCCGCGAGATTACTTATCAGCTGGGTATTGAATGGCACCGTATTCCCGTTGTCGTGCTGGCGACTTTGGGTATCTACCTATCCTTCATGGTTTTGGTGAAGGTATTTGGCTCTCGCGTACTTACGTCCATGACGGCCTCAGATGCCATCATCATCATTATGTTTGGCGCGGTTGCAGGCCGTGTCATTGTGGGTAATCCACCGACCCTGGCCGCCGGCGTCATCGGCTTGACTACCCTGATGGCTCTAGAGGCCGCGTTTGGTACTATCCGCAAAGTGGTGAAGTGGACTCGCTTTCTTGACCGGCGCCCAATTCTCCTAGTCTTTCGCGGGAAGATGGTTGAGGATAACTTAACCCTGGCACATATTACTAAGTCAGATATTTATTCTGCTGCCCGCAAGGCAGGCATTAGCCGCATGCAGGACGTCCAGATTATGATCCTTGAGCCCACGGGTCACATCTCTGTCATCAGGGTCGGTCAAATAATCGACCCAGAGCTTTTCAAGGACCTCGTAGGGGCCGAGTACATTGAGGACGCCAAAGAGTCCTAGATGCATCTCTAGACCTGGAAAAACAGGCGTCGCGCAATACTTCCGATTGCTCAAAAGCCTATGAAAAAGCCGCCGCACTCCCTATTGGAATGCAGCGGCTTAAGAATCGCTATGAAGCGGTGACCTTACTTGGTGCCGAAAGGCAGGTCGAGGTACTTGTCTGCGAAGGCGAAAAGGGTGCCCAGAGCGCCGATGACGGCGGTGAATACACCAATCCAAGCCTTGATTTCATCTGGATCCAAGTCCTTGATGGAAGAGCCTTCCTTTGGCTCCTCAGACGGCTTGGTGGTCTTGGTCGGGGTGCTTGCCGGCTTAGTCTCTACGGACTTGGTAGCAGTGGTTGTCTCAGCAGCGGTAGCTACAGTGGTGCCAGCAAAGGTCATGGACAGAGCGGTTGCGCCAGCAACAAGTGCCTTGCGGGAGAAAAGCTTCATTTTTTGATTCCTAACAAGCTTGGTGTGTTCAAAGACGTTTCAAATACTAGACAGGCTGACAGGCTTCCGCAACAGTATTCGCAGGTTTTTGTTCATTGGCTGAACTAGCTGAACGGCCGCTGTGTGCTGCGTGTTTACTACTGTGATTCTTGTGATCTCGAGGAATTTTAGTGTTCTCCTGTTTCTGCAGCTTAACCCTCATAATCGGGCTCAGTATAATTTAAGGAAAGGATAAGCCCCGGCGCATTCATCTACGGAATGTGTGGTGAATGGCCGGGGCTTTGTGCCCGCCCCCGTTAGAGGGTGTGGTGCGGTGGGGTAAAGAGGGGGCGTCGTCAAGCAGGGCTTTTCCGCCGCTTAAGCTTTGACGGTTGCCTTCTTAATCTTGACTTCCTTTGCCGGCTTGCCATCTGGTTGGCCGCCTTCGACGCCGTTCTTGGCAATCTTGTCCATCGTCTTCATGCCCTTGTCGGTGATGGTGGCGAAGTAGGTGTAGCTCGGGGCCAGCTCAGAATCGTCGTAGTTGAGGAAGAACTGGGAACCATTGGTGTCCGGGCCGCTGTTAGCCATGGCGACAGAGCCGCGCGGGTAGACAACAGGGTTCTGTGCGTCCTTCTCGTCCACCTCGTCGGTGGGGTACTCATCGGTGAAGCTGAAGCCAGGACCGCCGGAACCGGAACCGGTTGGGTCGCCGCATTGCAGCACGTTGAGCCCGCCTGAGGTCATACGGTGGCAGACGGTGTCATCGTAGTAGCCGGACTTAGCCAGCTCAGAAATAGCGTTGGTGGTACACGGCGCCTTGGCGCGGTCCATTTCCATCTCAATGGTGCCCTGGTTGGTTTCAAAGGAAACGGTGACGGTTCCATTGGTGGAAATATCCTTGCCGTTCGGCTTCTTCGCACCGTTGGACTCTTGACCGTTGTCCTCATACTTACAGGTCACAGTATCCGGCAGAGCCTTAGCGCGCTTGTCAGCGATGGGCTGCGCCTGTGGGGTTTCCTGCGAGGTCTCAGCTGCGGAAGACTCCTCAGCCTGTACATTTTCATCGTCGCCTTCGCGGGTGGAGAAGAAGTAGATGCCGCCGACGAGGGCGAGAATTACTACGAGGGAGGCGGCAACAACGCCCAATGGGCGTGCCTTTTGCTTGCGTTCGCGGGATTTCAGCTCGCGCTCGAGTTTGCTCAGCGCCTCTTCGCCGCGCTTTTGATTATTCGGCACCGGGAGTCAACCTTTCTAGCGATTATCGGTGGCATGATTCAACCTGACCGATTCTAGCGGTTGGATACTCTCGTGAGGGCGTCGGCATGAAAATAGGGCAAGTTAATAGCTTTTAAGCCCAATCATAAGTACTCTGGTTTCTATGGTTGAATCAGATTTCACCGATCCGCCAACGCCCACCGTTGGTGAACTTCCCGCAGTGGGAGACCCGCTGCCCGAATTTGAACTTATCGGTACCGACCTGCGTCAGATTACCAATGAGACTTTTGCGGGCACGCGCCTTATTATTTCCATCTTGCCCTCTATCGAAACCCCTGCCTGTCAGGATCAGCTGCGCCGTTTTCATGAGCAGGTTTCGCAGCTAGATAACACTAAGCTTCTTTCCGTTTCTCTCGATTTGCCCTTTACCCTCAAGCGCTTTTGCGCAGCTGACGGCATTGATGATGTCATCGCCGCCTCCGCATTTCGCTCTGACTTTGGTGAGAAGTTCGGCGTGACTGTGCGCGATTCCGTCCTGGAAGGCCTGCTTGCCCGCTCCGTGGTGGTGGCTGATGAAAACCACAAGGTGATCCACACCCAAATGGTTCCAGGCGTTGTAACCCAGCTTGATTACGACAAGGTTTGGGATATTTTGCGCTAAGCCTTCAGGCGGTTGCCGGCCTCTACTCATCCAGAAGATGGGGGAGACCGGCTCTTTTTTATGTGGGCAGCTAGGGTAGTGGGTATGGAAACTTACGGTTTTACTGGTGGTCCGTTTCAGACGAATACCTATGTAATTGCGGAAGGCCGCCGCGCCTTCATAGTGGATCCCGGCATGGATGCAGCGGGAAAAGTCCTTGAGCATGACTTGGACTATGAGGCCATCGTGCTCACCCACGGCCACATTGACCACACCCGGGATGCCGGCACCTTGGCGGCTGAGCTCGACATCCCTGTCTATATTCATCCCGCTGACAAGTTTATGCTCGACAGCGGCGAAGGAGTATCACCCCAGGCCCAAGAGCTTTTCGACGCTGCCCATATGACCCCCATCTCCGACCTCCGCGAGCTCCATGACGGCGAAACCCTGGAGCTTATCGGTCATACCTTTGAGCTCAAACACGCGCCTGGGCACTCGCCGGGATGCGTGATGATTGTCTCCGAGGACTTTGCCCTCACCGGTGACGTGCTCTTTGCCGGCGCCATTGGGCGCACCGACTTACCTCACTCGGACCCTAATGCCATGCAAAAATCTCTTGCCAGCCCGGTGTGGAGTTTGGCAGACAACCTAGACATTCTGCCCGGCCACGGTCCCACCACCACCATGCGCAAGGAGAGGGCGACCAATCCCTTCTTCGGAACATTGAGGGAGGTACTGTAATACCCGTGAGTAATAAGAAGCAGTTCCAAGCCCTGTCCGCCCCCAAAGGTGTCCCAGACTATTTCCCGCCACAGTCGGCCGCATTTTATAAGGTGCGCCAGACCATGGTGGAACAGGCACATCTCTCCGGCTTCCAGCACATCGAGCTGCCGATTTTCGAAGACACCGCGCTCTTTGCCCGTGGCGTGGGCGAGTCCACCGATGTGGTGTCTAAGGAAATGTACACCTTTGCTGATCGCGGCGACCGCTCCGTTACTTTGCGCCCAGAGGGTACCGCCGGCGTAATGCGCTCGGTCATCGAGCACAATCTGGACCGCGGCCAGCTGCCCGTGAAGCTCAACTATTTTGGTCCGTTCTTCCGCTATGAGCGTCCCCAGGCTGGCCGCTACCGCCAGCTACAGCAAGTCGGTGTAGAAGCTATTGGCGTGGACGATCCCGCGCTAGACGCCGAGGTCATCGCTTTGGCGGATCGCTCCTTCCGCGCGCTGGGGCTTAACGGCTTCCGCCTTGAGCTCACCAGCTTGGGCGATCGCAACTGCCGCCCGGCTTACCGCGAGAAGCTGCAGGAATTCCTCTTTAAGCTCAACTTGGATGAAGAGACCCGCCACCGTGCAGAGATCAATCCTTTGCGCGTACTGGATGACAAGCGCCCTGAGGTCCAGGAGCAGCTTGCTGACGCCCCCTTGATGCTCGACCACCTCAATGACGAATGCCGTGCGCACTTTGAAACCGTTACCGGCATGCTGGACGATATGGGCGTAGCCTACGAGATTAATCCACGCATGGTCCGCGGCTTGGACTACTACACCAAGACCTGCTTCGAGTTCGTCCATGACGGACTTGGTGCTCAGTCCGGCATCGGCGGCGGTGGCCGCTACGACGGGCTGATGGCCCAGCTAGGTGGCCAAGACCTGTCTGGTATCGGCTACGGTCTGGGTGTCGACCGCGCCCTGCTGGCGCTGGAGGCTGAGGGCATCACCCTGGATGGCGTGGAGTCCCGCGTGGACGTCTTTGGCGTTGCACTGGGTGCTGCCGCCAAGCGCACCATGACCACTTTGATCAATGACCTCCGCAAGGCCGGAATCTCTGCGGATATGTCCTTTGGAGACCGCGGCCTGAAGGGCGCGATGAAGGGCGCCGATCGCGCCGGTGCACGCTTCGCGCTGGTCTTGGGTGAGCAGGAGCTAGAAAATGGCACGGTTGCGCTCAAGGACCTTGCCGCCCATGAGCAGCACGACGTAAAGGTTTCTGACCTAGTATCCGTACTTGCTCGGGAAATGAACGTCGAGGCATAGATTTCTTTGGTCGGTGGGCATCGCGCTTAGGCGCGGTGCCCACTTTTTATGCCCGCCAGAAAGAGGTCAATTATCTTTTCCTGAATATCCGGCTGGTAGGCCTCAATATCAACCTCGCGGGGTCGTGCCAAGCTTAACAGTCCCACAATGAATTCGAGGTGGGTGACGCCGGGGCCAATCTCGCCTTGCTCTTGGCCTAGCTCAATAAACCGTCGGCCGTTGCGCTCTAGGAGGTCGCGCTGGGCGGTTAATTCAGGGCTAAGAGAGTCCAAATCCTGAGGGACGAACGCAGGAATGAGTGTGTTTAGTCCCATGGTCAGGATATGGTTGGCGTAGGTCCGGACGTAGTCTTCTCCAGAATGCGTGGAGTTTTCAAAGTCCGCGATGAGGCGCTGTTGAAACTTGGCAAAGGCATCACCCATATATTCCGCGCACGCGCGGATAAGGCTCGCGCGGTTGGGGAAGTTGCGATAGACCGTTGCCACACTTACGCCAGCCTGTGTAGCCACTTTTTCCAAAGCGACATCATCGCCGTGGGTACGAAAGAGCTGGCAGGCCGCAGCGATAATGGCGGTGCGGCGGTGAAGGGCATCTGCGCGCATGGAGTCCTTTTAGCACTCCACCTGCGAAACGCTAAAGCCCATGGTCTTGGCCAATCCGCCCAGGGAGGTCTCCTTGTACTTAGAGAGCATATCGCGGCCGGTTTCAGCCATGGTTTGTACTGCATTATCTAAGGTCACGTGGTGAGTGCCTTCGCCCATTTTGGCCATACGCGCGGCGTTGATGGACTTTACCGCGCCGATGGCATTGCGTTCGATGCACGGAATCTGCACCAATCCGCCGACTGGGTCGCAGGTAAGTCCCAAATTATGCTCCAAAGCAATCTCCGCGGCGTTTTCCACTTGCGCTGGGGCTGCCTCCAGTAGCTCAGCCATGCCTGCGGCGGCCATAGCAGAGGCGGAACCCACCTCGCCTTGGCAGCCAACCTCGGCTCCGGAGATGGACGCATTTTCCTTGATAATCATGCCAATGGCACCGGCGGTCAAGAGGTACCGACGGGCAGTGGAACGGGTGAAGTCTGCGCGGAAATCGCGCGCATAATGCAGTACCGCTGGAATGATGCCGCACGCGCCGTTGGTAGGTGCAGTAATGACGCGGCCACCGGCAGCGTTTTGCTCATTAACCGCCAAGGCGTACAGGTTAACCCACTCCATGGCGGAGAAACCGCAGCTGGTATCGTCTTGGTTTTCTAGCAACTGGGCATACATCTTCGGGGCACGGCGTGCCACACGCAGGCCACCTGGAAGAAGGCCCTTGGTGGAAATACCCTCAGTCACACATTCACGCATGATGTCCCAGACCAAATCAAGGTGGCGCAGAACGTATTCCGCTCCGCCTTCATCGCGGTGCAAGGCCTCCTCGTTGGCGAGGACGAGCTCCCAAATTGCTTTGTCATGAGCCTCGCAGAGGTTGAGCAATTCTTCGCCCGTGGTGAACTTATAGGGAATGGAGTCTTCTACATGGGCGGCGGCTACGCCGGCAGGAACCTCATTGCTTTCGGCGACTTCCGCATCGAGCTCGGTGCGGGAGAGAATAAAGCCGCCGCCGACAGAGAAGTACTCTTCCTTCTCTGCGAGGAGGTTGCCGCTGTCATCCCAGGCGCTAAAAATCATGCCATTCGGGTGCTGGGGCAGCGGTTCGTTATCAAAGACGATTTCATAGTCCACCGTGCCCCGGGGACCAGAAATGGTTCCCTCGCTAGGGATAAAGCCGCCCGCGTGAGGTTCGGCGTCGATAGGCACGCTCAGCGGATCCCAGCCGGCGAGCCCAAGGATGACGGCGCGATCGGAAGCGTGGCCACGGCCAGTGGCGGAAAGCGAGCCGCGCAATTCCGTATAGACCTTAGCTGGGTGCTTCTCTAAGGAATCGAGGAATTGCTTAGCTGCGCGCATGGGTCCAACGGTGTGCGAAGAGGAAGGGCCAATGCCGATGGAGAAGATGTCCGTGACGCTAATTGTCATAGTTAAGCTGTGCCGAACCTTTCTGAAGGGATAGCTATCGGGTGCTTGCTGTGCCGCTATTGCGGTCGAAGCTGGACCCAAAGGGTAGAGGCAGATTTTATGTGACCAGAGTAGCGAAAGTCACACCTTCTATCAATCGCCGTCTATGCGTAGCACTGCTAGCGTTGTGGCTTATTTGCCGTACCCATTCAGGAGCTTGTCAAGGGGGATGAAGTTCTCCTTTGCTAGCCGGACGGTGGAGCGGCCTCCCAGCCCGGTGAGATCGCCGGCAATTCCGGGCACTCTGTCCTGCGGGGCAACTATCTGGTCAGCCAGCTGGATGGCAGAGCGCTCAATGCGGGCAGCAATGCGCTCTCCTTCCGGAGTTCCTAGATCTTCTGTGGCCTGAAACACGCCCGTCGGCACGACGTTTGCGTGGAGCTGATTAAATAGCGGGCGCAGCGCGTAGTCCAAAATGAGGGCATGGCGTGAAGAACCAGCCGTAGCTGCGATGATGGTGGGTAGGTTGTCGAGGGCATGGGGCTCCAAGGTGTCAAAGAACATCTTGAAAAGGCCCGAATAGCTGCCTTGGAACACAGGGGTGACGGTGATCAGGCCATCGGCATCGGCAACTTGCTGCTTGGCTCGAGCCAAAAGGGGCGTTTGCGCAGTCTGATCGGTCATGGCGGTAGCTAATTCGAAAGCGAGATCGCGAACCTCAATGACATCGATTTGGGCTCCTTCACCGCGCGCAGAGATTTTGGCGCGCGTGGCTTCTGCGAGCATGTCTGCCAACCTGCGAGAAGAAGACGGCTGCGAAAGGCCAGCTGAGATAACGAGTAGGGAGCGCATAACTAGTTCTCCTTTCCTGGGCTGACCTGAAGGTGCGAAGGATTAGGCACAGAGAGCAAGCTTGCGTGCGTCGGTGGGTCAGAAGGTACGTGGCTCGGACGGCGCTGCTCAAAGCGGCGTCGCAGCTCGGGGACTACTTGTGTACCCAGGATTTCTATCTGCTGGAGAACTACTTCTTGGGGCAGTCCGGCGTGATCGATGAGGAATAGCTGGCGTTGGTAGTCACCGGCCCAGTCAGCGAAGCTGAGGGTCTTTTCAATTACCTGTTCCACGGTGCCAACGGTCAATGGAGTCTGCGCCGTGTAGTCCTCAAGGCTTGGTCCGTGGCCATAGACTGGGGCGTTGTCGAAGTAGGGGCGGAAGAAGTCTTTAGCTTCTTGTTCGGTTTCGCCAATGAAGACTTGGCCGCCAAGTCCGACGATTGCTTGGTCCGCTTGACCATGGCCATAGTTTGCAAAGCGACGGCGGTAGAGATCCACCAACTGAGCGGTGTGCTCCTTATTCCAGAAGATATTGTTGTGGAAGAAGCCATCGCCGTAGTATGCCGCTTGTTCAGCGATTTGCGGTGAACGAATAGAGCCGTGCCAGACAAACGGCGGAATTCCATCCAGCGGTGCCGGAGTAGCGGTAAACCCCTCTAGTCCCGCGCGGAACTTTCCTTGCCAGTTAACAACCGGCTCACGCCAGAGCCTGCGCAGCAGGTGATAGTTCTCAATAGCCAAAGGAATGCCCTGCTGGATGTCTTTGCCAAACCAGGGATAGACTGGGCCGGTATTTCCGCGGCCGAGCATGAGGTCTACGCGGCCGTTAGCAAGGTGCTGCAGAAAGGCGTAGTCCTCCGCGATCTTTACCGGGTCATTGGTAGTAATCAGCGTGGTGGCAGTAGATAGATGCAAGCGCTCCGTCTGCGCGGCGATATAAGCCAGGTGCGTTGTAGGAGAGGACGGTACGAAGGGTGGGTTGTGGTGCTCACCGGTGGCAAAGACGTCAAGGCCAACCTCTTCGGCTTTGAGTGCAATTTCCGTTAGATTGCGGATGCGCTCAGCCTCAGTGGGTGTCTTTCCTGAGATGGGGTCAGTAGTGAGATCCCCGATAGTGAAGATGCCGAATTGCATGGTTGCCTTTCTATGCGGTGCACAGGAGTGAAGATAGACGCAGTGCCGGCTGCAAGAGAAGCCGGCTGCGGGAGAATTATTCCCATTCTAGGGCATCAAAAAGAGCTGGTAGATCGGCCGGTGCAACGAGGCGCAGGGGTCTCTCATTGACTTTGCCGTGTTCTGTGATGACCGCTGCGCAAGGGCGGTGCCCTTGACTATCGGTTTCTGAAAGAGCATCCACCGTCTCTTGCACGCTTACTGCGCGGGCAAGAAAGATAGCGCGATCACTGGGTTCTTTGTATTCCACAATGTCTGCGATGTCCGTGGCATCGAGCATGTGATTATCGCTGAGGTCTCTTGCTACCCATCGCGCAATAGTGTTGGTGGTTAACAAAGCGGTGAAGCGACCTTCATCGTAGATAGGGATTTGGGAGAAGTCCTTATCCTTTATGACGTTAAATGCCTCCATGATTGATGTGGCAGACGTCAAGGTGAATACCTTTTGTGGCTGCAAGACGCGGAGGGTGTCGGGCGGGAAACCACTATGTCTCGGAGAGCGGAAATCTGCTTAACCACGGCCTCGTTCGGTTCTGCAATGGGCTCTGATTTGTAGTAGCGACCGTGGGCAATGGCATTGCGTAGGTTAGAAAAATCTTTGAGCGCTTCGGCTTGCTTACTGGAAAGCACGTGCTTGTCTCGTGCCTTGTCTACGATCCACCAGAAAGAATCTGAGTTCTCAGCGTTGAGAGCTGAGCGCAAGTGTTGTTCTATGTCGTTGAATGCAGCCAGGAATGCAGTAGCTCGGTGCGCGGTCATATGGGCCAGTGTAGAGAAGAGGGCGTCGCCAAGCAGGGTGTTTGTCCGAGCCACCCAATGGAAAATCCGCTAGCCCCGGCGCAATGGTCGGTGAGACTAGCGGATGTGGTGAGCTTGCCGAGGCTGAACCGAGAGGGACTGCCGTTAGAAGACTACGCGCAGTACAGACACGGTAATGGCGGCGATGACTGCGGCGGCTGGGAGCGTAATAACCCACGCCAAGGCGATAGGCTTCATCAGGTTCCAATTTGCTGCTTTGTTGACAATGCCCACGCCCAACACGGCGCCGATGAGGATGTGGGTGGAAGAAACCGGAAGGCCCAAGATCGATGAACCCATCACTACAGCGGCGGCGGCAAGCTCAGCAGCGAAGCCGGAGGAGGGGTGCATTTGGGTTAGGCCCGAGCCCACGGTCTGAATCACGAAGCGGCCGATGAACCACAAGCCAGAAATCAGGGCAACGCCCATGGCAATCATGACGGCAACCGGCACGGCAGCCTCATCGTTTACTTGGCCGGTCTTGAGGACGTCAATAACCGCAGCGAAGGGGCCAATGGCATTGGCAATGTCGTTGGAACCGTGGGAGAAGGCGAAAGCGGAGGCGGTAAAGACCTGCATCCAAGAAAAGAGAAGGAAGGTGGATTTAGCCAGCGACTTCTTTTTCAGGGAGCGGGCGAAAATGAAGACGGCCATCCACACCACAGCGCCGACCATGCCCATGACCAGGAGGTTTTGAAGAACGCTGAAATCGAGTCCGGTGTGCTTGAGACCCTTGAACATCACCATGGCGGAAATGATGATGGCACCGATGGCGGCTAGTACCGGTACCCAGCTCTCCAGGGCGCGGTGAGCCTTGACATCATCCATGTCCTTGTTGAGGTTATACAGATCGCGGTAGTACTCAGATTCCAGCTGATCCGGATCGAAGTCTTCTTCCGCCACCAAGGCGGCGTCCCGGGCCATGGCGTTGGTGTAGCTAATCTGCTGGATCTCATTGAGGCGAGCAAAGCGAGTCTTGTGCTCTTGGCGCAGCTCCGCGCGACGGGTCTTGATTTCGCGCAGTTTTTGGTCCGCTTCCTCGTTGTAGACCAAGATTGAGGTCTTAATCCATTTGAACAGGATAAACGCGGCGAGACCGCCGAGGACAGGGGAGAGCACCCACGAGATGGCAATGGTGCCAATCTCGCCCCACTGCACCATGTTCCAGCTGCCCTTGCCGGTGACAAAGCCGACCGCTAGCGCACCGCCGACGATGCCGCCGACGATGGAGTGGGTGGTAGATACTGGCCACCCCATACGGGTGGCAACAAGGAGCCAGATGGCCGCACCCAAGAGGGACGCCATCATGATGTAGACAAACTCCATGGGGTCTAGCCCATCAATGGCGTCAAGGTCGACGATGCCAGAGCGCACGGTATCGGTAACTTCGCCGCCGGCGAGGATGGCGCCGGAGACCTCAAAGATGGCGGCGACAACGAGGGCCTGCTTCATAGACAGCGTTCCGGCGCCTACGGAGGTACCGAAGGAATTGGCGACGTCATTGCCGCCAATATTGAAGGCCATGAAAAGGGCGAAGAGAATGGCGGTGCCAAGGAGAATGGGCTTAGAGCCGTCGACGTAGTCGTGGCCCCAGACCATAAAGCCGATGAGGGTAAGGGCGGTAAGGCCGCCAAAGATGGCGTGCCAAATCCAGTCGTTGCCCTTGCCGTTGACGGCCTCAATGTCCGTCATGTGGGTGGTAGGGGTAGACACAGGTGGAACCTTTCGGGAAAGCGTGCACAAGAGGTATGCCCGCGCTTCTCAGCGAGGCGTATAGGATTCTCAAAAGAAATTCTTATGTAGAGAATGCACGCTCAGACTAAAGCCCCTAGGTTTCGGGAAAGTGAACTCAAGATGTGGAGTTCGTGAAAGCATTGTGGCTATTCGCGAACATAGTGGCCGCCGCTCTCGGTGACGGCCACGTTGTGAGTATTAGCCGCGGTAGGCGCCGCGCTCAAGGGTGTCGCATTGGGACATTTTGCCAGAGTTATATCCGGCGAGGAATGCCTTTTCACGCTGTTCGGAAGAACCATGCGTCCAGGAATCAGGCTCTACCTGGCCGCCGGAGCGGCGCTGGATATTGTCATCGCCCACCGCCTGGGCGGCCGCTACGGCGTCCGAGACCTGTTCTTTGGTGATTGGCTCAAGCAAGGGGTTATCACCCTTATCGGCATAGGAAGCCCACAGGCCTGCGTAGCAGTCAGCCTGTAGCTCGATCTTTACCGCGTTGGAATCGGCGCCTGGGTCGTTATAGTCCGACAGGCCGAGGGTGCCTTCAAGGTTTTGAATGTGGTGGCCGAACTCGTGCGCCACGATGTACATGCGGGCCAAAGGGGCATTTTCCGCGCCGAAGTTGCGCAGGGAATCAAAGAACGCGGTGTCGAAATAGGCGGACTCATCGCGCGGGCAGTAGAAGGGGCCAGTAGATGAAGACGCGGCGCCACAGCCGGTATTAACGCTGCCGTGGAAGACTACGCGCTCCGGTTCGGTGTATTGGATATCTGCCTGTTCCGGCAAGACCTTGGACCAGACGTTATCCACGCTGCGCCCGGTGAACTCTACGAGGCAATCATCTTTGGTGTTTCCATCTTCTGCAGTTTCGCATTCGGGGCTTTCACCCTGTGCAGCACCGTCGGATTGGGTCTGCTCGCTGCCCAGAATCGATCCCAAGTCTGAGGGATTGCCGCCCATAAGGAGGAAAAGGCCTACTAGAACAATTGAGCCGACGCCACCGCCAATGGCGATGCCACCACCGCCCCCACCCGAACGCGCTTCTTTGCCACCGAAATCGGCACCTGATCTAAAAGTCATGCCTAAATAGTGCCACATGGCCTCCTCATACACAGGATGAAGCTTGCTGGAAAGAGACTGAAGCAGGGAAACGGTGGCTCTTCTGCGGCCTTAGAGGTTAGCTTGCGCCTACCTTACTGCGCTCCGCGTACCGGTAGGGATGTAGAATTGTGCGCGTTCCTAGTCTTGTGCTTGGTTCGGCGCGCGCTGTTTACGCGTGGCAGGACCCGCAAGTGACACAATTTTCAGAAGGGATTGAACAACAGTGCTGCGTACCCACTTAGCTGGTGAACTCCGCAAAGAACTCGCAGGAGAGTCCGTCACCCTAACCGGTTGGGTCTCCCGCCGCCGCGATCACGGTGGTGTGATCTTCATTGATCTGCGCGATCGGTCCGGCATCGCTCAGGTTGTCTTCCGTGAATCTGACGTGGCGGAGCGCGCCCACGACCTGCGTTCCGAATACTGCGTTAAGGTCACTGGTACCGTGGAGCCTCGCCCAGAAGGCTCGGAAAACCCCAACCTGCCGTCCGGTGAGATTGAGGTCAACGTCGCGGATCTTGAGGTTCTGAATAAGTCCGCAGCGCTGCCATTCCAGATTGATGATCCTTCCACCTCAGGTGAGGTAGGCGAGGAGACTCGTCTGAAGTACCGCTACCTGGACCTGCGCCGCGAGCGCCAGGCACAGGCGCTGCGGCTTCGTTCTGCTGCCAACCGCGCGGCCCGCAAGGTACTGGATTCGCATGACTTTGCCGAGATCGAGACTCCAACCCTGACTCGTTCCACCCCGGAGGGCGCACGCGACTTCCTGGTTCCAGCACGTTTGAAGCCAGGCACCTGGTATGCACTGCCGCAGTCCCCGCAGCTTTTCAAGCAGCTGCTCATGGTCTCCGGCATGGAGCGCTATTACCAGATCGCGCGTTGCTACCGTGATGAGGACTTCCGCGCTGACCGCCAGCCGGAGTTTACCCAGCTGGACGTGGAGATGTCCTTCGTAGACCAGGACGATGTCATCGCCTTGGCGGAAGAGATCGTCACCGAGCTGTGGAAGCTCATCGGCTACGAGATCAAGACTCCGATCCCGCGCATGACCTACGCCGATGCGATGAAGTACTACGGTTCCGATAAACCGGACCTGCGCTTTGACATCAAGATTGTGGAGTGCACCGAGTTCTTCAAGGACACCACCTTCCGCGTCTTCCAGAACGAATACGTCGGCGCCGTGGTTATGGAAGGCGGCGCCTCCCAGCCGCGCCGTCAGTTCGATGCTTGGCAGGATTGGGCGAAGCAGCGTGGCGCCAAGGGTCTGGCCTACATCACCGTGGGCGAGGACGGCACCTTGGGCGGTCCGGTGGCTAAGAACATTACCGACGCCGAGCGCGAGGGCATTGCAGAGCACGTCGGCGCTAAGCCGGGCGACGCCATCTTCTTTGCCGCCGGTGACACCAAGTCTTCCCGCGCCCTGTTGGGCGCTGCACGTGGCGAGATTGCAAAGAAGCTGGACCTTATCAAGGAAGGCGACTGGGCCTTTACCTGGGTTGTAGACGCTCCGCTTTTTGAACCTTCCGCTGATGCGACTGCTTCCGGCGACGTCGCTTTGGGCCACTCTAAGTGGACCGCGGTTCACCACGCCTTTACCTCCCCGAAGCCGGAGTACCTGGACAACTTTGACCAGAACCCGGGCGAGGCGCTGGCGTACGCCTATGACATTGTCTGCAACGGCAACGAGATTGGCGGCGGCTCCATCCGTATCCACCAGCCGGACGTGCAGAAGCGCGTCTTCGACGTCATGGGAATCGGTGATGAGGAGGCTCAGGAGAAGTTCGGCTTCCTGCTCGATGCTTTCCAGTACGGCGCCCCACCACACGGCGGCATTGCCTTCGGCTGGGACCGCATCGTCTCCCTGCTGGGCGGCTTCGACTCCATCCGCGACGTCATTGCGTTCCCGAAGTCCGGAGGCGGCGTGGATCCGCTTACCGACGCCCCGGCGGCTATCCCTGCCGCACAGCGTAAGGAGACCGGCGTAGACTACAAGCCGGAAAAGAAGAAGGAACAGGACAAGGCCGGCTCCACTACGGCCGAGACTGCTGAGGAGAAGTAAGCGGGTAGCTTAATCCTCGGCCTTTCAGGCGCACCGTGCGGGGCACATCGTTGGCCGCGGCAATTTCGCTGCGGGCGAACTTGTGACCCCGCTTTGGTGTGAGGGGGCATACTGGATAGAACTATGGTTGATAACGAAGCTGTGCTATCACCCGAGGATGTCATCAAGGCCGCCTCGGAGATGTTGTCGCGCCGTTTTGGTGGTACCCCGGAGATGTCGAGCGTGGAGCGCTTGGACGGTTCCGGCAATGCAATGGTCTTGCGCGCTAGGATCGCCCCCGGAGCCTTCCTGCCGCACCGCTCGGTAGTTATTAAGTACAACCCGGTTACCGGTTATGGTGTCGATGATGCTGCGATGCTGCGCGAGGTTGTGGCTTATCAGTTCACCACCGCGTTATCTGAGGACGTGCGTCCCGGCCCCGTGCTTCTTGCCCACGATCTGGAGCAGCGCATTATTGTGTTGACGGACTTGGGTGAGGGCGAAACGCTTGCCGACGTCCTTGTACAGTCCACCGATGATGGCCGCGTGCGGGTATTGCGCTCGCTAGGCAGTGCGTTGGGGCACATGCACGCTGGAACCGCGGGCCACGAGCAAGATTATGAAACCCTACTGAATAGGATGCTGCGCAAGAATCCGGACTTGGCTCCGCACCAGTCCGTGCGCGATGAGGCGCTGGAGCGCTCCATTGGCATCGGTCTCGACTTGCTGGATAAAGCCGGGCTTGAGGCACCCGTCAGCTTCCGGGAGCTAGCGGGGCAAGCCGCTCGATCTCTGGCATCCGGCAAGGACCGGGCATTTACTCCCTTCGACCTTTCGCCGGATAACATTATTGTGTCTCATCGCCTGCACTTCTTGGACTATGAATGGGCAGGATTCCGCAATGTTGGCTTCGACGTAGCCTGCGTTATCGCCGGCTTCCCACAGTTCCTGTTCTCCAAGCCGATCACGGACGAAGAGGCAGATATCTTCATCTCTGCTTGGTGTCGTGCCGTATCTGAGGTGTGGCCGCTATTTTCTAATGCGGAAGAAATCCACGGCCTTATCGTGGCGTCGCTCATTGGCTGGGCGCTATCGAGCGTGACCACGATGCACGCCGGCGGCATCGAAGGCCTGGTTGCCCTAGCCAGGGGAGAAGCCGAGGTCGTCCATGATCCGCAGCGCTCCATTTTGCGTCCGGCCGACCACGGCCCGTTTACGGAAGATGAATTGCTCGTGCGCCGCGACCTCTATGAAACCTTTGAGGCGCTATCCCGGTATGCCGCGCGCTGCGATGGCCCCGCTTGTGCACCCATCGCAGAATTTGGCAGCACCATTGCGCGCCGCTTGGATGACGAATAGACAATCACGGTGTGCCCGCACCCTTATAGGAGGTAGCTTTCCAGTGTCTCAAGACTCATTATTTGGCGGGCCCACTTCGGACCACAGCGCGTCGCCGCTGCCCGGGAAGAACCTTTTCGCCACCCACGCCGGGTCCCCACTGGCGGCGCGCATGCGTCCCCAAAACCTAGATGAAGTGGTCGGGCAAGACCATCTCTTGGCCCCCGGAAAGCCATTGCGTCGCCTCGTGGAAGGCTCAGGCGAGGCCTCCGTCATCTTGTACGGGCCGCCGGGCACCGGCAAGACCACCATTGCCTCGCTCATTGCCAGCCAAATGGGGCAGAACTTCGTGGGCCTCTCCGCCCTCGATTCGGGCGTCAAGCAGGTCCGCGAGGTCATCACCCACGCCCGGCAAGAGCTCATTCAAGGCCGGCGGACCGTGCTCTTTATTGATGAGGTGCACCGCTTTTCCAAAACCCAGCAGGACGCACTCCTCGCAGCCGTGGAAAATCGCACGGTATTGCTCGTAGCGGCAACTACGGAAAACCCTTCCTTCTCCGTCGTCGCGCCGCTTTTGTCGCGTTCGCTGCTGTTGCAATTGCATTCGCTAAGCGATGATGACCTGAGAGGCGTCGCTAAGCGTGCGCTCGAAAGCGACCGTGGCCTAGGTGAGCGCAACATTCGAATTACCGATGAAGCCTTGGACCAGTTGGTACTCCTCGCCGGCGGCGATGCGCGGCGCACGCTGACCTATCTTGAGGCCGCGGCCGAAGCAGTTGACGCTGGCGGGGAAATTACCCCACAAACGGTCACGGACAATGTCAATAAGGCAGTGGTGCGCTACGACCGCGACGGCGACCAACACTATGACGTGGTTTCTGCCTTTATTAAGTCCATCCGCGGCTCCGACGTGGATGCCGCGCTGCATTATCTCGCCCGCATGGTAGAGGCCGGGGAGGACCCGCGCTTTATTGCCCGGCGGCTCATTGTGCACGCCTCTGAGGACATCGGCATGGCTGATCCAACCGCGCTCCAGGTGGCCGTGGCGGCGGCCGAGGCCGCTCAGCTCATTGGCATGCCAGAAGCCCGAATCCCGCTCGCGCAAGCCACCATCCACCTGGCCACCGCGCCAAAATCGCCCTCGGTCATTTCTGCCATCACGCAAGCGCAAACCGATGTAGCCGCTGGCAAGGTGGGCCACGTGCCACCGCATCTGCGCGATGGGCACTATGAGGGTGCCAAGCGGATGGGAAATGCCGTGGGCTATGTCTATCCCCACGATGATCCCCGCGGCGTAGTGGAGCAGCAGTACCTGCCCGATGAGCTGGAGGGTTCGGTTTACTATGAACCCACCGATCACGGGGCTGAGAAGCGAGTTTATGACTATATTGGCCGCTTGCGCAGCATTATTCGTGGCAAGCGCGGCCCAGGCAAAAACGCTCGCCGGCCTCGCTGATCCCCACCGATGGGAAATCGCTGTGCAGCGAAGGGTAGAGTTGGGCGGGTTAGAAACTTCTTGATAGAAGATGAAAGCTCAGACAGTTAGGATTGTTGCTCGTGAAGACTCATGAGATCCGGGAACGGTTTACCCAGCACTTCGTCAATTCTGGTCACGAGGCAGTACCAAGCGCCTCGCTGATCCTGGATGACCCTAACCTGCTTTTCGTTAATGCCGGCATGGTTCCGTTTAAGCCCTATTTCTTGGGCCAGCAGAACCCGCCCTTTGCCAAGGGCCTTGCCACTTCCATCCAAAAGTGCGTACGTACCTTAGACATTGATGAGGTGGGTATTACCACCCGCCACAACACCTTCTTCCAGATGGCCGGCAACTTCTCCTTTGGCCAGTACTTCAAGGAAGGCGCCATCACCAATGCGTGGACCTTGCTTACCGGCTCCGTTGATGAGGGAGGCTTTGGCCTAGACCCAGAGCGTTTGTGGGTCACGGTTTACCTGGATGATGATGAGGCCGCCGAGATTTGGCGCGACAAGATCGGTGTTCCAGAAGAGCGCATTCAGCGCCTCGGCATGGAAGACAACTACTGGTCCATGGGCATCCCTGGGCCCTGTGGCCCGTGCTCCGAGATTTATTATGACCGCGGTCCGGAGTACGGCAAGGACGGCGGCCCGATTGCCGATGACAACCGTTACATGGAGATCTGGAACTTGGTCTTCATGCAAAATGAGCGCGGCGAGGGCATTGGCAAGGGCAACTTTGAGATCGTCGGCGAGCTGCCCAAGAAGAACATCGATACCGGCCTGGGCATCGAGCGCGTGGCCTGCATCTTGCAGGACGTAGACAATGTCTATGAAACGGACCTGCTGCGCCCAGTTATTGACGTAGCTGAAGAGCTTACCGGTGCCACTTATGGCGATAAGGCATCCCACGAAGACAACATCCGCTTCCGCGTGGTAGCTGACCACTCCCGTACCGGCATGATGCTCATCCTGGATGGCGTGACCCCGGGCAATGAGGGCCGCGGGTACATCCTGCGCCGCCTGCTGCGTCGCATTATCCGTTCCGCCAAGCTGCTGGGCGCTAAGGGCGCGACTATGGAACGCTTCATGAATACGGTCATGGACACCATGACCCCGTCTTACCCGGAGATTGCGGACAACCGCGAGCGCATCCTGCGCGTTGCCGTGAATGAGGAAAAGGCCTTCCTGAAGACCCTCGAGTCCGGCACGCGCCTCTTCGATGATGCCGTCCAGGAGCTCAAGTCCACTTCCCGCGCGAAGACCGCAAAGGTGCTGCCGGGCGAGAAGGCCTTTGAACTGCACGATACCTACGGTTTCCCCATCGACTTGACCTTGGAGATGGCCCAGGAAGCCGGCCTTGAGGTCGACATGGATGGCTTTAACGACGCCATGGGCGAGCAGCGCCGCCGCGCCAAGGCCGATAACCAGGCCAAGAAGCACGGCCACACCGACCTTTCCCTCTACCGCGACTGGGTAGACAATAATCCCACCGTCTTCACCGGCTTTGAGGAGCTTACTTCCAACGCCCGCGTGATCGGCCTCGTCCGCGGCGGCGAAAAGGTCGACCAGGTGCACGAGGGCGAGCAGGTTGAGGTCATCTTGGACCACACCCCGCTGTACGCCGAAGCAGGCGGCCAGATGGCAGACCGCGGCCGCATTATGGCCGGTGAGTCTTTGCTAGAGGTCAACGACGTTCAAAAGATTGGCAAGAAGCTGTGGGTACACAAGGCCACGGTTACCGCTGGCGGCCTTGACTTGGGTATGTCCGTTGAAGCGGCCGTCGACGAGCAGTGGCGCCACGGTGCTACCCAGGCACACTCTGCTACGCACCTCATTCACGCCGCACTGCGCCAGGTGCTTGGCCCCACCGCCGTCCAGGCCGGCTCCATGAACCGCCCGGGCTACCTGCGCTTTGACTTCAACTACTCCGAGCAGCTCAGCCAGGCACAGCTGGAGGAGATTGCTTTGATTACCAACCAGGCAATCGACTCCAACTTTGCGGTTAACACCATTGAGACCTCCCTGGAGGAGGCCAAGGCCATGGGAGCTATGGCACTATTCGGTGAGAACTACGGCAAGGAAGTCCGGGTAGTAGAAATCGGCGGACCGTTCTCCATCGAGCTCTGCGGCGGAACCCACGTTGGTTCCTCCGCTGAAATCGGACCGGTGTCCGTGCTGGGTGAGTCCTCCGTTGGCTCTGGTGCTCGCCGCATCGAGGCCTACTCTGGTTTGGATGCCTTCCGTTACTACTCCAAGGAAACTGCCTTGGTAGAAGGCGTGTCCCGCGAGCTCAAGGTGCAGACCGAGGATTTGCCGGATCGCATCGCGCAGCTGTCTGAAAAGCTCAAGGCAGCGGAGAAGGAAATTGAAACCCTGCGCAAGCAACAGCTGGCTGCGCGTGCCACCGAGTTCGTCAGCGCAGCCAAGGACATTAATGGATTCAAGGTCATTGCGCTGACCTTGCCGGAAGGCACCACTGGCGGGGACCTGCGCACCGTTGCTACGGACCTGCGCAACCGCCTGCGCGAGGAAGAAGCCGTTATCGTCTTGGGTGCCGAGGATAAGGGTAAGTTCCCGTTCATCGCGGCGGCTACGGACAAGGCCGTTGGACGCGGCGTGAAGTCCGGGGACATTGTGAAGCAGTTTGGCCAGTACGTCGACGGTCGTGGCGGCGGTAAGCCGGATATGGCTCAGGGCTCTGGTTCTACTGCAGCCGGTGCTGAGCGCGGCTTTGCAGCCGTCAAGGACATGCTCGAGTCCCTATAGGAGTTCGACCGTGGCAAAAGTGGAACCAGATACCCCCGGAGTTGATGACCCGGGGCAGGGCCGCCGGATCGCACTCGATGTCGGTACGGTGCGTATTGGCGTGGCAGTGTCCAATAGGGAAGCAACGCTTGCCACTCCAGTGGAGACCGTGCACCGGGAAACCGGGTTCAAGGATCGCGATAAGGGCGATATTGACCGCATCTTGGAACTCATTGATTCCTACGATGCAGTTGAGGTCATCGTAGGGTTGCCACGGGACTTGCAGGGAAATGGGTCCAAAAGCGTAAAACATGCTAAAGAAATTGCGTTTCGCATCCGCCGTCGGTTGAATCGAGATGCAAATATAGATAAAGTTCCACCACCAATACGTTTGGCTGATGAGCGTCTGACTACCGTGGCAGCAACCACCGCGCTGCGCGCGTCCGGCGTGTCCGAGAAGAAGGGCCGTAAAGTCATCGACCAAGCAGCAGCGGTGGAGATATTGCAGACTTGGTTAGATGGGCGCGCGAACGCGCTACGCTCCCATGATGCAATAGACCAGCCTTCAGACTCAGGAGACTAAAACACGTGAGCCGTAACCAAGAACGCCTCGGCCGATCGATGGAGCCGAAATACGTCAAGCGCCGCCAGCGCGGCATTGCCGTTGTCATTGCGTCCATCATCGTTATCCTTGGCGCCCTTATCTACATCGGATTCCGCCTCGGCAATACCTCCGCCGATTATGAAGGAACCGGCAACGGTACCACCCAGCTGGTGGAGGTGCCGGAAGGCTCGTCCATGTCCGAGCTCGGACCTGCATTGGTAGAAAAGAATGTGGTGAAGACGAAAGACGCTTTCGATTCTGCTGCGTCGATGAACCACAGTGCGAGCCAAATCCAGCCGGGTTTCTACCGTCTGCAGGAAGAAATGAGCGCAGACGCAGCGGTCGAGGCATTGCTGGATGAGAATAACCGCGTGGACATGCTCGAGGTGCAAGGTGGTGCCACCTTGGAGGACGTCAAGGTTGTGGGCGGAGACGTTCGCTACGGCATTTACTCCCTGATTTCTGAGGTCAGCTGCAACGATGGCAACTGCCTGAAGAAGGAGGACCTAGAAAAGGTTGCCGCCGAAACCGACCCAGCCGAGCTGGGCGCACCGGAGTGGGCCTTGGACGCTATTAATAAGCGCGGCAATGACCCCAAGCGCATTGAGGGCCTCATTGCCCCAGGCCAGTACGTCCTGGATCCCAACATGGAGGCCAAGGACATCCTCAAGGATCTCATCACCCGCTCCACCAAGCGTTACAACGAAACCAATATTGAAGAACGCGCAAAGGCCATTGGGCTGAGCCCATATGAGCTGCTTACTTCCGCTTCCTTGGTGGAGCGTGAGGCCCCAGCGGGTGAGTTCGACAAGGTTGCCCGCGTTATCCTCAACCGCTTGGACGAGCCAATGCGCCTGGAGTTTGACTCCACCGTGAACTACGGCTTGGAAGACGTTGAGCTGGCCACCACCGATGAGGCCCGTGGGGAGAAGACCCCGTGGAATACCTACGCGAAGGAAGGCCTGCCGGACACTCCGATTGCATCTCCATCCGATGAGGCTATTCAGGCAATGGAGAAGCCAGCTGAAGGTAATTGGAAGTTCTTCGTCACCGTGGACGAAGAAGGCACCACTGTCTTCTCGGATACCTACGATGAACACTTGGGTCGTGTGGATGATGCCATCCGTTCCGGCGTTCTCGATTCGAAGCGCGAGGGCGAAGGCGCTGGTTCCGGCAACGGCGACGCTGCTGCCGATCAACCGGCTCCTTAGAGTCCCGCTAGCCATGAAGGGGTAGATCATCATGCCACGCGCGGCAGTCTTGGGCAGTCCCATCGAGCACTCCTTGTCTCCGGTGCTCCACAATGCTGGCTACGAGGCAGCCGGGCTGGCAGGGTGGGAATACACTCGCTTCGAAACGACAGCAGAGGGTTTGCCGGAATTTGTAGAGAAAAGGGATCTAGATTTCGTCGGTTTCTCCGTCACCATGCCGGGCAAATTCGCCGCCCTACGCCTCGCAGATTCCGTGAGTGACCGCGCACAGCTGATTGGTTCGGCTAATACGTTGGTGCGTAGGGCAGATGGTTGGTTTGCAGACAATACCGACACCGAGGGCGTGCGCGGTGCCCTCGCAGAACTACTGGGGGATGAGCCAGTACGCCACGCGCTGCTGATCGGTGCAGGGGGCACCGCCCGCCCCGCGTTGTGGGCGCTTGCCGAGCGCGGAGCGGCTAACGTTACGGTTCTCAACCGTTCGGACCGTAGCACCGAGTTATTACCGCTTGCGCACGGATTAGGCCTGGAGCTTTCCTTTGCCGGCTTCGACGGGGACTTATCTGCGCTGTCTCGCGCAGCCGACGTCATCGTGTCTACCGTTCCAGCTGCAGCCTTGGAAGGCTATGTCTTTGACATCGCTCACGCACCGGTGCTGGATGTCATCTATGATCCATGGCCCACACCGCTAACTACATGTGCGGCGGCCAATGGGCACAAAACTATCGGCGGGCATGTCATGCTCGCGTACCAAGCGTTTAGCCAATTCGAGCAATTTACAGGGGTGGCCGCTCCGCGGGAAGAAATGTTGGACGCATTGAATGAGGAATTGCGGCGACGCTCGGAGAACACGCACTAGGTGAGGCGTCGGCAAGCGCGGGCCGCAACCGCGTGGGGGAAACGCAGCAGATTTCGCCATGCATGAGTAAGCGGTCAGCGCTTCCTCTAAGCGTGGCTTACTCTGAGCCCCGTGCTTATTTTCGGGGGAATTATCTATTGTTCCTGGGCAGCAGTGCTGTCTTGGTGGGACGTTCGGCAGCGCCGTTTGCCAGATTGGTTAACGCTGCCGGCAGCAGCGCTGTCGCTTACCGTTGCCAACTGGAGTGGACTGTGGTGGCCGGGGATATACCTCGTTCTGGGGCTGGCCCACGCAGGCGTGGGCGGAGGGGACATAAAACTCGCCCTGCCCTTGGGAATGCTGGTGGGGCATGTGGCGGGTTTTATGGGAGTGGTGGCGGCCAGTGGCTGCGCGTCTATGCTGACGCTTTTTTGGTCTGCGTGTACTGGGCAGAAGAAAAGCCCGCATGGCCCCGCGATGTTGCTTGCCGCGGCCGTTGTCGTGGTGTGTGCGCACCCTCTTTGAGGGGGTGGAAGAATATATTGCAGTGCCAAGTTCATACTGGATTGGCCATGCCGTGCGATAATACCCGCATGCTTCGTTGGACTACTGCAGGTGAATCCCACGGCCAGGCTCTCATTTCTATCCTGGAGCATATGCCCGCCGGGGTTCCTATCACCCGCGCCGATATTTCCCATCAGCTTTCCCGGCGCCGCCTGGGCTATGGCCGCGGTGCCCGTATGAAGTTTGAGGCTGATGAGGCCACCGTGCTGGGAGGAGTCCGCCACGGGCTCACCCTGGGTAGCCCCATCGCCATCATGATTGGCAATACGGAATGGCCGAAGTGGACCACTATCATGTCGCCTGACCCGTTGGATATGGACGATGAAGACAATATTAAGGCGATGAACTCGGGGCGTGGTGCCGCCTTGACTAGGCCGCGTCCGGGACACGCGGATTTTGCCGGAATGGTGAAATACCGCCACAGTGAAGCGCGGCCGGTTCTGGAGCGCTCTTCCGCCCGTGAGACTGCAGCGCGTGTGGCTGCCGCTACCGTTGCTCGCAATTTCCTGCGCGAAACCCTCGGCGTCGAGGTTTTCTCCCACGTCATTTCTATTGGCGCTTCCGAGCCTTATGAGGGGCCCACGCCAGCTTTCGCAGATATCGAAGCTATCGATGATTCGCCCGTACGCGCCTGCGATAAGGCGGCTGAAGCCTCCATGATCGCGGAAATCGAGACTGCAAAGAAGCAGGGCGATACCTTGGGCGGCATCGTCGAGGTCGTGGTGGATGGCCTGCCTATTGGGTTGGGCTCACACATTTCCGGCGATGACCGCTTGGACGCACAATTGGCCAGCGCTTTGATGGGGATTCAAGCTATCAAGGGCGTGGAAGTTGGTGATGGTTTTGCAGAGGCTCGTCGTCGTGGCTCCGCTGCCCACGATGAAATGGTGCGAACTGCAGACGGCGTATCCCGCCTCACCAACCGTGCAGGTGGCCTCGAAGGCGGCATGACTAATGGGCAACAATTGCGTGTGCGTGCGGCGATGAAGCCGATTTCCACCGTTCCGCGGGCACTGCGCACGATTGATATGGAATCCGGCGCTGATGCTACCGCGATCCACCAGCGTTCGGACGTTTGCGCCGTTCCAGCGGCCGGGGTGGTGGCGGAAGCCATGGTTGCCCTCGTTCTTGCGCGTGCTGTGCTTGAAAAATTCGGCGGGGATAGCCTCGAAGAAACTTTCCAGGCCATTGCTGCGTATGATAAATACGTTTCGGACCGTCTTGCTTTTAACCAGGAGTAGGTTATGACCACCCCAGCCGCTGTCACGGGGCAACCCCGTCCACGCGTTGTTTTGGTTGGCCCGCCGGGCGCGGGCAAATCCACCATTGGCCGCCGCCTTTCTCATGCCTTGAGCTGTGAATTGGTGGATTCGGATCACCTCATCGAACAGGCAAAGCAAAAGCCTTGTGGAGAAGTCTTTGGCGAGCTCAGGGAACCGGACTTCCGCGCGCTCGAAGCTGAGCACGTCGCTGCTGCCCTGCGCACGTCTGGGGTCGTCAGCCTTGGCGGCGGGGCGGTGCTCACGGATTCCACCCGTGAACTACTGGAGCGCCATACCGTCATCTTCTTGGATATTTCCCCTGAAGAAGGTGTACGGCGCACCTCCGGCGATAGTAACCGGCCGGTTCTTGCGGCTGAGGATCCCCTTGAGCACTATCGCAGCCTCGTGGAAGCGCGGCGCCAGTATTACCTGGAAGTTGCCGATTACCGGGTACGCACCGATGCCCGGACCCCGCAGCAGGTAGTCGGCGATATTCTCGGCTTTCTCGATACCCTTTAAAAGCTCCTGCGCTAGCACTTGTTCCTCGCCACACCGGCTGGGCGGCGAACGGAAAGGACCACCCCATGCCCACGATTGCCGTTAATGGACCGCAGCCCTATGAAGTTCGCATTGGCGCCGGTTTAAACCAGGACATCGCACGGCGCTGCGTGGAGATTGGTGCCAACCAGGCGGGCATTGTCTTCCAGCCGCCGCTGCGTGCCGCGGCTGAGCACCTAGCCGAACTCGCTGCCGCGGAGGGAGTTTCGCCTACGCTTATCGATGTCCCCGATGCCGAGGCCGCCAAGCAGCTCAGCGTCATCGGTGGAGTATGGGATCAGCTGGGGGAGAAGGGCTTTAACCGCCGTGACGTCATCATCGGCCTGGGAGGTGGTGCCACCACCGATTTGGCGGGGTCTGCCGCGGCCGGGTGGATGCGTGGTATCAAGGTCATCCAGGTTCCTACCACGCTTTTGGCAATGGTTGACGCAGCCGTCGGCGGCAAAACCGGCATCAATACGGCAGCCGGGAAAAATCTGGTCGGAGCCTTCCACGAGCCGGATTCTGTATTTGTGGATCTGGAACGCCTTGAAACCCTGCCCACGGCAGAACTCGTGGCCGGTTCGGCAGAGATCATCAAGACTGGGTTCATCCATGACCCGGTAATCCTTGAGCACTATGAAAGTGATCCTTCCGCTTGTTTGGATCCGCAGGGCTTCCTTCCAGAACTGATTGCGCGCTCTATTGCGGTTAAGGCCGCGGTGGTAGGCGAGGACCTCAAAGAATCGGGACTGCGTGAAACGCTGAACTACGGCCATACCTTTGGCCATGCTGTGGAGCGCCATGAACATTACGAATGGCGCCATGGCAACGCGGTAGCGGTCGGCATGATGTTTATTGCCCACCTGTCGCAAGCGCGCGGCCTCATTGACACTGAACTTGTGGAAAAGCACCGCCGTATCCTGCACAGCATTGGGCTGCCGACGTCATATAGAGCAGGCCAGTTTGCAGACCTGCATGAGGCAATGACCCACGATAAGAAGAACCGCGACGGCAAGATTCGCTTTGTCGCTTTGACTGGGGTGGGCGAGACCACGCGCTTAGAAGGCCCCAGCACGGAAGAGCTAGAGGCGGCCTACGCCGCGATTTCGGAGTAGAAATGAAGATTATTGTACTCAATGGCCCGAACTTGAACCGCTTGGGAAAGCGGCAGCCGGATGTCTACGGCTCCACCACCTTGGCGGACGTAGAGAATATGGTCTCCTCTCGCGCCGCCGAGCACGGGGCAGAAGTAGAGTGCTTCCAGTCCAACCATGAGGGCGAGCTGATTGAGAAAGTACATGCCGCTGCGGATGCGGGGCACCCAGTGATTATCAACCCCGGCGGTTTTACCCATACCTCAGTGGCCCTGCGGGACGCCTTGGCAGAGGTCGCGGATGGAGCCGGATTCGTTGAGGTGCATATCTCTAATGTGCATGCGCGCGAGCCCTTCCGCCATCACTCTTATCTCAGCCCTATTGCCCGCGGCGTCATCGCCGGGTTGGGAGTTTTTGGCTACGTGGCGGCAGTGGATTACCTGTGCCAATAAGCACCCACGAACGGGCTGGATAGAAGCCGTGAAGAGATAAAGCGGCCCAACTGTGGTGGCGGCGTCGATATACTGGGTGGATACTTTCTACACCGCAGTCGACCCAGAAGGATGAAATCATGGCTTTGGCAGATACCCGCTTTAACGACCGGCGCCGCAAGCTTGCCGCGAAACTAGCCGCCCAGCGCATAGATGCCGTTCTGGTAACCCACCTCACGCACGTGCGCTACCTTTCGGGGTTCTCCGGTTCGAATGGCGGGCTGCTTTTGCGCAAGGATCTTACCGCGCAGGTTGCTACCGACGGCCGGTACACCACGCAGATCGCCCGCGAGGTTCCCGATCTGGAGGCTATCCAAGGCCGCGCGGTAGGAAAGGTGCTCCTCCAGCAGTTTGCCGATGTTGACGGCCCGGTCCGCGTGGGCTTCGAAGCCGACTATCTCACGGTCTCTGAGCTCAAGGACCTTGAAGACTCGGCTCCGGAGTCGGTCACCTTGGTCCCTGTTACTGGGGTGATTGAAAATATCCGCTTGGTCAAGGACCAACTTGAGCTAGAAAAGTTGGAAGAAATTGCCGCCCTGGCTAACCAGGCACTGGAAGACTTGCTTGCTGCAGGCGAGCTGCGTGCCGGCCGCACCGAGCGCCAGGTGGCCGCCGATTTGGAATACCGGATGCGCATGCTCGGCTCGGAGCGGGTGAGCTTCGATACCATCGTCGCCTCTGGCCCGAATTCGGCAATGCCGCACCATGGTGCCGATGACCGGACCATCGAGGACGGCGACCTTGTGACCATCGATTTCGGTGCGCACCTGCGCGGGTTCAACTCCGATTGCACCCGCACCTACGTCGTGGGC